>CP136052.1:3160000-3460000 GCA_032620915.1 Oscillospiraceae bacterium NTUH-002-81
CATTCACCAGATACTCATGGACTGCCTTAAATCCTTCCTTGCCGTAGTAATCGTCTGCATTAATGACGATAAACGTAGTCTTGATGACCTCCTTTGCCGCAAGCACAGCCTGACCGGTTCCCCACGGCTTTGTACGACCTTCCGGCAGAGTTCCCGGGATATCATTAATATCCTGGAAAGCGTAGTCTACAGTTACATTGTGAGAGGAACAAATGGAGGCAATGCGGTCACCAATAACCTCTTTGAACTCCTTCTCGATATCCTTACGGATAATAAATACTACATGGTTGAAGCCTGCTTCAATCGCATCATGGATTGAGTAGTCCATGATGATATGTCCAGCATCATCCACTGGCTCCAACTGCTTGATTCCTGTTCCAAAACGGCTGCCGATTCCGGCGGCCATGATAAGTAATGTTGTTTTCATAACTCTCTCCTTACTGTGCTCGTGCTGCTTTTATCGGACACACTTTAATACATTGGTAGCACCGCACGCATTTACTTTCATCAATTTGTGGATATTCAAAGCCTTCTTCGTCCTCGACCATAGAAATAGCCTCTTTCGGACAGATGGCATAACAAGCCGTACATCCACAGCATTCTTCTTTTCTTTTATATAATATTGGAATCTCTCTTTCCACCTTTTACCACCAACTTTTTAATTTTTCTCTTAATCTTTCTCAAAAGCAACTTAGCATCATTTTTTAGTCCGATGCCACCGTATTTCTTGGCAACATACTCAAACGATTTATTTTCAAAGTCACTCCAGAACTGCTCTCTATTATCTGGTTTTGGAAATGGAGCTTTAAGAGGCGGCTGCATACTGTCCTCTAGCTTTGTCTGCTTCCAAATCAGTCTCTTTTTTTACTTTTTCAAATATTTTTTCTCCAGCCTCATTATTTACTAGCACCAATGAAACGCCCTTGTTATCATCAAACTCTGGTGCGGCTTTTTCGATTCCCCAGTAATCTGCAATTGTAATATCTCCTGGATGTATTACAGACTTATAGGGACATTCATAGCAACTCGGCCGCAGCACGGTATGCCCATAGAAAAGTTCCTTGAATACCCGACTACTCGTAGACTTTCCATTTTCAAAACAAAGCGTTTCTACATGATCATGCCATCCAAAGTCTTTCTTATTTCGGAAGTCCACACTTGCAACTTTTGAATGCATTTTCTGCTCTTGCCAACGCAGATATGCCTCCCATATTTTTTTGCTTGGTACTCCGTGACAGACAATATCCACGCAGAACAAGTTATCATACTCTTTTCCAATGTGTTTTTTCAATCCTGCTACCTGACAGGAAGTTCCAGAAAAAAGTACACTTTTCTTAGCATCGAGATCTGTTTTGACACTTATAAATGTATCACCTAATTTACTCTGGATATATTTTGAGCCTCGCATTCGATTACGATCTTCCTCATTATCAGTGCGAATATGTACGGCATCAAATTCATCCGTCAAAACACACCCATAGACCACACCACCGTTGGATAAAACCTGATCCGAAAGAGCTGTAAAAATACCACCCGATCTGGAAGCTGCTCTTGTTGCTTCATCCTTATGTCTTACTGCATATACTTTAGGCTGCTTCCAATTCATTATGCCGCCCTCCTTTCGGAGTAATCAGCATAATCGAGGTTATTTAGTTCGTACCCCCCCCCTCAAAATTTTGATGAGTTTATTCTTTACTTTTGTCTTCATTGGAACTGTTCCATATTTCTTCATCACGAAATCAATTCCTTTCTTTTGATAATCGTTCCAGAATGCATCTCTTTGTTCAGACTTTTGAGTCGGCGCTTCAAGATTCGCCTGCCAACATTGTGTTGTATTGCTTAATCTATAATCCAAATTATCTCGAATCTTTTCAAACAATTCTTCACCCCGGTCAGTATGAATCAAGAACAGAGAATTACCATTAGGGTCATAAAAATCTGGAATAGTCTCTTCAATATGCCAGAAATCCCCAATGGTCATATCTGTTTTTCGTTCTGCCGTAGCATAAGGGCATTCATAACAAGACGGCCGTAACGCACACCGATTATAAAACACCTTAACATAATCTTTAAGCGGTCTCTCTGACCCGTTGACTTTCACGTAAGCTGTAGGCGATTTCCAACCATTGCGCTTGTCTTTGAAGGTAAGATAAGTTATCCTTCCATCCTTCTTTTGTATTGATTCTGCATATTCTCTCCACAGTTTCGGACTTGGAGAGCCGTGGCAGATAATGTCTACGATATGCACCCGATCACGGATTCCTTTTATTTCACTGAACTTCCGAAATCCATCTGATTGACATCCCATGCCAACAAAGAGCAATTCTTTATTTGGATTATCCATTAACCAATGATACGCTTCCTGGTAAATATCACCGGGCTTGCTCTGCATATATTTTGAGCCTTTTGCTCTTTCACGCTGCTTCTCATCCAGAATCATCTGGAATTCCACAGTATGATTCTCATAATTATAGACTGCAGCCACCACAGCATCTCCGCTTTTCAGAAAAGCATCCGAAAGTGCAGTAAATGCGCCACCAGAAGAACTGCTCATCAAGGCAGATTTGTCTTTTAACCTTCCTGCATATACTATTGTATCTATCAATTCCTCCATAAGCTGTTCCTCCTCTTATTATTTATTTTTAATTACAGTTTTGACCTTCTTCTATAGAACAACAAGAAATATAATCGTTACACATAAAATTGGCGCAATATATCTATAAATCGATTAAACTTCGAGCTTATCTACTACTCTCTAAAAAGCAGTAATAAGAATCGAATGGAGAATATTAAATCATGTGAAATACTCTCTTTAATCACAGCCAAGACCTATTTCCCAAGATGACTCTTTACTAATTTCATGCCAGATTTCAACATATCAACATTCGTCAGCACTGCGTAGATTGCTGTGATACAAAGTGCGATGAACTGAATCATCTTATTTTCACAATAGTATGTTCCCATCAGCATAGTACCAATTAGAATGCTTCCGATAATAATTGGCTTCCGAATTCGCATATGCACAGTCTTATTTACATCAATATAACGAATGATAAACATTGAAAAGAATGCAACCAGTGTAGATATTGATGCTGCAAAAATCTTAATTTTATTTATTAAAATCAAATTCACTGTAATATTGATTATAGCTGCAGAAATAGAAGTATAAGCAATCTTTTTTGCATTTTTCTGAGCTACATATATGCAACTATATAATCCGACGAGCACTCTAAAAAGCATTGCATACATCAAAATCAAGATTTGATCATATCCAGCGACATACTTCTCATTAATCAAAATCGGGAATACAAATGGCATACACGCAACAATGCCAAAGCATGCAGCTGCAAACAGTTTAAAAAGAGATGTCATTGTTTCCGTTAGAAATTCATCGCGATCCTCATCATCAAAATGTAATGATACTGTCTCCGTCCAGGACAAATTCAAGATATTATAAAAATTGATAAACACATTAGGAAACTTATTTGCTATAGAATAAATACCATTGGCAGCGGTTCCTAAAAAATGTGCAATTATAGTTCTATCCGACGCATTTACAACCCACCAAGCCAGATTATTGGGAATTAAAGGAATAGAATAAGCACCAACCCGTTTGAATACCGTCGGCCGAATACTCTTAACAGAAAAATACTCCCACGCTCTGGATGTAAACACCAAATACAACAACGTCAAAAACTGAGCTATCAGAGTGGACAAGAACAATCCTTGCAGCCCCATTTTCAAAATAGCCAGCGCAATGACATTTAAAACTGTTGTTGCCGAAGCGGATATAAACGATGCAATTGTATATTTAACACTATCTCCCAATCCTCTAACAAATTGAAGAAACAATGCCGTGTAGACATGCAACACCACATACAGCAACAAAAAATATGCATTTTGAATTTTCAAAAAAGGTTCTACACAAACAAAAAGAATAATGTAAATAATACTTTGTATTGTACTAGATAGTAACAGCGTAGAAAAGAGTTTTCCTTGTTCTTCTTTGTTTCCACGATAATCAAGCATAAATCGGAACAGTCCCTGATCCAACTGCCAGTTTACGAGTGGAAGTAATAATGTTGAATATGTGACCAATAAATCAAACGTGCCATACTCTTCCGTTGACAAAATTGCCGTATATAAAGGAAGAAGGAAAAAGCTAATACATTGTGTGCATAGTTTTCCCACTGTAAGTATAGCCGTATTTTTTGCTAATTCTGTGTTACGACTCATTAATATTATTCCTCATATAATTAAGTATTTTTTGACTGTGTAGAATTTTTCAGTTCTCAATATCTCAGTGAATGAGCCAAAGCTATAGGCACTTCACTGCGTCAGATACTAAAATGGCAACAGAAGGCTACTCGAAATTAACCTTCATTGATGTTCGTTTAACCATTCCTAGCGTATCTCCATTTCTCTATGGAAATATATCTTCCATATCCATCAAGAATATCATTGTCTCCAGAAATCCTAACTGCCTTTACCTATAACTATAGTGGCTATCAAGCGGGTGTCCTCCCCCATGGATACTATTCCTATCGACTCATTCCTTGGATTGTTGATTACTGACTCACTTTCCGTTTCAGACTTCACATGATTTAAGAGCGTCTATATATATCTTTTGTGATTCCTGCCTTTTTTTTTCGATTATAGTCTCGAATAATTCATAGCTATGTTGTTTGGTAATCAGGCTCTCAAATTCATCATATGTAGCTGTCAATGACAACATTGTCTCTTCTTTATGTGTCCACTCAAGTAAATCTTTCAATTTTTTTGAACAACTATAGATAGCGCACTTCTTATGATTCAACAATGTGAAAATCGTCCCATGGAATGTCGTTGTATAAACACACTCAGAAAAACGAATATATGAACTAAACTCCATCGGGTGACAGTTAATATTCAAATCACACCAGGACTGATACAAACATATCGATACAAGTTTTAAATTATTCTTTCTTGCATATCTTTTTATATATGCCTGATGTTCTTTAGGAACGCTATATGAATAAACAATCATATATTTATCTTTAATCTTACGTTCGTGCGGAAAATCAAATTCATTAATAGGCAGTAACATCGTAGGATCACAAACAATTTCTACTTGCTTTGCAACAAGTTTTCCAACAATATTCCTAGTATTTTCATCTCTTACACCCGCATACGTCATTTTTTCCAAGCACTCTCTAACCCATGGAAAATCATTATAATCCTTGAGTGCTGCCTGTCCTGCACTAGGTGCATATGCTATACAGCTTTTTTGCTCCACACCACCATAAAAAATCGGATTTTGAAATTGTGAAACCTTTATGTTCCAAATTTCATCACTACCTACTACTATACAATCTAAATCATCAGTATTTTTCTGAATATCAAATTCCTTTAATGCCTGAGTCATGCGCTTATAACGTGCACATAAAAAGGGATATCGTTGAATACACCTAATCAATTCCTTTATGGTCTTGGGTTTAGAAAAGAATTCCTTTTTTCGCTGCTTTTCATTTCTCCACTGTATAAAACACACATTATGGTTATTCTTTTCTAAAAAACATTTATTAGCATATGCTTGCAAATAAGCACCGCAGTTCGCCGAATCATACGGAGTTACTATTCCTATTTTCATAATTTACTCTAATTCACTCCCATCATCATTATTAGCATAATTAACACTTATTGCGCATGCAATAAAATACGGCACAAACATTTCACGATCATACAAAGGATTTCCTGTGAAGCCATATAATAAAAAAAATATTTGCATTGCCAACGAAAAATTCATCAAGCAATAATCTTTATTCATATAATCTTGTGGATTTACACGCATTTTTGAATACGTCGACCATGTCCTTACTAGATGAAACAGAAACCATCCACAATAGATTATAAATCCTATTATACCGGTTTCAACAAGTAACTGAATATATATGTTATGAATATTCCAGAACCAGCCACCTTGGTTAACATACTGTCCCCAACCTATACCAACAAGACTATGCTTGCCGAACATAGAAAACGCCTTTAACCATACATCAACTCTACCTACTGACATATCCCCAGTCTCTGCAGTATCAATAAAACGAAAAACAACAGTTGCAAGTGCCGGCACGCAATAACTTGCTACAGCAAATACAGTTAATGCTCCCAATAAAACGCCTATGCATTTTACGAGTCGACTTTTTTTAGCATTTGAATTATATGCAAAATAACAGAGGTACAACGCAGTAAGTCCAAAAACAGTATGTGCTCTTTTTCCTGATAAAAGCAATGCAGCAACCGATATCAAAAACAATAAATAGTCAGAACGTCTTTTTTCAGTCAATGCATAGCTTCCAAATATCATCGTCCCAACAGCAAGAAGCATTCCATTTGTTGAATAGTGCTTTGTTAACCCTGGGATTCCCGCATTATGATACTGATTAAGAATTGTACTCGCAGCATCCGGGAACAAACTACATACAAAATTTATCGCTGAACTATCTAAAAACATATAAATGGTAAATGCAATATAAATAAAGTAAAGATATCGCCAAGAGCTTACCATTTTTATCATCCAACACCGATCATTGAAACCTCCCAATGCTGAAAATAATATACAGCAGACAAAAAGCAATAAAACCTGGATATACGTTAGACTATAGAATTTAATATTGGGATTATTTCGTACATAAAAGAATATCATTAATGGTATCCACAATAATCCAATATTTTTTTTTATACCTTTAGTGCCAAATATAAAAACAACTTGTCCCGCCAAAATAACTGCAGCACTGAACTGAACTACGCTTGGCAAAAGCGAACCAAGAGACGCTAGCGTAGCAAAAGTCAAAATTGGTATACATTGGAGTAAAAGTCGTAGTTCATGTTTCTTAACTTTTAATTGCATCTATATCCCTCCATCTAGCAAATAGATTTTTCATACAAAATACATTCTCTCTGCAGCACGTTTTTTCAAGATAATCATTTTGAAACACACCTCATAAATTTATACAAAAGAGTGCAATATTTTATAGATAAAACACCAAACACTTGTTTTTTGTCCATATATGAAAGCACTGATTTAAAACTAGTAGATTTAATTTTATCAATAACTAGCTGATACTCCTTTTTGTATTGATTTCTGAAAGGATACATCCTACGTAGAACAGTGTAGTATGCAATCAATAATTGATATCTTGCAAAGACTTCCAAATTATTACGGCCTTTAAGTTCTTCATATATTCTATCCGCAAAGTACAGTGAATCGAACCATCTTTCAGAGAAGGATTGATTAGTCACCGAATTTTCCCTGCAATAATAATAATACAATTTTTCAGCACAATAGACTATTTTTTTACTTTTCAGCAGAGATCTAAATACAAAATATTTATCTTCATTTATCTTCTTACCTTCTTCAAAATGAACATCCTCGATCGTAGAAGCTTTAAACAACTTATTCCATGCGCCCGACTCAATTTTTTGGCCCAACAACAGCCATTCTATCGCCTGATCAACAGTAATTTCCTCATAATTGCAATGATACTTTTTCTTCTCCTCTTGCTTTTTTTCAAAAATCCTATCAACTCCACACACAGATATATCTGAATCAGTTTTCCTTGCTTGAGTATATAAAATCTCAAGCATTCTGCAATCAAGTTCATCGTCAGCATCTATAAAAATAATATAGTCACCTGTTGCATTTTGCTTTCCTACATTACGAGCTTTTGATACGCCTTGATTATCTTGATTTATTATGATAATGCGCTTATCAATCTCTTGTAATCTATAGCATTCAGCAAGAGATTGATCATTAGATCCGTCATTTACGACAATAACTTCTATATCTTTCAATGTTTGTTGCAAAACTGAATTTAAAGTATCAACTATATAATTTCCTGCGTTATAGACAGGGATAATAACACTAATATGTGGCATTGGTGTCCTCCCATAGAATCATTCTATTCAAAAATCTTACACTCTCCATCTTCAAATATGTGTGTGAATAAATCAAAGCAATCCAATTACTTATTCTCAACAACCTCAACTTTTTTTTCCTTTATTTAAATGGCGTGCAACAGTTATTAGGCCTGTTTTGAATAGAAATCTTTTAGATTTTTCAATTATTTTATCCTTTAATGTAATTGGATCAATTTCATTCAAAGCCTTATCAATTGAATAATGTTCAGCCAGCTGGTAAAATTCAGCCCGCCTAGGATGTGGTTTTGCACTATTGCAAACCATAACACCATTTTCCGTCACAAGACTATTTACATCTTCTTCTTGTATTTCAATATGTGATTTTATGGCCTCTAAAATCTTTCCACCTTTTTCAGTATGCACAAATATTGATGAATACCCTCTATTATCATCTTTTCTTCCGGTGATTTTTGAATATTCATAACAATCAAAGACAGTGATATCGCTTGGTCTTTCTATTCCTTTAAAAGCACATGCTGCGCAAGATGGTCTTGATGAGATTTCTCTTACAAACGCCTTCATGTATGGATCGACTCTACCAGACCCATAGTAGGTTTTTCCATTTGCAAAATCTATTTTCATTGTGCTCGTGTGATACCCATATGTTTTATGTTTAAAACGGGCTCCAACTATTTTCGAGCTGTATTTGTTTTCCATATACTTCACATAGTTATCCCACAAGCCAGGCGATGGTACACCTCGGCAAACAAAATCCACACATAAAAGGTTATCTGGTTTTTTCCTTAAAAAGCTTAGCAGCCCTGCCACTTGACAAGGTGTCCCAGAAAACAAAATAGTCGTGCCTTCTTTTAATTCTTTTTTAATATCTTGAAAAATGTTTCCAAGATCACTTTGAACAAATTTAGAGCCTCGCATCTCCTGCAACTGTTGCTTTGTAGTAGCCCTTTTACACACTACTCTCATGTTATTGTCGTATCCAGCTCCATAAACTATACCATTCTGCTCAAGGATATAATCAGCTAGAGCTGTGAATGCACCACCAGAGGTACTCTCATAGAGAATTTTGTTATCTTTAATTCTAATAATATAGCCTTCTGTTTTTTCAGATATTACCTTTTTTTTATTAAGAATCGGGCATGCTCTTTCGCATGCTCCACATTCAATACAACGTCTCATATCAATTTTAGGATACAGAAAACCTTCTTCGTCAGGAACCATCGTAATTGCACTTTTAGGGCAAGAACTTGCACAGGCAGTGCAGCCACAACAATCCAATTTGCTCTTTATTTGAATCATATATCCTCCTGAATCCAAATCATTCAGAAGCAATAACAGATTCTCATTTCTTGTTCTTCAGAAACTTATACACACCCATCCGATAAAAGATTCCTTTAGATTTCTCTATTAAATAATCCCTTATTCTGATTGGTACAAATTTTTGTATATGTGCTCTTAGGGTTTCTTTATCTAAATTCAGATAGTATTCATCTCGTCTTGGATGAGGCTCTGCTGAATGGCAAATCATCGTGCCATCCAATTCTATAGCCTTTTCCAAATTTGTTGCATAAAGCTCATACCTGTCTGCAATTCTATCCAGAATCCTTTCTCCCTTTGAAGACTGCACGATCAGATTAGTAAAGCCTTTATCATCATCAACAAGACCTTCCACTAAGTTATTTGCATGCCAGCAATCATAAATAGTGAAATCACTACATCGTTCCACTGATTTAAAGTGACATTGATAGCAACTTGGTCTTGACGAAATTTCAGCAAAGAAACTCTTAAGCATTGGATCCACACGGGCGCTTCCATAATAAACAAACTGATTTTTGAATCTTATACGCATGGTGCCACTGTGATATCCATATGTTTTATTTCTGAAAACAATATCATCTATTTCTGAATGATATTTGTCTTTTTGTTCGTCTAAATATTTTTTCCAAAGTTTCGGCGACGGTGTACCATGGCAAACCAAATCTACGGTTACCAGATTATCGTATTCTTTTCTCAGATATGATTTTAATCCATACACCTGACACGGCGTTCCAATAAAGCACACTTTCGTTTCTTGCATCAAGTGTTTTTTTATTTCAGAAAAGCAATCGCCTAAATCGCTCTGCACGTATTTTGAACCTCGAAACTCTTCTGCCCCCCCCGGAAATTTTATGAATTACCTTATATTCTTCATTATAAGTTGCGCCACAAATAACACCTCCCTGATTTAGGATCCATTCGCCTAACGGTGTTACAAATCCTCCAGAGGTACTTGTAGAAACAATTTCTACGTCCTTTGCTCTGAGTACGTATGCTTTTCTATCAAACATTTTAGACTCGATTTTATTTTCAATAGGACAAGCAGAATCGCACAATTTGCAATCTATACACTTTGAAATTTCCACGAATGGATATAAAAAGCCCTCTTGATCCTGCTGCATACTTATAGCTTTTTTCGGGCATACACTATAGCATGCCGTACATCCACAGCAATCTGCTTTATTCTTCACTACAATCATTAAGCACTTTCTCCTTCCATCCTTTATAGTTTTTCAGCAACATTCAAATACAGTTGTGCAAGTGTATCTGCTGTCTGCTGAATATCATAACCTGCCTGCTCCAATATTTTTCTTTCACTTTTCCTTTGCACATTCATATACTTCAAAACATGTTCCGCCCACACATCAGGTTTTTCTTGAAGAGAAAGGAATTCTGTATTTGAAGTTAAGCCTACTTCTTTTGTTATTGCATCGGAGAAAACACA
The DNA here is from genome assembly GCA_032620915.1 of Oscillospiraceae bacterium NTUH-002-81. NCBI lineage: Bacteria > Bacillati > Bacillota > Clostridia > Eubacteriales > Oscillospiraceae > Oscillospiraceae bacterium NTUH-002-81. Next base: position 3,170,679 of record CP136052.1, read on the forward strand.
TGGCAATCCGCTCGCCTGTGCCTCAACCCCCGTGACCGGAAGACCTTCATGCAAAGATGGCATTACAAAAATATCCATTGCCTGCCACATTTTATTCATTTCATTTGAAGCTCCATAAAAAATTACAGCGTCTTCAATTCCTAATGTCCTAGCCTTATTTTTCATCGCTTCTTGTAGTTCACCAACGCCAAATAAAAGTAACACAGTATTTGGATTTTTTCGGTGTACTGCTTGAAAGATGTCCAGCAAAAAGCTGTGATTTTTTTGATCAGAAAACCGTCCAGCATGTCCTACAACATACTTACCTTCCAGATTCAGCTTTTTTCGTATTTCTCGACGAACAGCTTCATTATAATCATATTTCTCCAAATCAATTCCATTCGGAAGTACTGAACACCTACCAGATTCAATAATTGACCTCGGAAATAGAAATCTTGCAGCTAGTTCTGAACAGCCATAAAAGTTATCGCAAAAGAGTGGAATTAATGGCTTTAAGATTTTGCTTATAAATCGAATTCCATTACCTGCTGCTCCAAAGCCAGCATTGTGACTATGTATTGTAATATATTGAACTCCACCCAATTTTGCGCCAATAATATTTGTCATATCTGCTGCACAATCCGCATTATAATGTAGGATTTTAATATGATTTCTCTTGCAGACTTTCCGAATTTCATTAATTCTCCAAATTCTTCTAAAAGGTCTAAATTTCACATTATCCGCTGAGGCAACATACTTTTTACTTCCCAATGAAAGAACTTTGTCTTCCATAGGTTCGTGCCTATCATGAAAAACAAGATAGTCAAAATTTATTTTAGATCTGTCCAGGTGTTCCTGGATATGAATCATCATATTAGTTACACCTCCAACACCAAGCGGAGATGTCACCAATACTCTAACTACTTCATTATTCATATAATATTTATCCTTTCGCAGCGACAATCTCATGCATTATTTCATATTCCTATTTCGGCACGATTACACACGCTTTCTAATTTCTTTCAATACAGTATTTAAATATTGATCTGTTACCTGCTTAAGGTTTTTATATTTTTCCCCTACAGCTTTATAATCAATATCATCTTTTACAACGTCTGATAAGTCCATTCCATTTTTATAACGCCGACTTTCTAGACCAAAATTCACACACAGGGTATCAATACGAGAATTTTTTGAAAAGCTGGAATTTTCAGCATATCTGTTAAATACCACAAACTGCTTTTCATTAAGAATAGAAAATGCAGTCCCGTGGAAAGAATCTGTGCAGACATACTCTGCATTTCGCAGAAGATTCAGAAATCTCTCTGGGCTCACGTCATACGGAGCAAAGTCTCCAAAGTTTTCATCTTCTTCTACATACTGATCCATGTGTCGCAATGCAACGACTTTCATGCCCTTGTCGCGAGCTAATTTCTTTACTGCATTGCGATATTCCTGTGTGGCACCAAGGAAGTATGCGAAAATATATGGCTCATTGATTTCTCTTTTATTAGGAATTCTCTCCAGCCATTCGTTTCTACTCAAAAAGAAAACAGGGTCTAAAATCGTAGGAACATCTCGACCAGTCAATTCCTTGACAATCTCACTTCCTCGATTCTCACGCATACTAATGTATTCAATGCGATTCAAATACTGTATCGTTCTTTTCTTTTGATACCACGGAATTTCCTTTACTCCGAAACTAGAAGCAATTGAAATTTTTAGCGTGTCATCCGGAACAAACATCAAATTGTAATAATTCGTTGGCAATCCTGCTGGACTCCAAAGCTGATCGCTTCCTGTTATAACCGCCAAATATTTCTTTCCACCCTCGCGTAATGCCGCATAGCCGATATACTCATCGGAGAAATCCTTAAAAGCCCATTTTTTGAATCCGGCAAATGCTTTCATACGAATTTCATTATTCTTTGCATACTCAGGATGCTTTTTTAGACTAAGTTTTCTCTGAATTCCCTCAAATCTGCTATTAAACCAAACTGCATTAAAAAGACGCGGCACATCTTTCAGTGCTTCTGTCACAGTCTTCTTTCTAGTATATCGAACCAACTCATACTCAATATTTTGATTTTCCAAATAACTAACAGTTGCATATGCTTGCAATATGCCTCCGTAATTTTCATGCATATATTTTATGCATACTCCAACCATTTTAAACTCTCCTCTATGCTGCACATCTTACTTTTTCAGCAGTTCCTCATATATTGCCTGATACTTCTCGTTTTTTTTCTGCCAGGTATACTTTTCTGCTTTCTTCCGTGCGTTTTTTCCACGCCTTGTTACTTCATCAGGATAAGCAATACATTCAAAAATTGCCTTTTTTAAATTCTCAATGTATTCCTCTTTCGAGTTTCCTCCATAAAGCCAACCGGTGTTTTCATCAAAAAGAGTTGCTCCGCCAAACTTATTAATGGTGATAACCGGAATACCTTTTGACATTGCCTCCAGTAAGACCGTGCCTGTCGTCTCTCGAATGCTCGGCATAATAAATACATCCGCACCTGCATATTCCTTTTCCATTTCCATATAGGGAATAGAACCCATGCAGTGCACATGCTCAGACAAGTTCAAGTCTTCCTTACCGCGTTTACGTAGATGCTCAAGTTCCGGGCCATCGCCTACAACTCTAACCTGATATCTAGTTTCCTGCGGAATTCTCATCAATGCATCAAAAAGAAAATCCAAGCCCTTTCGATATATCATTCTTCCAGCAACCAGAAAGACGCATTCTTCATTTCTGCCCTTTTCATTGCAAGTATCTTTAATATCATTTATATCTACCGCAACCTCAGTCACTGGCTCATCACTTACATTGTAATTCTTCATTCACTTTTTCCTTTTCTGTCCAGCTCACCAATTCGTCCGGTCTTAATCCGTTATCAAAGGCTAATTCATACGGACAGTTTAGTTCTGCCCCCTCTACGAGGAATTCTTGAGTCTCTTTATTCGCAAACATAATATAGTCGCAGCGATTTAGTTTGCCAGTGATTCTCAGTTTAAAACGATACCAGCGATTTATCCCTGAGCGAACGACTTCAATGATTTCATGCCCCTTTGCGTAATCTTTTAATCCATTAGGCAAAGACTCTCCTCCGCCAAGTGGTCCGCAGACGAATTTGATATTTGCTATCTTTCCATAGTCTCCAATTGCACGGAATTCAATTGGCGTAATCTGATGAATAACGTCAATTTTTTGATCCGCACAGATTTTTTTTGCGAGAGGAAGTACCCGTCTATTCCACACATTAAGTCTTCCAGAATACATAAATCCCTTGAAGATTTTTTTGTAAAAATTAGGGATGTCAACATAATAAAACTTTATATTTTCAAGTGGGTGACTCTGCAAATATTTTTCGACTGGTTCACGTTGTTCTTCTTTTGTAATTACATAAACTTTATTTGTTTTTGAACTTTCATAAGGAACGCACCAACCGATTTTATCTTCACTTCCAGCAAAAGGGTTACATGAATAAGCTATATACAGGATATTCATCACTTCGTCTCCATCTGCTGTGCAATATCAGCATCCACGATTTCCTCGCCAGTCTTATGCTTCAGCTGTTCCTTGGATGCTTCACTCAGACCGTTGTTGATCACACAGTTCATATCGCAGGTGCTACACTTATCCAGATCCTCTTTAGTAACCTTACCATCGCGATAGTCACGGCAGATCTTCAGCTCATACATGCTGTACGGATGCTTGGTGAACAGAGCCTTGAACTTGTGAACCAGAACCCAGGTAGCAGGCTTCCAGATATACTTGTGCATAGCAGGGCTGACAGAACCGATCATCCAGCAGTCACGGTCGCAGCAGCGAACCTTTGCACGAACTGTCTCTGCTTCCGGGCTGTTCCACAGCTCATCCCAAGTCTGATTGTTCAGGTTTCCCATGACCTCTTTGTCCTTGGTACCGTTGCAAGGCATAACATCGCCATACGGGTCGATGAAGAAGGTATCAAAGCTCATATCGCAAGGCAGCAGACGCTTCTGGCCATAGATGTAATTGATCAGGCCGTGGTTAAAGTAAGCACGGAACCACTTCTTCGGGCTATTGCTGCGGAGCAGTTCGTTGACCAGATTCTCGAAGTTCTTTGCCACCATCGGACGGTCGTGGATAATGTTCTTCGCCTCAACGAAGTAGAAGCTGTTGTGCAGAGAAGCAGTTGCAAACTCCATGCCCATCTCGTCAGAGATCTTGTACAGCGGAACCAGGTCAGGAGCGTTTTTGTCCTGAACAGTCATACCGAAGCCGACATCCTTCATGCCCATCTCACGAAGCTTCTTCAGCGTGCCATAACCACGCTGGTAGCCATTCTGCAGGCCTCGGATCTCGTTGTTGGTCTTCTCCAGACCCTCGATGGAGATACGAATACCGATCTGCGGGAACTCTTTGCACAGGTCAACAATACGGTCAGTGAAGAAACCATTAGTCGAAATAACGATACGGTCAGACTTCTTATACAGTTCACGCACAATATTTTTCAGGTCGGTACGGATGAACGGCTCGCCACCGGTGATATTGGTAAAGTACATCTTCGGCAGCTTCTTGATGGTTTCGATGCTGATTTCCTCTTCCGGCTTGGAAGGTGCTTTATAACGGTTGCACATAGAACAACGAGCGTTGCAGCGATAAGTGACGATGACCGTACCATTTAACTTCTTTTCTTCAGACATGATTAACTCTCCTAACTCTCTCTTTTAAGAATGTTTCGACTTTATTTAAGAACCACTTGGCACATACCGAGAACACAACCGAACCGCAGATGACTGCAGCTGCTGTGAAAACATATGCCAATAGGCCATTTCCAAATAGATGTACAAGGTGTAGCTTCTCAAGCACTCGATAAATTACCATGTGGCACAGGTAAATCTCGAAGCTGATACCACCGAGGAACTTGGCAACCGGATTGACCAGCACCCCCCGATTGCATCCGAGGGTATAGACAAGTGCTGCCACACAGAAGAACAACATTGTGAGTGTAGAACCGCCTACTGCAAAATAGGCAACTGTGGCAATCAGTAAAATCGCTCCTGCAATGACCTTATACTTCGATGCAAACTCAGCCAGTTCCTTTCGATAAAGGAAAATCAGGCCACCTACGATGAAATAAATAGCGTCATATACAACGCTAGTCCTTGCACTAAACTTTATTACATGATTTGCATCAAAGAAATAACTGCTACACACCCAGTTAAACACCAGAGCCGCAACCGCTACTCCCCATGCTCTCTTCTTGTTTCCAATCAGGAAACAGAAGAATGGAAACAGCATATAAAACACAAAAATGACTGCCAGCGTCCAACTTACGCCGATGACAGAAATATTCGCATTTGGCAGAAGTCCCTGGCACAAAGTCAAGTTTGCGAAAACTTCAAACAGGGATTCCTTGCTCGGCGAAATCACAAATTCTAATGCACAAAGCAGTGCAAAATACGGCCAGATTTTGATGTACCGCTTCTTGTAGAAATCCTCCATGCTGATCTTCTGGTCAATAATTTTCTGGTAATAACCGCAACACATACCAAAGCCACTGACCATCATAAAAAGAAAAACGAGATTTGTGAATGATGGTATTAGCCGTTCAAACACAAATCCTCCTATCCCATATTCTCCATTTGCGCGAACATGCATCAGCGCAATGCCAATAATGGCATACGCCTTCAAGCCGTCTATCCCCTCGTATCGATCTGCTTTTATAGCCACAAGTTTTCTCCTCACATACCAGTCTTACTGATACACCTTCATAATTTTCTCGTAATACTCATCAATGGTATCAAAGCTGATGTCCTTACAGTTCGCACTGTACTCCGCACACAGCTTCTTATCACCCCAGAGCTTCTCGATCTTCTTCTTCAGATCTTCGGCATTACCGCTCTCAAACAACTCGCCGGTCTTACCAACCTGAATCAGTTCCGGGATGCCACCGATGTTCGCTCCCAGCACCGGCGTGCCGTACATCTGGGATTCCATCACAGAGAACGGGCAGTTCTCATACCACTCAGAAGGGTAAATGGAGAACCGTGCCTCACGGATGAGCTTTTCCAGTGCCTCGCCTTTCTGGAAGCCAACGTTCTTGATGTTCTTAATACCATTTACTGTCTCTTCCAGAGGACCGGTGCCAGCGAAGATGAACTGTACATCCGGCAGTTCCTTACAGACCTTGATGAGCGTGCCGATACCCTTCTCCTCCGAAAAGCGCCCAAAGTAAAGGATGTAATCCTTCTTTTCCGTTTCCTTCCACTCCACCTTATCGATGAAGTTGTGCATTGCGATTGTCTTAGTTGCAAACAACGGATTCGTGTCCATCTTGCTCTTCATGAACTCAGAGCAGCAGATCATAGTGTCAATGTACTTGTAGGTACCCTTCCCCTTCCAGAACTCAGCCTCCATCATACCGATAGCAGATTTCGCCGTGGAACCGTGGATGCACTTGCCTTTCATGCAGTTCACGAAATGGCCGCCGAGGCACTTCTCACAGTTCTGGTGGGTGTTCGGATTGTTCAGCATGTGGTTCGGGCAGACCAGCTGGTAGTCATGTGCCGTGAAGATGATCTTACAATCTCTTCCGGTCTCCTTGCGCCACTTCACGATTCCCAGAATGATGGAAGGTGTCAGTTGGTAGTTGAAGTTGTTCAGGTGACAGACATCCGGCTTGAAGTCGTCTAGTACCAGTCTTAATTTTTCTCTTGCTTCCTTGCTATAGATAGTTTTGATGGGGTAAGTCAGCTTGCTCAGTTTGCTGCCGCCGTGGAAGTCCATATCAGATGTATAAGCATTGACACGGTTACCCACGCAGCGGCCTTCATGCTCCATACCGAAGTACTGAACTTCATGTCCCATCTGTTCCAGATGTTCACCTAATTTAAATATGTAGGTTTCTGAGCCACCATTTGGATACAGAAACTTATTTATTATCAATACTCTCATCTATTATTTTCTCCTGTACAGTTTCATCGTTTCCTTTACAACTTCATCCCAGTTATATTTCTCACAGATAAAATCAGCTGCCTGACTCTTCATTTTCATAACCAGTTCAGGATGGTCACAGGCGTCTTGCAATTTTTCTTGTAAGTCCTCTACATCCGATTTTTTGAAAATCAATGCCTTATCTTCCACAACCTCAGCGCACTCTGGAATGTCGGAAACCAGACAGCAATTACCATAGCTCATTGCTTCCAGCAGACTTAAGGGCATTCCTTCCAGATCAGACGGCAATGTGTAAATGTAAGCGTTGCTGTACAGTTCGTCCAACATCGCTCCCTGCACAAACCCGGTAAAGAGAATCCGATCGTCACCCTTCGCCAGTTCTTTCAATTCCTCCATAAAGGAATCCGTATCGCTGGAGCCGCCTGCGATGACCAATTTTTTATCTGTCTTGACATTCTTAAAGGCCTCAACCAGATATCGAATCCCCTTCTCCGGCACCAGACGACCAAGGAATAATATGTAGGAATCTTTTTTCAATTCAAAATGATCCGTGATCAGGTTTGCTTCCCGAATCTGCGGTCTATTGACACCATTAGGGATAAAATGCGTCTCCCTTCCGTATGTTTCCATGAAATACTTCTGCACGCCTTTGCTTAGAACAATGATTTCGTCTGCATATTTCACGGCATTTTTTTCTCCGCCACGAATAAACTTGGATGCAACGCTCCCGCGCCATTTTTCGCGATCCCAGTCCAAACCATGTACCGTGTTGATGACACGCTTGCCAAAAAGTTTCGGTAACCAACAGAAAAAGGCCGGGCCTTCCGCATGGATATGTACCACATCGTATCTTCCAAATGCACTGTAAAGAGTCGCGAAAAAGGAAGCGCTTACCGCTGCCAGTCCTTTTTTATCTATGGTCGGCACATATTTCATGCGGATTCCCTGATATTCATTGACTCTCTTTTCATCAAATTCTTTTCCGCTCACATGATGTCCGCTGCGGTTGTAAACAGTCACCTGCTGTCCCAGTTTCACCATGCGAACTGCCAGCTGTTCCACGACGATTTCAATACCGCCCTGTCGGCTGGGAATGGTTTTATGTCCAAGGATTGCCACCCGAAGCGGCCGTTCCTTCTTTTTTTCTGCTTTCATCCTGACGATCCTCTAAATCCTTATAATTACAACAAAGTCCGCACCACCCTATACTTTCCCGTACACGGTGCTGCGGCCTGACTGTTTCCTTATTTTTTCATACCAGATTCTTTTCCATCATGCGCAATCTCCCCGCAGCAGCTACATGGAGCCATCCTTTTTCACAACGGCCAGCACGGTTTTGAGCAGGATCTTAATGTCCATCCCAAGGCTCCAGTTATTGATATACTCCGTGTCCAGCCGTACAACTTCTTCAAAATCCAGAATGTTGCTGCGGCCACTGACCTGCCACATACCGGTGATACCCGGCCGGATGGCCAGGCGGGCACGGTGATGGTACTCGTACTTCTCGAACTCGTCCAGGGTAGGCGGACGGGTTCCCACCAACGACATATCGCCTTTGAGCACGTTGAAGAACTGTGGAAATTCATCCAGGGAATATTTCCGGATAAATTCACCGATGCCGGTGACCCGGTTGCCGTTTGCATCGATGCGGTTGCCGATGATCCGGGGATCGAATGCCATCTTAAACATCATGCCGTCCTGGATCCGGTTCTGGCTCATGAGCTCTGCCTTGCGCGCTTCCGCATCCAGATACATACTGCGGAACTTATAAATCTTGAATTGCTTTCCATTCTTGCCCACCCGGGTCTGGGTGAAAAATACTGGGCCCGGGGATTCCTTTTTGATGGCAGGTGCCACGAAAAGGTAAACGATGCCGGTGAAAATGCAGCCCACCAGGCCACCGATGATATCCAGCACCCGCTTCTCAAAGCTCTGGCGGCTAGACATGTAGTTCAGGGTAGAGGTAATGACCGCCAGGCCGCCCACGTTGCCCACCAGCTGTTTTAATCCCACCAGTTCTTTGGACTTGTCCAGACTCATGTGAACGGTAAGGCCCATGGCCGTCAGCTGCTCAATGAGTCCCCCGGGGTAGGGATCGGCCTCGGGCACTGCCAGAAGCACCTCGTCCACCCATCTATCCCTGACATAATCTGCCACAGTGGCATAGGTGGCCACTACGGGAACACCGTCCACGATCCTGCCGACCTTCTCCGCATCATGGCACACCAGCCCACGAATGGTATAATGCTCATAGTTGTGTTCCCGGATTTTCGCAAAAACAGAAGGAGCCTTCTGCTCGCTGCTGACCACCAGCAACGCGGTATGTATCTCCCGGTTCATGTGCCGAAGGAGATACCTTTTCAGCAAAATCCGGGTAAAATAGGAAAGGAGCAGATAAATGAACCCCATGTTAAAAATAGTGAACCGTGAATAATCGGTTCCTTCCTGGGTGGCAAACATATATGCAGTCACGCACAGCACAAGCATCACTGCCTGATACAGGGTTCGCACAAACTCTTTATAATAGCCCCGTTTCAGGACATTTTTCAACGTATCCAGAAACTGCAGAAGCACAAAATCAATAAAGAAAACAATAATCGTCAGATTCCGGTATCTGGGTTCGCATAGCCAGTTTGAAACACCATGGCGCATCATATAAGCAATGGCCAGTGCGATCTCCAGACAGATCACATCCAGCACGATGAAATCCAGATGCTTCGCCCAGCCATCCGCTGCTTTTTCGTACAATTTCTTCACCCCTCCCCAAGAGTATCGCAATCTCGCCTTTTCTCTAAATTTTCCTGTTCTCCAGAATACACGACGGATTCTCATACAACAGCCACCTGGCATAATCCGCGCTGTATTTTTTACACAGATAGGCGGCACAATCTGCCATCTGCGGTGCCCGTGCCCGCATATCGTGGGCATCCGTGGCGATAAAGGAGAGCATTTCCTGATCCAGAAGCGCTTTCAAAAATGCCTTCTTATGCCGTCCGTCTTTTCCACAGACCGGTCTGGCGTTGGCCTGCAGGTAGACCCCCATGTTATACAACTCCTCGACCCGGCCGAAATCCTGATATAATGTGTCATATCGTTCCAGGTGGGCCAGTATGACATAATAGCCGTTTTCCAGAAGGCGGGTCAGTCCCTGCTGCAGGGACTGGTAACGCACGCCCGGAGAGAATTCCACCAGGATATACCTGGAATCTGCCAGGGTTCTGGCGATTCCGTTGGCGAGGAACGCCGGGGTATCGTAACTATAATAGAGCTCACTGCCCAGATAGACCTGCACATCCAGCTGCCATTCCTGTGTGAGCCTGGCCTTAAGTTCCGCGAACCGTCGTCCGACCGTCTCACTGTCCGTGTCCATGTGCCCCGGGTAGTAATGGGGGGTTAAAATCACAGCTTCTGCGCCCTCTTCCGCAGATGTCTTCAGCATTCTCCGACACAATTCCCAGCTGTCCGCGCCGTCATCCACCCCCGGCAGCATGTGACAATGGATATCTATGTACTTTTCTGTCATTTTGTGTAATAAACTCATGCTTATAGAATAACATCAAATCCGGGAGTTATCAATCCCAAACCTGCATTTTTTAGGTTTTGCCCGTTTTTGAAAAGAAAGTTTCAAAATCTTTAAGCATTTTTTCTCATTTCAAATCATTTTATCCATTTACGTGCACAAAAAACCCGGCAAAAGCATGTCCTGCTCCTGTCGGGTTCTCTTTTTGCCGCATTTTCTGCGATTATTTCTTCTCTTCGTGGTATTCCTTCTCAGTGTTGACGCTCCAGATGTTGCTCTTGTCTTTGGCGCCGCTTAAAATGTTTTTCACAGCCTCGAAGGAGGTGACCATGGAATGGTCGATGTTGTTGTACCGGTGCTGGCCGTTGCGGCCCACGCAGTACAGGTTGTCGATGGTGTTCAGCCAGGCGATGAGCTGATCCATATCCTTGTATGTATCAAAATACGCCGGGTAAGCCTTCTTTACCTTCTCCATGTGATAATCAATGACATCCTCGGCCTTGTCGATGAGTCCCATCTTCACCATCTCGCCAATGCCGAATCTGGCAAACTCGTCCTCAGTCATGTTCCAGTACTTGTCATTCTCATAGACGAAGTACTCCAGACCCACCCAGACGGTGTGTTCCAGATCTTCTACCATGTATGGAGACCAGTTGTTGTAAATCTGGAAGCGGCCCAGCTTGACGGTGCGGTCATGGACATATACCCAGTTGTCCGGCACGATGTCACCCACGGTCTTGATCTTGGTCTTGTTTTTCAGGTTCAGCTTCGGCACCAGCACGCCCAGTGTCATATAATCGCGGTACGGAAGGCCTGCTGCGATGGCTGCTTCCTTCTCCGGTACATGATCCATTCCTGCCACCAGATCCTTCACCGGCATGGAAGAGATCACGATATCAGCATCTGCGGTGATCTTCTCGCCGTCTTTTTCATAGATCACGGAGGTGATGGCGTTGTCTGCGCCGCGGTTGAAGCCCACTGCCTTACAGCCCTTCAGGATATGGCCGCCCAGCTTCTCGATCTCAGCTGCCGTCACATCCCACAGCTCGCCGGGTCCCAGCTTCGGGTACTTGAAGGACTCGATGAGGGATGTCTCCACATGGCGGTTTTTCTTGTTCGGTAAAAGCTTGCCGAACATGTCCTTGATGATGGCCATAACGGACAGGCCCTTGGCTCTCTGGGCGCCCCAGCTGGGATCGATCTCGCTGGGATGGCGGCCCCACAGGTTCTCCGTGTAGTTTTCAAAAAACATGGAGTAGAGCTTGCGGCCGAAACGGTTGATGTAGAAATCCTCCAGGGAGTTTTCTTTTCTCTTGAAAATGGTTGCTTTCAGGTAGCTGAAGCCTGCCACGATGGTGGTGGCCAATCCCATATTTTTGAAGGTCTCCCATTTCAGGGAAATCGGATAGTCGAAAAACTTCTTATCAAAATAAATACGGGACACGCGGTTTCTCGTCAGCATGACCCGGTCTTCCCTCTCCGGATCCGGGCCGCCCGGGGTCGTCTCCACGGGACGCTTCAGATAAATGTCATCCCAGGCCGGGGCACCCTGCTGAGGCAGCATCTGTGCCCACCACTCGTTGACCTCCGGTACTTTGGAGAAGAAACGGTGGCCGCCCATGTCCATGCGGTTGCCTTTATAGCGGACGGTCTTGGAGATACCGCCCATGTCCTGGCTCTCCTCCAATACGGTGACGTCCATCTCGTCTGATTTCTTTAATAATTCATAGGCCGCGGTCAGTCCTGCCGGTCCCGCGCCTACTATAATGACCTTTTTCACTCAAAATTCCCTCCTGCGGACAGTTTACTCTTTGTCTACTATACACCAAAATCTGCGGTTATTCAACCGAATTTGATGGGGAGGCGGTGTAGATTTTTCCGCTTTCGTAGTCCCACAGCATGGGTTCCCGTCCGGTGATGGCGTAGCTGGCAGCATTTTGCCCGGCTTCGGCGCCCGTCAGGTTGTAGCCCTCCTGGGTGTAGTGGTACACATCCCGCATGAGGCCGGTGTCTGCCATCTCGGCAAATCGGGTGGAAATGAGCACCACCGACGGATCTTCCCGGCACAGGCGGGTCTGGGCTGCCATGACTTTGTCATACTTTTTCGGGTCTGCACCGAAATTGCCGATGCGGATGACCAGGCACTGCTCCACCACACCATCCTGACAGAGGGTATCCATCAGTTCCTGCATGGCCGTGTAGTAGGCGTCCTCGGAAATATTGGCGTCGCCGTCGCTCTCGCCCTGGCACCAGACAAGATATACGTGCCGCAGAGTGTATGCTTCGTTTTCATGCAGGTAATCCTTTGCCGCCTGGCAGCGGCTCACCAGATCGTCATACCGGGCCGTTCCCGGCATCCACTGATCGATGGTGGTGGCCCCCTCGGAAGCGCTGACGCCCACCACAGGTACGCCGGTGCTGTCATAGTAGGCATTCATGAACGCTGGTACCAGATCTCCCAGCTTCCGGCGGGTGCCGCTGTCTGACCAGATGTCGTAAATGCCATCCTCCCGGTTTTCCTCGATGCCGAAGGGATCCTCCACCGGGTACAGGGTGGTTGGATCTGTCACAGCGCGGAATTCATAACCGTGGCCTTCCGGTACTTCCGGGGCCTGATCAGCGTCGCCGTTGCCTGCCATGTTGGACTGGCCTGCGAAGATCATCAGGTCTACGGACTGGGCCTGGGCGGATTCTGATGGCTGGGAATTCTCTGCGGTGGCGGATGCGGAATCTTCGTTGGTATCGATGAAAGAAGCATCCGTGGTGGGTTCCGATGCTTCTCCGTCTGTCTGTGCTGTTTGCGTCTGTGTTGTTTCTTCCCGTGCAGTCTCTGTCTGCGCTGTCTCCGTGCTGGCCGGGACGTTTGCCTGCTGGGTGCAGGCTGTCAGGAGAAAAGCGGACAGGAGCAGGGGCGGAATGCATCTATGTAGGTATCTTTTTTTCATTGTCAATTCCTCCGTATTGAAAAAAATCAGTTTCTGTGTTATATTAAGCACAGAGAGAGGGAAACCAGAGAAGCGGCTACCCCTCAAAAGTAATTGACTGGTACTTATTCACAGCCGTCAACTATTGCAGTAGTTGGCGGCTATCTTCTTTTTTCCCTTGAAAATTGTATAACACAATCCTACAAGGGCACAAATGAATATTTCTATCTGAATCAAATCAGAATATGTAACATACATTTGCATCGCCCTCCTTTCTTTCGTCTGGAGGGTGCTCCCTCCGTTAAAAGAGGGGAGAGCCGCCTTGTTCTCTGATTTCCCATAATCTTATCCTAACATTTCCTGACAAAACTTGCAATTAACCCAGCTGGAATTATTTACGGAACACAGCCACCTGTTCTACAGGGGGCATTTTTTATACATAAAGCGGCTTGCAATCCCGCCGGGCACGGGGTATACTATTAGGGATTATTGGTATGTTTTGGAGGGAATTATGTCGCAGAACACGAATGAAGTAGAGTTGACGATCCTCATGCCCTGCCTGAACGAGGCAGAAACGCTTGAGGTGTGTATAAAGAAGGCGTTTCACTTCCTGGAGGAGTATCATGTAGACGGCGAGGTGCTGATCGCGGACAACGGCAGCACGGACGGCTCCCAGGAGATCGCAAAACGTTGTGGAGCCCGGCTGGTACATGTGCCGGTGAAGGGCTACGGGGCCGCGCTGATCGGCGGCTGTGATGCGGCCTATGGAAAATATGTGATCATGGGCGATGCAGATGACAGCTATGATTTTCTGCACCTGATGCCGTTTCTGGAGAAGCTGCGGGAGGGCTATGAGCTGGTGATGGGTAACCGTTTCAAGGGTGGTATTGCGAAAGGGGCCATGCCGCCGCTGCACCGCTATATCGGCAACCCGGTGCTGTCTTTTATCGGCCGTCTGTTTTATCCCAGCGATATCGGCGATTTCCACTGCGGCCTGCGCGGTTATAATAAGGAAAGCATTCAGAAGCTGGATCTGCAAACGACCGGTATGGAGTATGCCAGTGAGATGGTGGTGAAGGCCACGCTGATGCATCTGAAAATGACGGAGGTGCCCACGACGCTGGCGCCGGATGGCCGTTCCCGTCCGCCGCATCTGCGCAGCTTCCGGGATGGCTGGCGGCATCTGAAGTTTCTGCTCATCCACAGCCCCAAGTGGCTGTTCCTGTATCCGGGCGTGGTGCTGTTTGTGCTGGGCCTGATCATGATGCTTGTGCTGCTGCCAGGCCCGCTGCATATGGGTTCTGTGGCATTTGACATTCACACGATGCTGGCCGGTTCGGGCTGTATGATCCTGGGCAGCCAGATGGTACAGTTTGCCCTGTACACCAACGCCTACGCCAAGGTATCCGGCTTTATTCCGGTAACCGCCCGCACGGACAACCTGCTGGAGCGGCTGACGACGGAGAACGGCACACTGGCCGGGCTGATTCTGGTCGTTATTGGCATTGTCATCGCCATTTTGTCGGTGGTGCTCTGGAAAAATACTTCCTTTGGTGACCTGGATCCCCAGCGCGTGATGCGTTATACGATTCCGGCCATGACCTGCATCGTCATCGGCGCACAGATCATTTTCGGAAGCTTTTTCCTTGGCATTTTGAAAATCAAACATAAATAAACCGGGAGATAGGACTCCGGTCCCGCAACGCAAAGGGGCCGGGGTTCTTTTCATGTGACGGTTTCAATATTATTTTTAAATATAAAGGAGTACTCCTATGGCAATCATCAAACAGTTGAAAAAATATGCGGCGCTGTATATCGGCGTTATCGTCATTTACATGGCAGCGCTGCTTTTGGTATATGCGATCCCCAACAGCGCGGTGGCAGAAAATGTGAAAATTTCTCAGGAATATCTGGAGCTGGAGGGGGACAATCCGCTGTATATCTTTTTCAGTCCCGCTTCCCGCACGGACAATTATTCCGATAAGATCATTTACGAAGAGGTGTTAAAAGAGGACGACCACGGCATTCTGTACAATGCCATGGATAATCAAGACTACGCCCGCTACTGGCACGGACACAGCGTGTACATGCGTCCGCTGTCGGTATTTTTCAATATTTTGCAGATCCGGTATGTGCTCATGGCGGTGTTTTACGGGCTGGTGCTGCTGACGCTGTACAACAGCTACCGGCGGTTCGGCCTGCGGGTGGCGATCCCGCTGGCGGTGGGATTTCTCATGATTTACCCCAACACGGTTTCCACCTGCCTGCAGCTGGCGGCGATTTTCCTGGTGACGATGATTTTTTCCAATATCATTATCCGCACCTATGATGCAAAACCGGAACGCATCGGGCGCATCATTTTCCTGTGTGGCTCTGTGGCAAACTTTTTTGATCTGCTGACGATCCCGCTGCTGTCCTTCGGCATGCCGCTGATCTTTGTACTGCTCATGAACAAGGACGCCATCAAAGACCAGTTTCTGCTGATGGTGCGGCTGGGCATTGCCTGGGTGCTGGGCTATGGCGGTACCTGGGCGGCCAAATGGGTCATCGGCACGGTGGTTCTGCACCGCAGTGTCATCGCCGACGCCCTGAACACGGTGGCCTACCGCATCGACGGAAAAGAGGACTGGTTCGATATCAATTACCCGAATATGTACCGCTCCAATATCACCAACATTTTGCCGCCGCTGCCCATGGCACTGAATATCGCGATCCTGGCGGCGCTGGTGGTCGTGGCGGTGGTGCTGCTCGTCCGCTCTTCGGCGGCCCGGGCCCGGATGAAGGAGCTGTGCCTGCTGCCTGTGGCGGCGCTGGCCCCTTACGCCTGGTACACCGTAGTGCTGAACCACTCCTGTATCCACGCATTTTTCACCTACCGCCTGCAGCTGATCACCCTGGTGGCCCTTGGGGTCTGCTTCGCGGAGATTATCTGCGCTTATCGAAAGGAAACTGCCCATGAAAGCATCGACGTTGCAAACCATTGATAAAGGAAAACACGGGCTGTACCTGTTCAGCATCGGCGTTCTGTTTTTCCTCACAGCGCTGGCCTTCCTGCATGCGCCTGCAAGCACCATCCACATGGATTTTCTGGCAGCCGTCATGCCCCGCTGGGCACTGACACTGCTGGTGCTGGCACTGGCGGTGGTGCTGGCCTTTGTCTTGCTGTTTTTTTACCAAAAACTGATCTCCCTGCCGGAGAAAACCCAGATACTGGTTGTAGGCATTCTGGCAGCACTTGGCATTTTGCTGCAATACGCGCTGCTTTTTACCTTTCGGGCCACGCTGCGCTACGATCACCTGAAGGTGTTTGACGAGGCGCTGGAAATTTTCCGCACCGGAGAGATTTCCATGACCTACGGGGAGGCGTATTTTGCCCAGTATCCGTTCAACATTCCGATCACCCTGTTCAACTATCTGGTGCTGAATATCGCCAAACTTATCGGCATTCCGAAGAGCGGCTACATGCTGACCATCCAGTGCGTGTACCTGGCAGGAACCGATCTGGCGGTATTTTTCTCCTATCGGATTTTGCGGATGCTGCGCTCCCGGAATACAGCCACCCTGTTTGCCCTGCTGTGCATCATCAATCCGCTCATGTACATGTACGGTTTTGCCTGCTACACCACCATCCTCATGCTGCCGTTTCTCATGAGCAATCTGCTGCTGTTTTTCACCATGTTAAAAGAAAAGCGGCCGAAACGGAAGATCATCTACGCCTTCCTCTTAGGCGTCGCGTTTATCCTGGGCACCAAGATCCGGGCCAACCTGCTGATCACGCTGATCACTTTTGCAGGCTATCTCATCATTCATGTGCGCAATGCCGATACCTTTGTGGAGAAAAAGAAACAGGTGGTATTCCTGCTGCTGGCTGCCCTCATCGGCGGCGGCCTGTGCTACAGCGCCTGCATGTCGGCAGAGCACAAATACGTGAAAGGGGATTACACCGATACCCAGCTGCCGCCGTCCTATTATTTTCTCTTTTCTTCCAAGCTGGACAGCCTGGGCTCCTACAACGAGGAAGACCATGTGTTTATCCAAGGCTTTGAAACCGAGGATGAGAAAAATAATGCTGCCTGGCATGCGCTCTTTGCCCGGCTTGCGGAAAACGGCCTGTCCGGCAATGCGTTTCTGGCAGATTATAAGTTGTCCTTCACTTGGAGCGATGGCATCGACGATTACCCGGAATTTCTGCACACCACCGACGTCTACGGCACGCTGCATGATTTTCTGGCGGGCAGCCGCAAAGACCTGTTTGCCCTGTATTGCCATGTGTACCATGTGATGACCATGGCGGCGCTGGTGTACGCCGTGTTCCTGGCTTTCCGCCGGAAATGCGATACGCCGTTTTACTGTGTGTATCTGAACCTGCTGGGTGCCATGCTCTTTCACCTCATGTGGGAGGCCGGATGGGCGTACAGCATCAGCTTCACCATGCTGGTACTGCTGCTGGCGGCAGAGGGGATGGACTGCTTTTCGGGAAAAATGGCTGAAAGCATACACCAGTCCGTTGACAGTTCACAGGCGGATGGTACGTTCCGATCTGATTCTGTTTCTGACGGTACAATCTCATCAGGCGCATCCTCCCGATATTGGCGCATCCTTGCCTGCGGCGCTTTGGTGATCACGTTGGGGATCAGCGTGATCTATGGAAGATCTCTCTTCACCGTGCCCTTCAAGCAGATGGAATACGCCGTCATGCAGGACATGTCCGAGGGAGAAGACTTGCAGGAACTGCTCACCGGCGAGGTCATCACCCAGACCTTCACCACCAGCCGCAGCTTCAACCACATCGGCTGTAAGGTGCTCAATCCCCTGGGCGACGCCAATCCCTCCTCCTACCGGATCGAGGTACTGGACAGCGATGGAAATGTGCTGGGCAGCCGGGATCTGGGCGGCAGCGAAGTGCTGAACAAAGACTACGCTTATGTGAAATTTGATACTGTTGTTCCCGTCGGGGAAGAAACGTACACCATCCGGGTCACCGGCCTGTCGGCAGAGCCCGGATCAGCGCTGACATTCCTGTATTACAACAGTGGAAACTGGGATATTTATCCTGAGGGAAAGATGACGGGGCTGAACAGTGGGGAAATGTCTGACCTGACGTTTGTTGTATATGATTCCGTGACCAAGTGCTTTTTTAACTGAAAATGAAAGAAAAGAAATTCCGGCGGTATCCTCTCAGGTAAGGGGAATATGGCCGGAATTTTCTATCCTTGCATATGGATCATCGTTTAGCGATTGTATCCGTTGCGGTGCTGATTGTTGCAATACTGAATTATACACGAAAAAAATAGCTGTCCCAACTTTGACGAGTTGACAGCTATTTTTTGTAGTTAAAGATTCGCCGGAGCGGGTGAGGTACATTCACCTTCCGACTTGCCTGTTAAGCATATTATAAGGCAGATTTTTCTTTTGTCAAATATGCAAATCACATTCTGTGGATGCCATCCTTCTAGTGGAAAGCCCACAGTTTATTCAGAATAAAGTTCAGCGGAATGGTGATCAGCAGGTTGATGACCGGCCCCAGATACTGGGAAATGCCCAGCAGGTCAACCCAGACGAACAGCAGCACGGCTCCCACACAGAAGCTGACGCCGTAGGAGGCGAATACCTTAGCCAGCGCTTTCACATGGTTGCGCTTCTTGCCCTCTTCTTCCTCGAACACGTACTTATTATTCCAGTAGTAGGAATTGAAGATGCCGGCTACATAGCTGAGCACGTTGCTGAGCTGATAGTGCAGCCCCAGGGTGACGAAAACGGCATACAGGATGTAGGTCAGCGCCGTATTGGACAGTCCAACCATGCCGAATTTGACGAACTGCATGAAGGCTTCCCACTGTTCGTCCGTCAGTTCTTTATGGAAAAGTCCCAGAAAACCGAACACGAAGAAATGGGCAATGGCTTCGATCAGTGTCCAGAGCTTTGCTCCCATCGCTTTCATTCCGGCTTTTCCTCCTCTTTCTCTGCAAAAATGGTTTCCGCAGATACCCGTCCCGCAAAGTCTTCTTTCAGGAAACGCTTCTGTTCCTCGTAGCTTTTTGCATGATCAACGGCTGACATCCGGCTGTCCCGCACCTCGTCAATGAGGAAGGGCGGACGGTTCCGGGAGGCATCCAGCGCACGGTAAACGTACTCGCCCAGGATACCCAGCATGAACATGATCAGGCCGCTGGAAAACAGCAACAGCACCATAATGCTCGCCCATCCGGCCACATCTGCGCCGTATACACACGTCTGAATGATCAGCAGGATAGCAAAAATAAAGGCCAGAACAAAAAATCCCACGCCACACATGGACATAAAATGCACCGGTGTATAGGAAAAGCTCATCATGGAGTCCAGAACAAGCTTGATCTTCTTAGACAACGTCCACCGGGATTCCCCGATTTCTCTTGCTTTCCGGTGAAAATAGATTTTCTCGGATTTGAAGCCCACCCAGAGCACCTGCAGCGTCAAGGCAGAATTTTTCTCATCCAGCATCAGCAGCACTTCGATGACCTGACGGTCCAGCAGGTAACAGTCAAAACCGCCCACCGGCATGTCCTTCATGACGAATTTGCGGACGATGGCATAATACAGGTTTGCAAAAAACTTCTGTACCGCCCCTTCATCCCGCTCTGCACGGACGGCCAGCACCACCTTGTTGCCCCGTTTCCAGCTGTCGTACATGTCCAGGATCAGCTCGGAATCTTCCTGCAGATCGGCCTGCTTGGTCACGGCGCAGTCGCCGGTACACTGGGCAAGGCCCGCCAGAATGGCCGCATGCTCGCCGAAGTTTCTGGAAAGCTTCACCAGCTTCACCCGGTCATCCATTTCCCGGATCTGGTTCATGATCTCCCAGGAATTATCTCCCGATCCGTCATCCACGAACACCAGCTCATAATCGCCGAGGACGCCCAGGATCTTGGCTTTCATATCCTCGTACAGCAGCATCAGCGTGTCCGCATTGTAATATACCGGGATAACGATTGAAATTTTACTCATGGGTTCTACCTACTTCTTTCAGGAATTCATCATAGTCACGGATATACTCGCTGGCATCGTAATGGGTGCTGGCGAGTACCAGCAGAATCGAATCCGAAGAAAAGTCATACATATCCTTCCACATCATGGTCGGAATATAGAGCCCCATTCTCGGTTTGTTCAGCTCAATGATATCCGTCTCAAAGCCATTGTCCACCTTTACCTTGGATGTCCCGCCCACGTTGATCAGGACAAACTCGGATTCCCGGTTGGCATGCTGCCCACGGATAATGTGCGGATCGGAACCGTACATATAGAACACCCGCTTGATCTCAAACGGAATATCCTGATTGCCCTCTGCAATGACCAAATTGCCCCGGTCATCCCCGTGCTCCGCGAATTCCAAAATACGATATTCGTCTTTAATACTCATGTATATTTCTTCCTCTAACCATTAAATTTATTTAAAGCATCAATGACAATGCTCTGTTCCTCTTCGGTCATGCCGTTGTACATCGGAATGGACACCACCGATTTGGCATAACGCTCCGTGATGGGGAATGCCCCCTCTTTGTAGCCCAGATACTGATAGGCCTCGGACAGATGCGGCGGGATCGGGTAATGAATGATCGTGCCGATGTCTTTTTTGTCCAGATAGGCAATGAGCTCGTCCCGTTTTTCACTGCGCAGCACGTACTGGTGCCAGATATGGGAAGCGCCCTCTCTGATCTTCGGCAGCTCAAACAACGGATTGTGAAGCTCTGCCGTATACCGGTCGGCGATGCGCACCTTCTCTGCTGCCAGCTCGTCCAGATGGGACAGCCGCACCCGCAGAAGGCCTGCCTGGATCTCATCCAGACGGGAGTTGGCGCCTACCACCTTGTTGTAGTAGCGCTTCTCACTGCCGTAATTGCGGTAAACCCGGAAATCCTGGGCGATTTTCTCATCATTGGTGACAATGGCGCCGCCATCTCCGAATGCGCCCAGATTCTTGGACGGATAGAAGGAAAAGCAGCCGATATCGCCGAAGGTTCCTGTCATCTGTCCCTGCCAGCAGGCGCCGTGAGACTGGGCACAGTCCTCCACCAGGCGGAGGTTATATTTCTTCGTCAGTGCCACGATCTTGTCCATCTGGGAAGCCTGTCCGTACAGATGCACCACCAGGATCGCTTTTGTCCGCTCTGTGATCTTTTCCTCGATCTTCGATGCGTCAATATTATAATATTCATCGGGCTCCACAAAAATCGGTGTCGCGCCGTTCATGGTAATGCCCATGACGCTGGCGATATACGTGTTGCCCTGCACGATTACTTCGTTTCCTGCTCCGATGCCCAGAATGCGGAACGCCATCCACAGCGCATCCAGTCCGCTGGCCAGTCCCACACAGTATTTTGCCCCTGTGTACGCAGCCCATTCCTCCTCGAAGCTCTTTACCTCATTGCCGAGCACATACCAGCCGGAACGAAGCACCTCCAGTGCCTTGTCCTCAAATTCCTTCTGGTACATATAAAATCCCCGGTCCAGACGATTCGGCATAATCTTCATTTTTCAAACGCCTCCATCTTATGCATGCCTATGGTTTACCCACTTTAATCTGCATTACTCTTTATTTTACCATGCGCCCCAGTATTCGTCAAACCATAGTTACAGTTCACTCGCATCTTCTTGTGGACAGATTGCATGCTTGCATGTAAAGCTGGACGCACAAGGATGCGAAGGGAGCGCCTTTTTATGAGCAAAAGCTAGCTTATTTTTATTTCTTTCCATACAACAGAAATCTCGTCACCTGAAAATGCCGGCACGCCACAACCACCAGCGCCGTCAGCACACTCATAACACAAAAGCTTGCCGCCACAAATCCCAGCCAGGGCAGACTGTATACAGCAAAATCCAGTGTCCCCGGATTTAAAATCCGGGCAAAATGATAGTGAATGGAATAAATCTCCAGCGTGTACTGTCCCAGCCAGGCCAGGAATCGCTTGCACCTGCCGTCCCGGAGCCGGTAAAAAAATACAATGACCGAAATGCAGCCGCCAAAAGAAGCCAAGTTCTGTAGCACGTAATCCCGGATGCCGTTCATCACCATCAGATCCATGCCCACCGCCGCCGCGATGCAATAGATTCCGCCCGCGATGGCAATGCCGTTCACCAGTTTTTTCCAGAGCTCCGGCGAAAAATGCGCTGTGATGCGCGGCTGATATTCCCCCCACAGGTAAGCCGCCATGTAAAAGGGCAGATAAATCTTCGTCAGGTGCGGCCCCAGCCACGGAATGCCCGCCCGGGCTTCCAGCAGTACCAATACAGTCAGCGCACCATACACCAGCCAGAAAGCGACCTTCCCCTTCCTGCCGCCTCCCAGCAGCGCTTCCGCCAGCTGCGCGGTATACACCATAAATGTCAGTACAAACAGCGTGATCAGAAACCAAAGCCCCCGCTCCGGCTGCTCCAGATAGGCCGGAAACGCCCAGGTGAAATCATCCAGGTGAAAAACCAGCGTCCAGGCAAGAAAAGGCAGCAGATACCCGACGGCACGTTTTTTCAGCATCCACCCATAATCTGCAAAACTTCCCACCTTGACCGCCTTACCACACAGATACCCCGACACCATCATAAACAGCGGCATCTGCACCGCCTTGATCCAGTCATAAATCACCGGATCGTTGATTTTATTTAAGACAAGAACATGTCCCAGCATCACGATCAGGATCGTAAAACCCTTCACCGCGTCCAGGGAACTGTCCCGCGCACTCTTCGCCATTCCATTCTCCTTCATTCATCATACCGGCAGAGCGCCCTATAAGAACCACTGCCCGTCCTAAAATTTTATCCCAAACCGTAGAAGAATACAAGCATTTGTGGTAAAGTTGTAATAACAGTTTAGTCATGGTCTCCTGCAGACAGATTGCATGCTTGCATGTAAATCTGGCTACAGGGGAGCATGAGCGAAGCGCCGAGTAATGAGCAAAAGCTAGCTGCGACAGCAGCGGAAAGTGCGCAGCACGATTTTGCGAATGGCGCGGCTAAACTGTTAGAATTTTATAGGAGATTTTTCTATGCATACATTGATTCAACTGATCAAAAAATGCCCGCCGCTGATGGCCGTTATCCAGTGGCTTCTTCGCACGCTGGAGCAGATCCACCAGCTCTACCTGAAGCTTTGCTGGCAGATTTTTGTGCGGCTTCCGCTGAAAGAGCGAAAGGTGATTTTCTGCAATTTCTACGGCGGCGGTTTTGGCGACAATCCGAAATTCATTGCGGAGGAAATGATCCGCCGGGACTTGGGCTTTGAGATGTACTGGGTATGCGCCCACCCGGAGATGGTTTTCCCGGCGCCCATCCGGTCGGTGAAGCCCAATTCCACGGCTTTCGCCTACCACATGGCCACCGCCAAGTTTCTGGTGGAAAATACCCGCCGCCAGTATTATTTTATCAAACGGCCGGGACAGTTTTATATCCAGACGTGGCACGGCGGACCGGGCCTGAAAAAGGTGGAGATGGACGTGCAGGCGGCTTTGAGCGACGAGTACATTGCTTACGCCAAGCGGGATTCTGCCTGCATTGACCTGTTCCTTTCCTGCTGCCGCTGGTGCTCCGACCTGTACCACCGGGCGTTCTGGTACAGCGGCCCCATTCTGGAGCGGGGCATTCCCAAGAACGACCTGTATTTCACCGATCACGGAGAAGCCCGCCGGAAGATCGAGGAATACTATCACATTCCCGCCGGGAAAAAGATCGTGCTCTACGCCCCCACCTACCGGGACAACCGGGCCACAGACATGTACAATCTGGACTATGACCGGGTGCTGGCGGCGTTGGAAAATCGTTTTGGCGGCGACTGGTACTGTCTCATCCGTCTGCACCCCAACCTGGCGGCCCAGGCGGGCATCGTTCCCACCGGCGAGAAGCTGCGCAACGCCACCCTGTACGAAAACATGCAGGAGCTGCTGGTGGCCAGCGACGTGATCATCAGCGATTACTCCGGCTGCGCTTTCGACTATCTGGTGCTGAAACGCCCCGGTTTCCTGTACGCGGAGGATTACGAGGAGATCAAAAAGGTGAAGGATTATTATTTCACCCTGGAGGAGCTTCCCTTCTCCCTGGCCCAGAGCAACGACGCGCTCATCCACAATATCGAAACCTTCGACGAGGCAGAATATGACAAAAAATGCGCTGCCTATGTGCAGCGCATTCAGTTCTTTGATGATGGTCACGCCTCCGAAGCGGCAGTGGACGCCATGCTGGCCCAGTTGTCACCGGCCCGGGACAACAGATAAAGGATGATGGGCAGACTTGTCATGTAGGGATACATATACCGCATACAGGACACCGGCCCGAACAATAACGTGAGGAAATATGCCCACATGGGGATCAGGATGGTAAAAACTGGTCCCCATTTTTTTGTCCAGATCAGGTAAAAACTGGCAAACAGCACAATCCAGATAAACGTGCCCGCGCCAAACAGGATACCGCCAATGACCGGAATCCGGGTCAGCACACTGTCCTGACAGATGGCATAGCTGATCTGATGGAACAGCGGCAGCTTCGGATCAAAATGAATGCCCAGAATTTCCTGGGTCTCTGTCCCGAAGAAATATTCCACGTACATGCGGATGGTGGTGTCATCCGGCAAAATGTCCCATGGATACCAGAGGCCGAAATTGGTGGAGAAAAATCCATCCAGGTACATAAGCGGATGGGACAGCCCTTTTTCGATCCACAGCTTGAAAAATTCCGCTTTGTGCTCGTTGAAGGCCGCCGTATCAAAGCCCCAGCGCACCTCATCCCCCTTGTGGGGCACATACCGCACGATATAATCCTCCGGGATCACCTCGAACAGCAGCTCCTTTTCTTCCTCTGTAAAATCCTCCGGCGCCAGATTGTATGTCCGGGAAATGGTCTGAATGATAGCATTATACGCCTCTCTGGCATCCACCCGCTCCACACCTAGGGCGTCATACACCGGTCCGGTGTAGATTTTCAGCAGGAGCAGCGGCACTGCCACCGCCACCAGCGCGCCCTTCCAGTGTTTTCGATACCAGATCAGGAAAAACGGCGCCCCGATGAGGATCATATACATGGTGTTGTTGCGCAGGATCATCATGAGAAAACAGGTGATGATCAGCTCTGCCAGCTGTTTCTTTGACCGGAAAAATCCGTCCGGATCCAGTCCCGCTGCCAGCAGCTGGGCCATATAAAATCCGAACAGTGCGGAAAAAATGCTATCCTTGGTGGCAGTCATGCACAGGTACGCATTAGCTGGGTAAATGCCGTAAAAGATCACCGATGCCGCAAACAGCCACAACGGCGCTTTTTTCCGTCCCAGATACAGACAGATGCCCGCAAACAGCGCCGACATGATAACCATCTGGGTCAGGGCGTACAGCACCGCCCCGGCCTGATAGGAGCCAAACAGCGTGTGCCCCAGATCCACCAGACCGCCCAGCATCCATGTATGTACCAGCGGATGATGCGCCGACCGGTAATCCGTGAAATACCAGTTGAACTGCAGATTGCTATCATAGGAAAAAATGCCCGGATACGAACTGAGCCAGAACGGGATCCACAGCAGGAAGATCACCGCCCAGAGCACAAAGAACGCGTATTTTTTCTCTATAAAAGAAGCATATCTGGTGCGCCAAATGCCGGACTTTTCTTTCTTCCGTTCATTTCCTGTTGCAGTCTGACCGTCTTTCTCATGATCATATTCGGCCGCATCTGCTGTCGGGGCTGATGTGCTCGTACATTTGTTTTCCGGCATGACTGTCGGGGTTTCTGTCCTGCAAAATCCTCCTGACAGCGCCCGGAAAAGCACCGCCAGCACTGCCGCCGCCACGATCCCGGTGAGCAGGATCTCGCCGCCCACCAGCCAGAAATTTCCTCCCGGCAAAATGGTATTGTCATAGGTCAGATGATAGCCGAACCAGAACAGGATGGCGTACAGAAGCCCGCCTGCCAGCACCAGGAACAAACCCAGCCCTTTTAAATCCTCTCTGATCCAACGTTTCCATTGTTTCATATTTTTATTTTTTTCACTCCTCTATCCTCGCGCTGCTGCCGCATGATCACCGACATTTTCCCTGATCCTGTATTTTCTGATCAGAGATGGCAGTCTTTAGGCGACGCTCCATTAAGCCACTTCACGAAATCAAAATGCTTTTCCACAACGGTTTTGTCCGTGATGGCATTTTTCCCCAGATAATAGCCCACATAGTCCTCGTTGGCATATTCCGGCAGCTGGAACGCAAAATCAATGTCCGGGTGGGGCTTTGCAGTGAGCACCACTTTATTTTTGCAATCCACCTGCTCTAATTTGCGCATATCGTCCTCAGTGATGCCATCCCGGTCACACATGAGAATGTACAGATTGTCCATGTGCATCCGTTTCTTACGCTCCTCCCATTTTTCCCGGGCTTCCTCCGCGGTCTTATAATGGTTGAAATACAGCTTGATGTCGTCCAGCATGGCCACCGGATAAGGCTCCTCCGTCTCAATAAACTGCAACTCGCAGCCCAGATAATGAGGCAGATCCAGCACAAATTTCAGGAAATCATCCTGCCAGATAAACATGTTGATGGTAGGGGAAAGGAATTTCATCCCCAGCCGATGATAAATAATTCCCGCCGTACAGTTGGACGCAAGGAACGTAAAATCATGATTTTCCAGCCTGCGCCGCATTTTTTTCTCATAAGGCGGCAAAAAAATCTTGTGACAAACCTCGATGACAGCCTCTTTAATGGTCATTTTTTCCTCCCACATAGTCCACGATCCGCTCGTAGTCCTCAATATAGTCGATCTCCGACCAGAAATACGGCGCCACATCCAGCGTGTGGATCGGGAATTCATAGCAGTGGGCGTACAGGATCGTCTCCCACCAGGTGGTGTACTCCTCCGCGTCCACCATTTCCTGCATCAGCTCCACAAAATGGGGCATGTAATTTTTGCCCACCTTGGCAATGCCCACGTACTCACACGTGCGTTCGGACACCGGCAGCTCCTTGCCGTATTTGCGCACCAGGCCATCTTCACAGTGGAAGAAATAGTCGCCGGTCTCGATTTTCCGGTAATCCGCCAGCATGGTGATGTCCTCTTTGGACGCCAGCAGCCGTTCCAGAATTTCCTCCTCCAGGAAAACGTCGGCGTTGCCGAACAGGTAATCCTCGCCGGTATCCAGAAGATCTTTCGCAAACCAGAGGGATGCGATGCTGTTGGACACCCGGTAGAAGGGGTTGACCACAAAGGTCACGTCCAGGCCTTTCAGCGCCTCATAAAACAGCTCCTTCTGGTAACCCACCACGATGGTCACGTCCAGGCCGTGCCGTTTCAGCATTTTGACTGTATAATGTAAAAGCAGCTCTCCGTTGCCGATGTCCAGAAGACTTTTCGGCTTGCGCACCTCCCGGCTGATCCGGCTTCCCACGCCTGCTGCCATTAATACTGCTCTCATCCCTTCGACCTCCTCTTTTTCTTTGTTCATTTTTCAATTTGATCGCATATCCGCCAGGGCCAGATGATCTTATATTTTTATTATAGCAATCTGCGCCAGTTTGTTTGAATTTATCTCATTTATTGATCTAACTCCAAAAAAGCTTCCAGGAACTGCTCCATCACGCGCTTGGAACCAATGGAAATGCGGATGTATTTTTTCAGAAGCGGTTTTCCATAGGTTTTGATCAGGATGCCTTTCTCCCGCATTTTCTTTTCCAGTACCATCGGATCGGTGTGGGGCTCCACAAAAAAGAAATTGCCCTGACCGAAATCGCAGTGGTAACCGTTTTCCAACAGTTTCTCCCGGATCCAGGTGCGGCCCTCCTGCTCGATGGCCAGCATCTGGTCAAACAGCTCCGGGTGATCCAGCATCCGCTCGCCAAACAGCAGCGCAACCGTGTTCACCTCAAAGCCCGGGATGGATTTCTGCACATATTCGATGATTTCCGGCCGAGAGATCACGATGCCCATCCGCAGACCGGCCATGGAGCACAGCTTGGAAAACGTCCGAAGCACGATCACATTGTCATATTCCCGGAACAGCGGCAGAAAGCTGTTGGGATTGAAGTAAAAATAAGCCTCGTCGATGACGACCACAGCCTCCACTTCCCGGGCACGCGCAATGACCGCCCGCACCTCGGCCTCTGTGAATACATTGCCGATGGGATTGTTGGGGTTCAAAAGTGCCACCAGATCGGTGTGCTCGTCGATGGCCCCCACGATCTGCTGGCCGCTGATTTTCAAATTCTCATCGTAGGGAACACCAACATGTTTCAGACCCAGCATGGCGCAGGTCACCCAGTACATCTCAAAGGAAGGCGCCACTGTCACCACGGTTTCTCCTTTTTTTACAAAGGTTTCCAGAATGTATCGGATGGCCATGACCGACCCGTTGGTGAGGCACAGATTCTCCGGCTTTACCCCCAGATAATCCGCGTATTTCTGCTTGAACACATCCGGCTCCGGGTAGGTGGCCAGATACTCCGGCGTGATCTCCGCCAGCACGCTGTCCACAAATGCCTTTGGCAGTCCCTCCGGGTTTTCATTCATATCCAGCCGCAGATAGGGCCGTCTGCCCTGCTCCGGATAAACCCGGACACAGTCTCTGATATTTTCATTTACATAATACATCGTTATCCCTGCTTTCTGATCAGCTTCGCCCAGCCGGTGCCTGCTGCATAGCCGGTCTTGGCGTAAAGTCTCGCTGCACTCTTTGTATAATAGAACAGGCAGGGATGCTTCCCCTCTGCCAGAAGTTCTTTGTTTAACTTAGATACTACTCTATCCGCAAGATTTTGTCCACGGGAATCTTCCGCCGTGATCACGCCGCTGACCACCGCCAGGTCGTCCACCTCCGCGTAAGTGCCCGCATGGCACACAATACGGCCGTTTTGCCGGATAAAATAATTGCGGCCGAAGCCATCCCGCTGCCGCTCCAGCAGCTGAGCCGCCAGTCCCTCCGGGGTATACGTGCCGCCCACGCCCTCGTCGGTGCAGATCAGGGCCGCGATCTCCGGTAGCTCGGCTTCGCCGGCTTTTTCCACGGGGAATTCCGCTTGCGTCTCCGCATCAGATTCGTCGGTTTCTGACATACTTTCGTCTTTCGGTTTTTCCAGCAATTCTGTCACATACCCGGCTTCAAAATCATAGGTTTCCCGAAAATATGGGTATAATTTTTCCAGCGTTTCCAGCGGCCCGTTGATCATGGAGGGCTGTTTTTCCTGCAGAAAAGCGACGGTGGCAGGCACATCCAGATTATTTTTATAAGAAAAAACATTGATGCCCGTGTAATACTGGAGCAAGACGCAGCGCAGGGCGCCTGCTGTCAAAGCACTGTCCGCCGCGCCAGCCTGCGAAGTGTCTGCTTCCTTCAAAATATCGTGCATCGTTTCAGCCTGCAAAGTATCAGCATATCCTTGATCTGTAACAAGGCCGCGGTCAATATACACCGACAGGTGCGGATTGCCCAGGCCATATTTTTTCAGATCAATATAGCTGTACAGGCAGTTTTTGCGATCCTGCCGGTAATAGTCCAGCACCTCTGCCAGTTCTTTTTGCGTTACTTTCGTATACATATCATTCCTCCACTGGAACGTAAATGGTGTACAGTTCATCCACGTACAATGTCCGGTAAGCACTGCTCTCTCCCAGTTCTTTGATCATGGCATACCGGGACGGGCTCCAGTTCATGCCCGACTCTTCCACGGTTCCCAGAAGCAGCACCGGTGCCTGACCGTCAGCCAGCGCGTTTTCCAGTTGCTCTTTAAATTCGCTCATGGGCAGGTATTCCAGATCCGGCCAGGAGCTGTCATAGAAGGGCTTCATGTCCGTCAGCACACAGCCGATGTTGAAACAGCCGATCTGCAGCAGCTTCTGTTCTTTGTAAGGCGCCAGTTCTTCCATGAGCCGGTTCAGAGACGCCGCCCGGGCCGGGGAGGTGTAGATATCCTCGTACATGGGATGGTCGATGGTGGCCGTCAGTTCCCCGTTGGGTGCGTCATGGTACACATGAGTAGCCGCATAACGCACGCCCGCTGTTGTCACAAAGACAAAAGTAAATACTGCCAATATCTGACAAAAACCACAAGCAAACCTTTGTATACACAGATTTCTGGGCTGTCCATGCCTATTTCCATTGAATTGACCATATCCTCCGGGCTGTCCATCTACCCTGTCCTGTCCGTGGTCGTGCGCATCATTCAACCTATCTTCATTAAATTGGATATAGCCTCTGTCCGATCCATGGCCATGTTTATCAAATTCTCCACATCCGCTAGATTGTCCACATGCATTGCTTCGCCCCCAACTAAGGAGCAGGAACAGCAGCACGCCCAGCGGCAGTGCCATATACACCCGATAATAGTTGACCCCCGTGTCTGTGCCGATGGTAAGCAGTCCCTCGATGATCACTGCCGATGCGCACAGACAGGAGCGTAATGTGTCTTTTTTCGCATAGAGGAAAGTGCCAATGGTGCCCAGCAGAATCACCCCAAAAGCCACCCATATATGTGCCGATAAGATGTTCTCCCGCAGGCCCTCGGACAGACCGAAAAAGCAGGCAATGCCAGCCGTAAAGTATATAGCCAGTGAAGGCTTTTCCATCGCTTCTTTTGAAGATTCCCCGCGCACGCGCTTCCACACCTCACTGGCACCGGCCACAACTGCCCACACCACTGCCAACAGACAGCCAAGCCGCAGCCAAAGAAGTGCCCCGTCCCGCATGCCCAGCAGGAACAGATAAATGCCGGTGGTGATGCTGTGGGTGTTCTCCGCGTTTTCACCGGCGCCCACGGAAGTCAATACCGACAGATTGTGAAGCACCGTGTCCGGCCCCAGGAAAATCAAGGCCAGCAAAAGTCCAACTGCCGCTCCGGCCACCGCCCCCAGGAAAAATCCCCGACAGCTTTTCAACGCCTCCCACCAGATACGTGGACGGAACAAGGCGCGAATCTTAACCTCCCCTGTTTTTTCAGCTGACACGGTTCCATCCGGCACGTGATTGATTACTCGATGTGCTGATGCCACATTATCAGGCATGGCCAATGCATTTTCTTCCGCAGCACCCACATGTTTCCACTCATCCAATAGTGTTTTCCAGAACACCACCGCCATCAGCGCCAGGAACAGCATATTGGGCATCCGAAAATAGGTGTTGATGGCCAGCACAAATCCAGCGGCTGCCAGCCATTTCTGGCTGTTTTTCTGCAAGCCTGCCAGCAGCAGCGCCAGCCCGGCACTTAAGAACAACACCGTCCAGGCATTCCAGTTCAGTGTCCGGATCCATGTAATTCCATAGAAACTTCCCGTCAGGGCACAGGCCAGGGCCAGCACCCGGGGGAGCACTTTTTGCAATACATAGGCAGTCAGCAGCGCTGCCGCCACGTACACAAGACTGCTGGCCACGTTCAGCGCCAGCACTTTTCGTACCGGTGTCAGGGCATAGATGATGCCGCCTGCCAGCTCGCCGAGGAAATAATGGAGCTCATTGACTTTCACGGACGGATCAAAAATATACCGGTATTTGGTCAGGTACGAGCCAGTATCCCGGACGTCGATGCCCTTTCCCACCAACGGCAGTGACCAAAGCACCAGTACCAGAAGCAGCAGGCCACAGACTGTTTTCTGCCAGTCCCCTTTTTCCCGGGGCAGGAGCCGCCACCGATAAAAAGGCACCAGGAGTACAAAAGCGCCCAGGATCTCCCATAGCTTCCACAGATTCCGGCTGCCGTCGATGCCCAGCACCCCATAGCCGCCGGAAATGAGCATAAATACAAACAGATGCAGGCAGAGCACCGCCATGGTATGACTTCCCGCGAACGCAATGAGCGCTCCGGCCTGCCGGAAGGTGTTTTCGATCCATTTTGCCAGCAACATGGCCAGCACCGAACCCAGCAAAGCCGCCGCCAGATAACACAGCATGTGATTTCCATAGCTTCTCACCGACAGGTTTCCGCTGCCGGAAAGGGCTGACACCAGAAAAAATATCAGACCGCAAAGGACGATTTTCCAGGGACAGCCATATAATTTTTCGATCAGATCTGTTTCACGCAGAAGCACCCCTGCCCCCAACAGCACCATATGAAACCACAGGGTATCCAGGCTCCAGGGCAGCAGCACCGGCAGGAACGAAAAGCCCCAGGCTGCGCACAGACATACAGCCATCCCGGCCAACAGCTTTTTGCGGCTTCCTTTCGCCCAGGTCATCAGAAGCCAAAAAACCAGCAGTGCCGTAAACAATCCCGTCAGGAACCAGGTGGGGCCGTTTAAGATCCGCATAAGCACCGTCTGTCCGGCCGTTTCTCCGGCATACAGGTAGCTGCGGGAATACAGAATGCCAAGGAGCGACACCCCGGCCTCCCGCAGCGGCTGTCCCCCCAGCAGCTGGTCTTTTACAAAAAAGAACAGAAAGAAGAAGGCATTGTATCCCACATAGGGAAGCAGCAGCCGCTTCGCCTTTTTTTTCGCAAAAGCAGAGAAGGACTCACCGGGCCGCAGGCGGAACGTGTATCCGGCCAGCACAAAAAACACCGGCACGTAAAACATGCCGCCGAAATAATTGACACCGCCTGCCGACAGTTCCGCGTGGTTCATCAGGACAATGACCAGCCCCAGCACCTTGGCAATGTCAATCCATCCGGCCCTTGTTTTCGTCGTCTGCTCTCCCATCCGATTTCCTCCGTTCTTTACTTCTATCCTTTAACCAATCCAGCAGTCTATTTTTTTCCTGCCAGCTATCCATTTTCACGACCAGCACAAACAGATTCCTCATTTCTTTCCCCTGTACGCAGAATATTCTCCGCGCCACGGCCTTTTCAATGAGAATTGCACATCGCCATCCCAATAGTTTCTATAATGGAAATTCACAGCCCTTCATCTCAACAATTTCTGCAATGGAAATTCACAGTTCTTCATCCCAACAATTTCTGCAATGGAAATTCACGTCTCTTCATTCCTGCTATCTCTGCCTTGCGTCAATCACTTCCAAATTTTATTCAACAGCCGGTTCCAGGGCTGCTCCACCCATTTCGTCATCGCCGCGGAAATCACCCACACAATCACCGTGGTCAGCACAAAATTGATCAGCATGAGCACATGGTAATTCATCAACCCGTAAAAACGCAGCAGAAAAGCGCTGGAAAAAACCGCAATCACCGGAAAATGCACCAGATACCAGGAGAAAGAAATTTTCCCTAGCCGTACAAACAAACCCTCCCCAGACTTTTTTCTCTTATGGCTGGTAAGCAGAAAATCCTCCCCGGAAGCTTTTGCCTCGTTCCGGCCAGCAGCGTCCTGACCTCCAAAAAAACGCTGCAAACGCTCCGAAAGCAGCACAGCCAGCACGATGAGCGCCGCACCGATCCGGTGATACAGCACCGACAGCACCGGCAGAAAGCCGTACATGCTGCCCTCCAGATTTGTGCCGATGGACGGATAAGATCCAAAATAAATGCCCAGCACCAGGGTCACCAGCCACAGTCCCGGAATTTTCGCCAGTTTTTTCATAAAATCCGGTTTTGTATACATCAGGTCGCAGAAAATATAGCCCAGCAGAAGTCCCGCGTAGTCGGTACGCAGCAGCGCCAGCAGCAAAATCGCATACACGCCGTATCGGTATTTCCACTGGCCACAGACCGCCGCCAGAGCATACACCAGCAGAGCACCCAGGAACAGATATTTCACCGTCCAGAGCACCCCGTTGAAATAATTATGTCCAAACAGGAAACAACCAAACAGCGCTTCCCGCAGAGCATGGCTGTAGCCCGGCTCGAAATTGTTGAAGCCCGCAAACCAGTCTGTGGAACCGGCCAGCGCCGCCGCCTCGGTGTTCTGATAAAGCCCGGCTTTCATAAGAAAGAAAATGACCGTGCTCACCAGAAGGATCGGCCCAGCCAGCCGAAAATACCGTTTTGCCGCACTTTTTGCCAGCCGTTTCCGGTCATGATCCTGAAAATAGCGGATACAGAGCACAAACCCGCTGGCCACAAAAAACAGCTGCACCGCAAAATTGCCGTTGTAAAGAATGTTGAGGGGCGTTTTACCGATGGCCACCTCCACATTTCCCGCCGTGTGGCTGTTGGCCGGATTCAGGGAATAGAGTGCAAAGTAGAACGCATATGCAAAGTGGCACAGGTACACAATCAGCGCTCCTGTGCCTTTCAGCCCGTCAATATAGGTTAATTTTTTCGTTTCACTCATACTGCCGCCTCACCTTCTGTCAGTTCCTCCGGCACCCGCTCCCGATGCATGTCCCGATACAGATCCATCCCCACCGTCGCCAGCAGGAACAGAAGCAGGAATGCATAGAAAACCATGGGCAGCGTGCTTTCCTTGGTCAGGAACTTCATATAAGAGACGCAGGAAATGAGCACGTGCAGCATGGGCACGTAAAACCGCTTTGGCCGCAGCACCGCATACAGTACCGTCAGTACATCCGCCAGATAGCCATACCGTTCATGCATAAACGGCAGGAAATAGACGGTGATCATGGCGTAAAACAGCACCATTTCCACCATGATCCGGGGCGTCATCCGGTATTTTCTCCGGGACATGTCATACATGGTACACATGAGGATCACCAGAATGAGGCATTTGCCCAGACCAGAATACACCTGGATCAGCGCCTCCGGGCCAATGATCTGGTAAATATTTGGCCAGCTCAACGTCAGCGCCCACACGTCCGTGGAGCCCTGCCGCACGTAGACCAGCAGCATATCCAGAAACGAACAGCCGCCGAAAAATACCGCCGGAAGGACGCTGAGCACGTACAGCACCGGAAGAGTGAAAAAATGCTCTGCTTTTATTTTTTTGTGTACCCAGAACACCACCAGCGCCGGGAAAATAAAAAGCGTCTGCAGCTTCAGGCAAAAGGACAGCCCGTAAAAAATCATGGCCGGCAGCGGTTTTTCCCGGATCAGATTATATAAAAACAACATGATCAGCAGCGTGTATGTCACATCACACTGACACCAGAGGGCACTGTTGGCCATCACCGTGGGCAGCAGAAATACCAGGCCGTATGTGGCCATGCCTTTTTCCTTCGATCCGGTCAGCTCCCCCGCCAGCATCCCGCAGGCAACTGCCAGCAGCACGTCCAGCAGGCACATGGCAACCTTGTAGCTGATCATGGGATCAAAGGGCAGGCCCTCGATAAACACCAGAAAATACATAAATGTCGGCGCATAATCGTAGAAATCATGGGACAGCGACGCCATGCCGCCATACCGGTGGATCTCAGCGAACCACTTTTCCCAGTATCCGGTATAATCCTGGGACACATAGGGTAAAAACGCCCCCCGGATCACGATCCCCAGCACCGTCATCCCCAGCAGATAAAGCAGCCAGACGCCCGACACCGTAAATGAGCCTATATGAAATTGTCGGTTCAGATGTTCTCTGATACGGTCATCCATTGTCTAACTCCTCTGTATAAATCCATTCCCGCCAGGCAGATCAGCACCAGCTCCGCCGCCGCATACACCGCCAGCGGCATGGGCACTGCGCCCGCCAGCACGTTTTGCATCATGGAAAAGGAAATGATCAGCTGCACCAGCGCAAAATAGCTCTTTTTCTTATTAAAAAATAACAGCATCACCGCAAAGCAATCTGCCAGCAGTCCGCACCGGGCGTTCATATGCGGCAGAACAAAGGGCATCAGCAGTGCGAAAAATAACGCCAGTTCCGTCACGAATTCCTGTCCAGACAACCAGATACCTGAGAGTTCCCTTCTCGTCAACTTCGTCTTGATCGTTCCCGTCGGCTGCTCTAATTTCACAAAAAACCACAGAAAAATCACCAGCAAAATAGCTGCGGTAAACGCGATACCGCCGATAAAAAATTCCCGGGCAAAATCTTCCGTGCGCAAAAACTGGTACACATTGGCCCAGCTGTCCGAGAGAGGTGCTGTGTGCGTGAGCGCCTGCACACTCGGACTGATATTCTGGCTCATCTGCACTGCGCTCTGGCCTGACTGGCTGATACTCTGGCTCATCTGCACTGCACTCTGGCCGGCCTGCCGCATGGCCTGGGCCGCATCGTATTCTCTCAAGATCCGGTCTGCTGCTGCCAGACTTCCATTGCCAAACAACAGCTGCTGCACGTTTTTTCCAAGAAGCAGCCGCCCGATCATCGCTGCAAACGCCACCAATAAAGGCACAGTCGGAAAACTTCCCAGCAGCCACAGCACCACAAACACTGGCAATACAAATACGGCCTGCACGTTCATCAGAACTGCCAGTCCAAACAGGATAGCCGCCGCCAGCATCAGCCCGGATTTTCCAGAATGTGCTGCCAACGTAGTCCGGGACGCTGCATCAGATACAGCCTTTCGGCCAGACGCTTTCGCCAGAGGGAAACACCCAGCTCCCAGGCAGGCAAAGGACAGCATCACCAGTGCCACATAAAAGCTGTCAGCCTGGCCCCAGTAGGCGCTGGCCATCATCAGCGTGGGCATAATGACAAAAAAGGAATAGGCGCCCAGACTTTTTCTGAGGCTTCCCGTTCCTCTTCGCACATACACCGCCGCCGCTGCCGCTGCCACATAGTCCACCAGCCAGAACCAGCCGATGAACCCCCACATGAGTGCCAGACGCATGATCAGACTGGAGCCTGTGATGGCAACGAAAAGAAGGGCATCCAGAAAAGACACCCATTCCCCTTTGATTTTCCATTTCATTTCCAGAAAACTTCTGAAAAATTTATCCATATACTTCAACTCCGTAAGGCCCTGGCCCGTTCATCAGTCCTTCAGGAATTTTTCAATGATAAACTTCGGTCTCGCCTTTGCTTCCATATAAATCTTGCCCACATATTCTCCTATGACGCCCATGGAAAGGATCTGCAGACCACCGATGGCCCAGATGGACACCATGGTAGAGGACCAGCCGCTGACCGTATTACCCAGAAAATGCTGCACCACAGAGTAGATCAGCATGAGAATGCTGATTGCAAAAATGATCACACCCATGGTGGTGATCATCCGGATCGGCTTGATGCTAAACGAAGTAATGCCATCCATGGCAAAGGCCAGCATTTTTTTCAGCGGATACTTGGATTCTCCCGCAAACCGCTCATTCCGCTCATAGGTCACCACTGCAGACTGATATCCGATGAGGGGCACGATGCCCCGCAGGAACAGATTCACTTCCTTGAACTGCTCCAGATCGTACAGGCTGCGCTTGCTCATCAGACGGCAGTCCGCATGGTTGTATACAATATCCACGCCCATGGCCATCATCAGGCGGTAAAAACTCTGGGCTGTAAATTTTTTGAAAAACGTATCCTTTTTCCGGGAACTGCGGACACCATAGACGATATCGCAGCCCTCGTAATATTTGTCCATGAATTTTTCAATGACATGCACATCGTCCTGAAGATCCGCATCCATGGAAATCGTCACATCCGCATACTCTTTGGCTGTCATCAGGCCTGCCAGCAGCGCATTCTGATGTCCCTTGTTCCGGGAAAGCTTCAATCCCAGAAACAGCGGATCCTGGGCGTGCAGGTCTTCAATGATGTTCCAGGTCTCATCCTTGGAACCGTCATTGACAAAGAGCACCCGGCTCTCCCGGGAAATTTTCCCCCGATCCATGAGGTCATAAAGGATCTCTTTCAGCTGCCGGGACGTCTCCGGCAAAACCTCCTGCTCGTTGTAGCAGGGAATAACCATATATAATATATCCTGTCTGTTTTCCATTCTGTCACTTCCTAAAATCATTCGATTTTCATATTTTCAACTTTCAATTCGCACACCGATATGCGTAGAAATAACGTACTTACGAAGACATTCTACGGCAAGCCATCATCTACAGCAAATCATCATCTGCTTTTTACATCTGTGCGATGTATTCCCGAATGGCGTCCTCCCACTGGGCGAAGCTGTAATCGGTCGTCAGCCGCAGCATATAATTGTCCAGCACGGAATAGGCCGGACGCGGTGCTGCCGTCGGGGTACCTGCCTCGTACTCTGCGGTGGTAATGCCCTCTACATGAGTCTTCTTGC
The DNA here is from genome assembly GCA_032620915.1 of Oscillospiraceae bacterium NTUH-002-81. Taxonomy (NCBI): domain Bacteria; kingdom Bacillati; phylum Bacillota; class Clostridia; order Eubacteriales; family Oscillospiraceae; species Oscillospiraceae bacterium NTUH-002-81. Next base: position 3,208,994 of record CP136052.1, read on the forward strand.
CTGCCAGCCGGAAAATCTCTGCTGCAAAATCAGCCCAGCTGCACACACCTTCGCAGGTGCCGTGGAACAGACCATAGTTGTCTGTGGGGAGCAAATAAGCGATCATCTTTGCCAGCTCCGCAGCGCTCGTGGGTGATCCCACCTGATCCCGCACCACGCGGACTTCATCGTGGGTTTCTGCCAGGCGCAGCATGGTTTTCACAAAGTTTTTGCCGTCACCGTACAGCCATGCGGTACGGATGATGAAATGCTCATCGGAGAACTCTTTCACAAAATTCTCTCCGGCCAGCTTGGTTCTGCCATACATACTCCGGGGTGCCGGCGCATCAAACTCGGTCAGCGGACGGGTGCCCTGACCGTCAAACACGTAGTCCGTAGATACCTGTACCATCTTGGCGCCGTATCTCCGGGCCGCGATGCTTAAGTTTCTCGGGCCGATGGCGTTGATCCGGTAAGCATTGTCGCCGTCCGTCTCACATTTATCCACCGCTGTATGGGCTGCGCAGTTCACAATGGCATAGGGCTTCACCTGCCCGGTCAGTTTCAGCACCTGCTCCACATCGGTGATATCCAGATCAGCCACATCCGTATTGATCAGTTCATATTCTCTGTTTCCTTCATACAGCGCATTCAGCGCTCTTCCCAGCTGTCCGTTACAGCCGGTGATCAATAGCTTCTTCATGTATCTGTTCATTCCTTTCCGTATTTCCATATACGCGGGCCTTTTCATCCCGTCGTTTCTTTCTATTCTTCTGCCTTTTCAGACTACCGGCAGTCATTTCTATTCGTTTTCAGGCGCCTTATGTTTTGCATATGCCTTTTATTTCCGGTCAGATGTTTTGCATTCTTCTCCGTTTGTCAATGCCGCAGTTTCTCTCTCATCCCCCGCCTGCAGGTCCAGCCGCTGCTCCAGCGCCTTGATCCGATCCTCGTTCAGGGCAATGATCTGGGTGAGCCGCCGCATCTTCGTAGACATGCGGGAAAGTGACACCGTCAGAATGTAGATGATCACCAGGGAAAAGCAAAATCCCAGGAAAAAGATCATGTTCACCGGGGCATCAATACCCAGGAACCGGGCCATCACCACCATCGCCCGGGGGAATGCGGCAAAAATCGCCACCGCCGCCAGGGCAAACAGCCAGGAAAGGGCATATTTCAGTTCCAGGCTTTTTCGCCGGATCATATTGACGATCGCCGCCAGCGCCACCACCAGAGCCAGAAGGATCGTAATCTGCAATTTTACCGTCATCATACGCTATTTCCTCCGTTTTCTCAGGCATTCCATCAGGATCGCCAGCGTTACCTTGATCATATAGTACACAGCCTTCCTCGGGGAAATGGAGGACACGCCGCCCTGCCGCTCCCGCATGATCACCGGAATCTCCGATACCTTTTTCCCCATGCGAAGGATCGTAACCACACTTTCCGGCTCCGGATAATCTACGGGGTAGTCCTCCGAATAAATCTTCATCACATCCCGGTTCACCATACGCATGCCGGAGGTCGGGTCTGTCACCCGTTTGCCCGTCAGCAGCTTGATCAGCGCGCTGAAATAGCGGATGCCAAACTGACGGATGCCCGAAGACTGAAAACCTTCCTTCTTAATATAACGGGAACCGATGACCACATCCGCCTGCTGCTCCTGCAGAAAATCTGCCATCTCGCCAAGATAGCTTGCGTCATGCTGTCCATCCCCGTCAAACTGCACCGCCACGTCGTAGCCGTTGCGCCACGCATACAGATACCCCGTCTGCACAGCACCGCCGATGCCTAAATTCACCGGCAGGTTGATGATATTCATGCCCTGCTCCGTGCAGAACCGCATCGTGCCATCCTGGCTGCAGTCGTTGATAATCACATAATCAAAACCCGGCGCATGATCCAGAATGTCCTGCACCGTTGTGCGGATATTGCTGATCTCATTGTATGCCGGAATAATCACAATTTTCTTCATACGATTCCTCAGTATTTCCATTTATGGGCAGAACTTCCCCTGTCCCTTTGTGTATCTTACCATCTTCCGCCCGTTTTTGCAACGCATAACGGCTTAAGATATTCTTACCACTTGCATATCCCTGAAAAACAGGGTATACTTTATAGCCGTGTGTTATCACTTGATTTTACTGCTGTCTTGACAGCAAATCTGATAAAACAAGGAGTTTTTTATGAAAGACGCATCTATTACAACAGAAGCCCTTTACCAGGGCACGGATGTCCGCGGCATGGACCTGCACCCGGAAGCAATCCCCTGTTTTCTCACCACGGCCTTCACCATGAAAGGCTTTGAGGAAGTGCAGGAAACCTATGCTGCCAAAGGCTACACGTACGTGCGTACCCGCAATCCCAACCGGACGGCGCTGGGCGAGATCATTTCCTGTCTGGAGGGCGGCGAAGCTTCCCTGATTTTTTCCTCGGGCATGGGCGCCATCACCAGCACGCTGCTGACGGTGCTGAAAGCCGGAGATCACGTAATCTGCAACGCCAACATCTACGGGGAAACCTTCTCCGTGATGACGGATATCCTGAAAAAATTCGGCGTGGACGTGACGTTCGCGGATTACCAGATTCCCGGGGCGGCAGCAAAAGCCATCCGTCCGGAAACGAAGCTGATCTACTCAGAAGTACTGTCCAACCCCACCCTGACGCTGGTGGATTTGAAAGCCATGGCAGACCTGGCCCACGAAAACGGCGCACTGCTCATGGTGGATAATACGTTCACCACCCCCATCGCCATCCGTCCCATGGACTTCGGTGCCGACATCGTTATTAACAGTCTGACCAAATTTCTGAACGGACATTCCGACGCTATGGGTGGTTCAGTCACCACCTCTCAGGAATTGTGCGATCGGATCCAGCCTCTGGCCATGCTCCTTGGCACCCCCGGCGATCCGTTCAGCTCCTGGCTCATCCAGCGGGGCGTCAGCACGGCCTCCGTCCGCCTGCCCAGGCAGATGCACAACGCAGAACAGCTGGCGGCTGCATTGGCACGCAATCCGCACGTATCCAAAGTCAATCATCCCAGCCTGCCGGACTATCCGCAGAAAGAGCTGGCTGACCGCATGTTTGGAGAGAACGGCCGCTGCGCCATGCTCAGTTTCATCGTCCCGGAGGATATGGAAAAAATTGATGCCTTCATGAAAGCACTGCGTTTTCCCCGCTATGCACCCACGCTGGGCGGCCTGCACACGACCCTGAGCCATCCGGTGACTTCTTCCCACATGGGCGTGCCGGACGACGTGCGCCGGAAAATGGGCATCACCCCGGGCATGATCCGCGTGTCCGTCGGCATCGAGGATGTGGGCGACCTGATCGCAGACTTTGAAAACGCCCTGCGCGTTTTTGACTGATTTTTTATATAGAAAGGACTTTATATAGTATGGCAGTGATCAATTTCCTGAACTGGCTGGACGGCATCTTATGGGGAACGCCGTTCCTGATTTTCTGTATGGTACTGGGGCTGTATTTCATGCTCCGGGGCGGCTTTTTCCCCTTCCGCCATTTCGGACACATTTTAAAAAATACGGTATTCGAAAAAGCAACCCAAAACGACAAAAACGGCAATGGCAAGATTTCTCCTTACCGGGCATTCTGCATCGGTCTGGGCGGCGCCGTTGGTATGGGCAACATTTCCGGCGTAGCTACTTCTGTTGCTGTAGGCGGCCCCGGCGCCATTTTCTGGATGCTCGTCTGGGCATTTTTCGGCATGATGCTGAAAATGGCTGAGATTTCGCTGGGCCTTTATTACCGTAGAAAAGACAGCAACGGCAAATACGTGGGCAGCGCCATGGATTACATGGAGCGCGGCATCAAGGGTGAGCAGGGCAAAAAAATCGGCGGCCCGCTGTCCGTACTTTTCGCCATCGGCCTGTTCATGCAGTTCACCCAGGGCAGCGGCTCCTACACAGTCGCCGAGACACTGAACGCCTCCTTCGGATTTAACATCATGGCCGTGGGCATCATTTACACCGCTTTTGTTCTGTTTCTCATCATCCGCGGTGAAAACGCCATCGGACGGATGGCAGAAAAGATTGTGCCCGTCATGTGCGCCATCTATCTGCTGGGCACCGTTGTCATCATTCTCATGAACATCACCAACGTACCCTCCATGCTGGTGGGCATTTTCCAGGGCGCATTCTCCGGCACCGCTGCTGTAGGCGGATTCGCAGGCGCTGCAGTTTCTCTGGCGATCCGGCAGGGTGTTTCCCGGTCTATCTATTCTAATGAAGCCGGAAACGGTACTTCCCCGCTGATCCATGGTTCCGCGGACACGGTACATCCCATGCGCCAGGGCCTGTGGGGCGCCGTAGAGGTATTCGGCGACACCATCATCGTCTGCATGTGTACCGGCCTGGCCATCCTCGTCACGGATGTGTGGAGTTCCGGCACCCGGGGCGCGGCGCTGGGCGTGCTGGCCTTCACCGAAGCCTTCGGCCTGTTCGGCAAATATTTTGTGGGCATCATGACCATTGTCTTCGCATTTACCACCTCCACCACCTGGTACCTCTACTACCAGAACATGCTGGAGTTCCTGTTCAAAAAATGGCCCACTGCCCAGAAAATCGCCCATCGGGCATTTTCCGTCATCTTCCCGCTGACCATGGTGGGTGTGTGCGCCTTCATCTATTTCACCGGTTCTGACGCGGGCCTGTTCTGGACCATCGTCAGCATTGCCACCGCCTTCCCGGTATTCTTCAACGGTATTGCGCTGTTTCTGCTCCGTGACAAGGTGTGGGCACTGCTGAAAGACTACAAAGCACGGTATCTGGGACTGGGTGAGGTTGACCCGAATTTCCATCCGTTTGCAGAAGAAGATCCTGTCGTCATGGAGAAAATCCAGAAAAATCTACGGTAAACGCTACAGAATTTGTACATAAAAAGGGCTGCGCATATTCTTCTCAGCATAAAAGAGGGAATAAACGCAGCTCTTGTTTTATTATTCCGCAAATCTGACACCGGACGGATTTCGACTCTCACAGGGCACCTTTGTCTGGCACAGCCCGCACCCATATCTTGGCGCATGGATTTCTCCCATTTTGTCCAGCCAGGCGCCGCAGAGCACATGATCCTTGCCTTTTTCCAGGCTGATGGCATCCACCGGGCAGCGGCGGACACAGGCCCCGCACCGAATACAGTTGTCATAAATCCCCTGATATGGCCGCGGGTCGGCAGGCAGTTCCTCGCTGATCAGGACGGACACAAAACGTCCTGCCATTCCTTTGTCGGTGATCAGCCCTTTGGACATCCCAAAGGTGCCCAGACCGCACACATACGCCGCATGCCGCTCCGACCAGTTGCTGCCGAAGGTTTTCTCACTGATGCCCGCATAGCCGGTGAAATTCCGGCCTGCCACAATTTTTACAAACCGGGCATCCAGGCCGGGCACGCAGGCCTCCAGCCCCAGTGCCTCCAGCCGTTCTTTCAGCCTGCGCATATAACTGTTCAGATATTCCTGCCCTTCAATCCGGCCATGCAGCCACAGCGGTGACGGGCCATCCGTGTATGTCCAGTTGCTTTTCTTCACAGCCTGGGTAAACGGAAAAAACAGGGACACCACAGTTCTGGCACTTTCCATCCACTCTGTCGGCGTCAGGAACCAGGGGCCCACCACTTCCGGCTTTTTATATTCTGTGAACAATGCATCCTCTGCACTGCCAATACCCAAAAGTGGCGCCTCAAACAGCTTTTCCCCCATGACTTCCGGGCAGAGTGCCTGTGCCTCCGACACCGTATTGCCGGGACATTCCTCATAAAGTGCACGAATTTCCCGCAGCAGACCGTTTTTATCCATCCTACTCCCCCTCCTTAAAGAGGCCTTACATACACCTGACGTTTGCTTCTGATTTTTCTTGCAGTTGTTTTTCCACGTATCTACGCTTCTTCCCATTCTTATTGAAAATCAAACAGATCGGCATGATAGCCCACCGGCGCAGTGATGGCCTTGGGGTTGTACATGACCACCACGATATCCGGGCGGGTCTCTTCCATATATTTTTCCAGACTGCCGTTGAAATACCGAAGATCAATGACGTCCAGCTCGGAAATGGCCGTCGCCAGGAAAGGGGCGGTAGTCAGGCCGAAGGAATCCTTGAGTAATAATACCCGTGGTGTCCCTGTGGTTTCGCGGTTGGTGACCTCCACCAGTGCCTGATCGTCCCGGAAATAAGCCGCATAGGGATTCCGGTTGTAGTAATCAGCCACCAGCTGGCTCTGATCCATGAAGGTATGGGTAAAATCGCCCTCATAAATCCTGCCGGAGCCGACAATCTTCATGGTAAAATCCGTGGAAAATTTGGGTGTCAGCAGGTTCATATCATCCAGCGGCACATAGCCAAGACCGGTTTTTTTGCCCAGTGCGCCCAGGAAAATATGCTCATAAATCTTCTCGTCGTAGGCATCCTGACTGCACTTGTCGGCATCAAAATCGGTGCCCAGACGTGCATTCATGGTTTCCAGAATTTTCCGGGCCGCCCACAGGCCGGTTCTTGGCTTCCAGTGATGATCGGAGGCATAAAAGGCGCTGTCAAAATCCATATTCTTGACAATCTCATCCCGCAGATCCAGCACGGAATAGCCATCTGTGGTCAGGGCTTCCGTCAGCCGGTCTGCATTTTCATTGGCGTAGTCCTCCACGCCTGCTGGCAGCTGGTTATCGTATTTGTTGATCTTGTTGGGTGTCTGCACGTAGAGAAACTGCGCACCCAGTTGATCCGCATAGTCGGCCAGCCCTTCCAGATTGGAAATACATGTGTGGGCTTCTTCGTCGGTCAGGCGATCGCTTAAAAACGTCAGCAGGCCGTTGTTCAGCTTCACCACCACGTCGTCACCGTCAATGACCTGGCTGCCCAGCAGCTTCTGGATCTGGATGTACACCTCGATAAAACGGATGCGTCCCGGCACCTGCTCGTTGGCCGCGTCCTCGATGATGCTGATCTTTCCTTTCAGATTGGATTCCACTGACTGGATTTTCTCATAAATGCCGCCATTGTTTTCCGCATCTGCGGTTTCATCGAAGGGATAGGTTTCCGCAAAATTCACCGGTTCTGTCGTCTTGTCCGGCCCCTGTGCGGTGGCTGTCTCCGACATGGAGGCTTCATTTGCGGCATCGTTCTTCCCGGTGCCCGGCAGGGAAATGCCGAGACGACGGCAGACAGACGGCGCCGCCATGCCGAATAACATGGCAAACAGGATGCCCACAAACAGGACGATCACAGCAATTTCATGTTTATTATAGCGTTCTTTCATATGATTTCCTTTCGGTAGGCGCTTCGCCTTAGAAGGTAAAATATATAAACGGATTATAAGTCCCTTTTACCATGTAGGTGACAGCCAAAGCGAAGACGACAAATGCCGCCAGATGGATGCCCGTCTGTACCCAGGGCTTGCTCCGATCCACCTTTTTGGCCAGAACCTGCCCCCCAGGGGATGCAGGCCAAGATGGCGGCCGCCAGATAGACACCGTATTCTTTCAGGTAGAGTGCACAGCTGGCATCAGTAAATCCTGCGCAGCCGACACCGAACATGTTGCCGATGTATTTCAGAGCCAGGGGCAGGTTGTCTGACCGGAAGATGGTCCAGCCCACGACGACGATGATCAGGGTATACACCCGGGAGAGAGGCAGGGGCTTTTTGTCCCGGCCGCTCATTTTTTCGATGGTGAGCACCACGAAGTACATGAGCCCCCAGAGGATGAACGTCCAGTTGGCGCCGTGCCAGATGCCGGTAAGCAGCCACACCACAAACAAATTGAAAATGTGCCGCGCCCGGGAGCTGACCCGGCTGCCGCCCAAGGGAATGTATACATAATCCCGGAACCAGCTGCTCAAAGAAATGTGCCAGCGGCGCCAGAATTCCGTGACCGTTCTGGAAATGTACGGATAATTGAAGTTTTCCAGGAACTCGAAGCCGAACATTTTGCCCAGGCCGATGGCCATGTCGGAGTAGCCGGAGAAGTCAAACAGGATCTGCAGGGAATAAAAAATCGCCCCCAGCCAGGCGGCACCGAAGGACAGATTGCGCTCCGCAATGGCGCCGAAGCAGGCGTCCGCCCCCAGGGCCAGCGTATTTGCCAGCAGGATCTTTTTCCCAAATCCATAAATAAACCGCAGGATGCCCTCGTAAAAGCCGTGCAATGTCTCCTGCCGGTGGCCGATCTGCCAGGCAACGGTCTCATAGCGGACAATGGGCCCGGCGATGAGCTGTGGAAACAGTGCAATGTACAATCCCACATTGAGCGGATTTTTCTGCGCTTCGCCTTTGCCCCGGTGCACGTCCAGCACATAGGACATGGCCTGGAACGTATAAAAGGAAATGCCCACCGGCAGCGCGATCTGCGGAACGCGGATGTCTGACCGGAACAGCAGGTTCAGATTGTTTACGGTAAAATTCAGATACTTGAACAGAAACAGAACGCCCAGGTTGTACACCACCGTCACGAGGAGCACGGCTTTTTCCCCGGGCCGGTTCCGGAAACGATCCACCAGCAGGCCCAGCCCCCAGTTGACCACAATGGAGAGCAGCATGAGCAGCACATAGAAAGGCTCGCCCCAAGCGTAGAAAAAAATACTGGCCAGGAGCAGAAACACGTTGCGGAACTGCCTGCTCCTGATGATTGGATTATAATAGACCGCCAGAACCAGCGGCAGAAATACGAACAAAAAGATGGTTGTGGAAAATAACATACAAAACTCCTATCTCCTGATGAACTGCGTGAACAGACGCAAGATCCGGCAGGCATCCGTAAACCAGGCAAAACGCACCTGATTTTCCTTCAGTCCCCGGTGCCCCTCCACCAGAGATACCCAATATGCCTTGAGGCTGCTGGTACTCGTTCCGCCGTAATCCATCTCAATGAGCGTTTCCGGGATGTAGGACAGGCGCACTTCCCCGTCCTTCAGAATGCGTACCATGTATTCATAGTCTGCTGAGCAGACGTAATCGGTCTTATACAGGCCGAATTTTTCGTAAACCTCCCGTTTCAGATAGAGCGTCGGGTGTCCCGGCATCCAGCCGAAACGGATGTTGCCCTGGCCCTGCCGCCAGGTACGGATGACCTTATCTCCGTCCTTGTACACCAGATCCGCGTGCACGCCGTCGGTGCCCTCCCGCCGGATCACATCCACCATCCGGGCGATCACGTCATCCCCGGTAAAATGGTCGAAGCAGCAGCCGATGAGATCACCGGTGGCCAGGCGCACGCCCTTGTTGATGGCGTCATAAATGCCTGCATCCGGCTCCGAGATCCAGCGCAGCCGCCCGCCAAAGGCCGGTTCCATTTCTTTTAAAAGGTCGATAGTGCCGTCTTTGGACGCCCCATCCACCACAATGTACTCAATATTTTCATAGGTCTGCCGCAGCACCTGCTCCATGATCTGCCGCAGGTGAGCAGCATCGTTGAATGTCGTTGTGATTATCGACACTTTCCAGTTATCGTTCATCCGTCACCCCTGTTTGTCTGCTTCCAGGATGTCCTCATACAGCTTGATATATTCCCGGAAACGTTCTTCTTTATCATACTGTCTGGATTTGAGAATGCAGCTTTCTTTTAAAACCGGCGACTCCTCCATATCCAGAATGGCTACCAGCAGCGCATCCACATCTCCCTTGGGCACCACCTTGCCGCAGCTGGCATCGATGGCTTCCGGGCTGCCGCCGGTGGCAAAGGTGATCACCGGTGTGCCGCAGGATAACGCCTCCAGATTGGTGGTTGGGAAATTATCCTCATAGGTCGGGTTTACATAAATATCCGCCAGTGTGTACCACTGGGCCAGTTCCGAAGGCTTCCCTGTCCGCGGAATGCCCAAAATCTTTTCCGGCAGCTTCTTGCTCTGCCGGTCACTGACCCCCACAAGGACGATCTGGTATTCCTCCGGCAGACGACTTGCCAGCTGAAGAAATACATCCAGCCCTTTTCGTTTTTCCCAGATATTGGCAACACCCAGCAGCACCTTTTTCTCCTGCAGGCCATATTTTCTGCGAAAGCGCCCTTCCATAGGAGAAAATACCTCCCGGTCGATGCCGTTGGGAATGACTTTCACCGGGTATTTTTTCAAAAAGGACTGCCCCACCAGATCTGCCAGCCACTGAGACGGCGTCACAATGGTGAGATTAGGTACCTTCGTAAACGCCTTTTCCTTGCGCTTGTAATTTTCCCGGCTGTTATCCTTAAAAATGGCGTACGGGTAGGCCGTCCGGTGCTGGGGACAGTTCCCGCAGCCTTCCTTCCACCGGTCACAGCCCGCATAATCAAAATAAGCACAATGGCCCGTAAAACTCCAGCAATCGTGCAGTGTCCATACGACCGGGATCCCGGCCACCTTCAGATAATTGAACAGCATCTCCACGTTGAGATAAAACCCGTGGATGTTATGCAGTTGGATCACATCCGGCTGATATTCATTGATGCAGGCGATCATCCGCTCGGTCACTTTTTCGGAAGCAAATCCATGCTCGCCCTTGAAAAAAGTAGCCAGCACGTGCTGTGCCATGGACAGGTTGTTGCCCACGCGCACGGCTCCCTCCAGACCCTCCGGCGCTTTTCTTCTGCCGTAGAGGATCTCACAGTCGTGCCCTTCTTCTTTCAATGTCAGCATCAGATCTGTGGCAATTCTTCCGACACTGCCGCTGCCACAGACGGTATTTATCTGCAAAACCTTCAAAATGTTATCACCAAAACCCTTTTCTGTCGTCACTTTAGATGTTATACTAAATTTGAGACCCGCCGAGACATGAGAAAGTAGCGATTTACGCAGTAAATCAGCGAATTTCGAATGTCGGATGGATTGCGGGAGCAGCATGCTGCGAAGCAATCCGATGGCATCAAATCAAGAAAATTCATTCCTACTACAAAGGAGAGAAACTATGATTATAATACAACCTTCCGGGGGTTTATGCAATAGAATCCGTTCCATTAATTCCGCCGCCACCCTGGCCCGGAAAAAGGGCGTTCCCTTAAAAGTGCTCTGGCTGAACGCGCCGGAACTGAACTGTCCCTTTGAGGAATTGTTCCTCCCCACAGACGAATTTGAGCTCATCAACATCCACTCCCTGAACAACCCGAAGAAGCTGTTTTTGCAGCTCACTGCCAGACAGCGCTTTAATAATGAAGACATCCTGAAAAATAAGACCGGCGATATGCTGAACGAAGATTTCTACGAGAAGCTTTCGGATTCGGTGTATATTTTTACGTGGGAGCAGTTCTACCCCACCGAGGACTACCATCTGTTCCGGCCCACGCCCCAGATCCAGGAGAAGATCAACGCCATCACCGCAGATTTTTCTTCTCACATGATCGGTGTGCACATCCGCCGGACAGATAACGTGACCGCCATCGGCAAAAGCGGCACGGACGCTTTTATCCGGGCCATGAAGGCGGAGATCGCCGCCGACCCGGAGGTGCGGTTCTTCCTGGCCACCGATGAGAAAAAAGAAGAAGCCATTCTCCGGGAACATTTTGGGGAAAAGCTTCTTACAAACGAAAATCGGGTCATCGATCGGAACAGCGTCCAGGGCATGCACGACGCCATGATCGACCTGTTCTCTCTGGCCGCCACCGACAAGATCCTGGGCAGCTACTGGAGCTCCTTCACAGACGTGGCCGCCAGCATGCGGGGCATCCCGAAAGTGATCGTCGGAGAGGATGCCTGACGAATCGTGCCTTTGTTCACAGTCTGTCAAAATTGCTGTCGAAAAAAGAACGGCAATGAAACTTTACTTTAAGAATAATCTCCCGCACACGTAGCACACGGGATACAGATGCAGCCGAATGAGCAGCAGGTATACCCGCACGGACAGCGGCATGCTTTCCATATGATACGCCTTCCGGGTTTTCACAAACTCCGGATGCTGACAGATCCCCCGGATCCTGGCAATGACAAAGGATGCGGGAGCCTTTTTATTTTTCACAATGACGCTGCGGATGGCCATGATGGACAGGATGAGAAAATCATTTTCGATCTGGGTGGAAAAAATCATACACATCTTTGACCTTGGCGATCCACCGGATGCGATATTTGGTCAGCGCAATTTTTTTTCATATAATCCGGGTCGTAGCCACCGGTCATGGAACCCTCGTTGATCCAGTAATGATACGGATAATAATCCGGCAGAAAACTGATCCGCTGAGCGTCGCAGAGTACGGAAAAGGTCAGCTGCAGATCCTCCCCCACTGTCACCCGGTTGTCGCAGTATTTGCTGTTTTTACGCACCAGAGACGTGCGGTACAGCTTGGTCACCCGGGCCGCCTGAATCGTCCGTCCAAAGAAGGTGCCGTTGTTGATGAGCACCGGAAACAGCTCCTGCCGGATGGCCTGCCGGTCATAAGATTCCCGGGACAGCCGGGATGTCTCCACCGTTTTTTCCCGGGAGCTATCCTCGTAATCGTACACCAGGCCGCAGATGGCCATGTCCGCATCGTGGCTTTCCGCCGATGCCAGCAGTTTTTCAAACATGTCTGCATCCACCCAGTCGTCACCGTCCACAAATCCCACATAATCCGCCGTGGCGGCTTCCGCCCCAGCCTTCCAGGCGGAGGTAAGACCGCCGTTTTCCTTATGGATCACCCGGATCCGGGCATCCTCTTTTGCCCAGGCATCACAGAGTGCCCCGGAATTGTCCGGCGTACCGTCGTCCACCAGGATGATCTCCATATCCTCCAGCGTCTGGCTGCGGATGCTGTCCACACATCTTTTCAAATATTTTTCCACGTTGTACACCGGTACAACCACACTCACTCTGCTCAATAGTTCAGCAACCTCCGATAAATACCCGGCGCCAGCAAAAACAGCCGGTAGCCGTACGCCGTGCGGGACGGAAATCCGCCAAACCGGGCACAGCGTTTCAGGCTTTCTTTCACGTAATCTCTCATTTCCTGCTGCTCTTTTTTCGAATCCGGCAGAAAACGGACACATTTAAAATACAGATCGATGCAGCCGTCCGCAAAGGCTTTCAGCGCCGCGGGCAACATCTGCTCATACTGAGCATGAGATTCCAGAAACAGGATCCGCTCATGCACCGCCCAGGCCCAGTCCAGCCGTTTTTTGGAAAAATTGCCCCGGGTGATGCTGTCGTTGCCGGTAAAATAGCCGTACATGCACGCATCAATGACCGCCGCCCTTTTCACCCGGTCAAAAATCCGGTAAGTGGTGGCCTCATCCTCATGGATGCGCCCCTCCGGGTAGCGGATGCCGTCAAACAGCGACCGGTGATACAGCTTGTTCCAGGCCACTACAAAATAGGCACCGTCGTGAATGTACAGGTTGCTCATCATCTGGGCACCGGTAAACACATCGATCCGGCCGGTGTCATTTAACGGATCGGGCACGGCTTCCCCGGTGACATACTTCCACTTGCACTGGGCCATATCGCTGCCGGTGGTGGCCACCGCCTCGTAAAGCCGCAGGATAAAGTCGTCCGTCACATAGTCGTCCGAGTCCACAAAGGCCAGATACTCGCCCTTTGCCATATCGATGCCCGCATTTCTGGCGCCGGACAGCCCCTTATTTTTCTGATGGATCACCACCACCCGGTCATCCTTTGCCGCATATTCGTCACAGATAGCGCCGCAGCCGTCCGGCGACTCGTCGTCCACCAGAATAACCTCCAGGTTCCGGTACGTCTGAGACAGGATGCCGTCTACACACCGCCGCAGATACTTTTCCACATTGTAGATCGGAATGATCACACTTATCAACACATTTATCATACTTATCCCCTTATTTTCCGCACCAGCTGCACCACCATTTTGCGCAGATAGATGAGCACGTACACCGCTTCCGTATTTCCCTGCCGGAAAAAATGGTTGATGATGCGGTAATCCAGCGCCGGAAGCCACAGATCAGGCCCATTGGCCGCCTGCATGTAAGCGTTCCGGCTGTAGGAGGTGATGAGCTGCTTTTTCTCCGCTTTTGTCAGGTCATCGTCAAAGGCCAGCCCTTCCACCTCGTCCAGGAATTCCTTCACAAACTTTCCGTCAATCCGGGTACAGTCCGCCTCCGGCCCCGCCAGCTCCCGGTAAAATGCTTTCGTCCGGTCACAGATCCGGGAGGCAATCTCCAGCTTGTCCGCCCGCCGTCTGGTGGACAGCGTGTTTTTCTTGTCCTCCTGAATATAGTGGCAGAACATCTCCCGGGTCACGCTGATCCGGGGGGCCTGTTGCAGATAGGCCAGATTGAACAGCAGATCCTCCCCCAGATTCAGGTCGTGGGGAAAGCCTTCCCGGATCAGCGATTTTTTGAACAGCTTATTCCAGGGCATATTTAAAAAACCGTCCTCGTACAGATCGAGAAATGCCGCCGGAAACGTCTGGCGCGTGTATGTTTTTTCCTCCCGGGGACATTTTTTCACATCTCTGCCCAGGTAAATATGATGAAAACCGGCAATGACCAGATCCGAGCATTCCGCATCCATGATCTCCAGCATCCGGGCACAGGTATTGGCCTCGATGAAATCGTCACTGTCCACGAAACAGATATATTCTCCGCCAGCTGCCTGCACACCCCGGTTCCGGGCCTGGGACACGCCCTCGTTGTGGCGGTAGAGCACCCGCACCCGGGCATCTTTGTCCGCATATTCCTCACAGATCTCCGCAGAATGGTCGGGCGAGCCGTCCACCACCAACAGCACCTCGATATCGCTGTACGTCTGGCGCAGCAGACTGTCCACGCACCGATGGAGGGTGCGCTCACTTTTGTAAACCGGTACGACAATACTGATCATTTCACTACCCTTTCCCGTTTCTGATAAAATACCGTGCCCGGCGGCACCTCCCCGGACACCACACTGCCCGCCGCGATGACGCAGTGGTCGCCGATGGTGGTCCCTTTGAGGATCACGCAGTTGGCCCCCACCCACACGTCATTGCCGATATGCACCGGCGCTGTCCGGTAATGGCCCCAGCCCGCCCGGTAATCGTGGTCATGATCCACAATGACCAGGTTGTTGGCGAACTGGCAGCGATCCCCGATGGTGATGTCCTCCATGGCCGTCAGACTGCAGTTCGTATTGAAAAAACACTTGTCTCCGATGACAATTTTCCCCTGCTCCGCCCGGATGGTCAGCCCACCCCGGGACACCGTCTCCCGGCCCAGGGACACGCGGGCCTCTTTTCCCAGCCGCAACACACAGCCCCGGCCAAAGGACTGCACCAGCGCCAGAGAAAGCCGTCCGCCATATTTGATTTTCCAGAACAATTCTTTTGGCAGCGTGAATGCCGCTCTCGCCGCAAGCTCCATATCCATGGCTTATCCCTCCTGCTGCCGGTGCAGCTTCTTTTTCACAAAGCCTGCCACCATGGCACGCTCTTCTTTCTTTAACACAATGAGATAGTTGACGATCAGCGCCACCACCCCGGCCACGCAGCCAAAGCCGATCAGCGTGATCCAGGAATGGATGGGGAACACGGTGCGGAACAAAAGGCCCACCAGCCCCACGCACACCAGAGATTTCACGCCGGTGAGGATGTCCCCGTAGAAGGTCGTCCACTTTACCTGCAGACATTTGCTGGCGTACAGCGGCGTGAACAAGAGGTTTCGCAGCCATCCGTAAAAGGCACTGGACAGCACGATGGCGTACAGCCCCAGGTTCGTCGTTTTCAGCAGCAAAAACACCGTGCCCGTGGACAGAAATCCCGACAGCAGCACCACCAGGGAGTTCACCTTTACCTTTTTCGTGATGATGAAAATGTGGTAAAGCACCTGGATACTCATGCTGACATACAGCGTGCCCATGGACAGCACGCAGAGCAGATGCAGCTGGTGCGCGTCGTAGGCCGGCAGCCACAGGGAGAAGAAAATATCGCCGAAGGCCGTCACAAAGGCAATGGGAATGCTGAGCATGAAAATCATGATCCGGTTGGCGCTCTTGATCATCTGCACCATCTCATCATATTTTTCCTCCGCATACAAAATCGTGATCTGCGGATTGAAAATGCCCACCACACTGGACATCAGGTTCACGATGCACAGGGGTACTTTTTTGGCAAAATCCAGAATGCCCATGGCGCCGGGATCGATGAGAATGTTGGCGATAAGCAGATCCAGCCCCTCCAGCAGCGTCTGCCCCAGCCGGGTGACGGAGTTCCAGGCACCCAAAGACACCAGCTCTTTGATTTTTCCCATGTCAAAGTATTTCCGGCTGATGTGCACCTCGGGCATGAGCCGTTTTGTGTAGCGATAGTTGCCCAGTCCCAGCACCAGCGTGTACACCACGGAGCCGATGCCCACGTACCACATGTAAGGCCGGAAAAAGGTGTAGCAGCCCACCAGCAGCACCATGCGCACGATCTCGGACTCAATGGTTTTGATGGCCAGCAGATCCAGCCGGTCCTTGGCATAGACCGACACGCTGAACACAGACAGGATAATATTCAGGACAAAATTCAGCATGACGAAAAACAGCATGATCTGCAGATCCGTCACCATGGCCGCGGGCACGTTCATGATCTGATCCACAAACAGGATGAGAAACGTGGCCGGAACCGCAAACACCGCCGCCATGAACACGTTGCCGAAGAACACCGAGGAGAAATACCGGTTGGCTTCCTCTTCCTTGCCCTGATGGATGCTCACGGTGATGAACCGGCTGGCCATGGTGTTCAGCGCCGAGACGAGGATCTGGGCGTAGGACACAAACTGGTTGCCCTGGGTCACAAAACCCGAGGCACTGATGTCGATGGCCTTCGCCAGATAGGGGCTTAAGATGAAGCTGACGCCCATGCTCACCGCAAAAGACACGATCTGGGCGGTCATACTGATAAATAACTGTTTTTTATTCATGATTTATCTCTTTCCCAGTTCGCTTATACAATTCTGTGGGCAAATTTTATGCTTGCATATAAATTTGTCTGCAAGATTGTATAAAGAGAGCGCCTTATTATGAGCAAAAATGAGCTGCAATGCAGCGGAGAGCATCAAAGATGCGGTTTTGCGAATGGCGCCGGGCGAACTGTTACTTTATCTAGATTTAGAACAGCGTAGCTTTCAAAATATACTGGTAGATGCCATATCCGTTGAGCAGCGCGGCCCCCAGGAACAGCACCCGGTAATACCACACCCGGCTGCCTTTCCACACCAGCTTCCGGTTGCCAAACAGATACAGGAACGGCAGCATGAGCGGGATGTAATACCGGGCCTGCACACCGTCGATGGCGGCAGCGCCCACCACGCTGAAAGTACCGTACAGGGACGTCCAGATGACGCACACCACACCGAAGATCATCACGGCCAGCAACAGCTTGTACCACTTGCCCACCACCGGGCAGTCCTCACCTTTTTCCCGGACAAAACCCGCCAGAAGAAGCAGAGCTGCCGTCACAAAGGACGCCGCTGCCGGGAAAATGCCGCAGTAAGCCAGATCCAGCCAGGGGAACCGGCAAAGGGTGTAGGCAACCGCCGTCCGGGCAATGCTTTTCAGCAGCAGTACCGTATAAGTCAACGGATTGGCCAAAATGTACTGGATCTGTCCCATCATGGACACACCCCTGCACCCGCCGGTCGCCCGCCGTGGAGAAATCATAATCAATGCCGGTGCCGATGGCCAGCGTCTTGGCAGCCCCCGGTGCACTGAAAATGGACGTCAGGATGAGCAGCACACAGGCCACCGTCATGCCCTTGAACACCCACTCGCTCACCCGGCTGTTGAATTTCCGCCTGGGCAGAAATACCAGCAGAAGCATCATAAAAATATAGATCTGCTTGGACCAGCTGCCGGCCACAAAACAGCCCATCATCACCAGCGCCCGGTACCAGGTCAGCTTTTTCCTCACTCTGGATCTCATTCACCCACAGCACAAAGCCCAGAAATAAGAAGGCTGTGATAAAGGCGTCGTAGGTGTATTCCGATGCCAGAAACAGCGGCGTGGGCATCATACCAAGCAAAGCGATAAACTTCTTTCCCGACCGGCTGATACGGATGGCCAGCATGAGCACCAGAATATAAAATACCAGATTGCCGAATTTGCCCGCCATATACTGCCAGTCAAAGGGCAGATGAAGAGCCCTGGCCACTTTCAGGCCGATGGCCTGGGGCAGGTAGGCCCGGGTGCTGTACCCGATAAACTTGGACTGATAGGAAATGTCCGCCTTGTCCAGATCGTCGTTGTCCCGCAGATATTTCGTTACCGCCCGGCGCTCTGTCAGGCTGGCAAACTCCGGATTGTATTTTCCGCGCATGCCCATGGCCGCCTCCGGCGTCTCGATGGTGGAGCCAAAGGATGCCTCGTAAGCTTTCAGAAAATGGATATGCTCGTCCCAGCCGGACTGGTTGCTGCCCACCAGGATCACCATGCAGCCGCCAAACCAGAGGCAGACAATGGCAAAGGCCACCTCCAGCCGTTTGATAAACAATTTCTTCTGGCAGAGCAGGAACAGCAGCATCCATGCAGTGCCGATGAGGAAGATCACCCGATACCAGTTGAACTGGAAATCATTGCGGAAGGACGCGGTCACCCACGTACCCTCAAAAGCAAAATCGCCGTAGGTGATCAGCTCCACGGAGTCCGCCAGCAGGGATACGTTCATGTAGCCCGTATCGATCCGGGAATTTACCGTATCGTACAACAGATAATCATTGAGCAACTTGCCGTCTTTATAGAACCGGGCTTCCACGCCATAGCTGGCATATTTGCTCTCGTCCACCGGATAGGAAAACTGCATCTGGCGGACAAACTTTGCCTCCCCCAGATCAATGTGCACCACCGCCTGGCTCACCGTCTTGTATGTCTTGCCATCGATGACCGTCAGCGTCTCATCCAGGGTGCTCTCGTATTCCGCCCCCAGCAGCTCATAATACAGCCGGTTCATCTCGTCCTGATAGCGCAGATCTTCCGCCGTCTGCTCGTCCAGCTCAGAGGTAAACTCTTCCATCTGCATGTCCACCCGGTCGTCCGTGCCGTCCAGCCGGTATGTCTCCTGGTAAGTGCCATATTTCAGACCGTTCTGGTTGAAATAAAAGATCTCCAGAAGCACCACCACGACTGCCGCCGCCAGGCCTGCAAGGAAGGGCCAGCGTCTGCATAGCATATCGCGTCGATGCCGGTTCGATACCGCAGTTCCAGTCGTCACATCTGTTTTCTCGATTTCATCCGAAATCAGCGCCGTCCCTGCTCTTTCGATACTACCATCCATTTCGCGGTCTGATTCTGTCTCTGTTTTCTCATTCTCGGCTAAATTCCCGCTCACAACTTCAGAATCTGTCCGTGTGCACATCACTCTGCTGGCCTGCACAGGGGATGCCGCCTCTTTCTTGCTTTTCGGCACCCACAGCAGGAAGGTTCCCACCACATTGTCTTTTTTCCGTCCGGTCAGGAAAAACACGCCCACAAAGAGCAGCAGCGCCGTGCACAGATCGAACAGCAGCGGATAATAGTCCAGCTTATAAATATAGTAGGATTTCAGATTGCCGGAAAGAAGCTCCCCGTTGACATAGGTGGCAGCATCGTCCATGGTCTGACTGTTGATGAACAACCCCGGATACTCGCCCTGCCCGCCTGCCACCGTGAACTCGATGGTTAATGTCCCGATACACTGCTTATAATTGTCAAAGGGAATGTAGACGTACTGCCCTTCATCCAGTTCCGCCAGCGTCACCCCGCTCCGGGACAGTAGTGTGGTACCCGCCTCGTCATAGACGCTGCAGATCAGCTGCATATCCGTAAAAGTATACCCGTTCTTCGTCACACCCACCTGGATGCCCGCCATGGGATATCCTTTCGTGTCGCAGACATAACGGATGCTCTCGTCGTTTTTCAACGGTACGGTGCTTTCGCCCTCGGTTCCCATATTGATAGCCACCGTCTCCAGCTTCTGTTTCGGTTTCATATAACTGACTGCCAGCCCCGCAACGCACAAAAGGATGGCAAGACCGGTCAGAAGCCTGCCGTATGCCTGCAGCCAGCGTGTGATCTTCTCTTTCAAATGATTTCCTCCATGTAAATTTCCTGTGAAACTTCCTAATTATACAAAAAGGCTGATGCATCCGCACCAGCCTGTTAAGGTATCTTATTCGCCTAATCCATTCTCGATCGCAGCCACCAGCGAATGCAGTGCTTCTTCTTCGTCTGCGCCGTCGCAGTGGAGTTCAATCTCATCCCCACACTTCACGCAGGCACCCAGGACACTTAAAACACTCTTCGCATTGGCAGTCGTCTCGCGGAATGAAAATGTAATCAAGGACTTAAACTGCATTGCTTCCCTGCACAGATTTCCAGCCGGACGCAGATGCAGCCCGGTAGGGTTCTTAATTACCACTTTCTGACTTACCATGCTGATCCCTCCCATTAATTTCTTCAGTCTTCTATGTCAGATTATACCAGATTATTATAAACTGCACAAGAGATTCCCGGAAATTAATTATTCTTTTGGTTAGTTCGCCGTATCTTTCTCAATTTTTACAACCGCAATGGGCGTATCCGGCAGCTCATAGCCATCCGGCAGATTGATCGTCACCGGTACCTCATACGTGTCTGCCTTCCGATATTCGGACAGATCGATCTGGCCCGTCCACTGGGACGTATCCAGAGATTCCATGCTGGCCCTGCGGCCTCTCACGGTAAAGGACAGATCAGTGGTTGTCAGGAAAGAAGCCTGGTAGCCATCCGGCACGTTCTCCAGGGAAATCCTGCTCTTTTCCAGCGTCACCGTCCGCTCCTCCAGCTTCTCCACCGATACCGTCACAGCTACGGTGGCCGATTCTTCTTCCTCCAGCTGGGTATTCGCCGGCAGGTAAGTGCTGATGTCCACCACTTTTTCCACATCGGCTGTGGCCTGGCTGATGTCCACATCGGAAGCCGGAATCTCAATGGCGGTCACATTTTTCAGCACATTCTCCTTGCCCGCCAGAGTAATGGTGGACGGTTCGCAGCTGACCTTTGTATAGGCATAGCCGTCCGCAGCCCGGCCGGATACCGAAGCCTTCACCGGCACCTCCTTTGTCTTCAGCAGCTTGATGGAAATATCAATGCTGTTCGTGTCAATGTTGTAGGTCAGAGAGCTGTTCTTGATGGAATCGCCGTCACCGTTGTACAGTGACAGGGAAGTAATCCTCTCGGTGTCCTTGGTGATGCCGGACACATCCACCTCTGCATATACCCTGCTGATCTTGCGGATCGCACTGGCTGCGCCGGTGATGCGCACGCTCTCCGGCGACGCAATGGTATTGTTTTTGTCAATGATATAGCCTGCCCCCGGTGTTCCATTGATCCGCACCACAATGGGCAGCGTCTTCGTATCCGAATCCTCGATACTGATCTTCAGGTTCGGTGTCTTTGTCGTAATGCTCTGGATGTTTACATTCTTCGTGCAGCTGATATTGATGGGTACATACTTCATCAGCTGGATATCCTGCATGTTGGCAACCGCTTTGAAATCCGTATCCGAAAGCGCAGCCGACCGGCGTGCTTTTACCTGGATCGTGATCACATCGCTGTCATCCAGCACTTCATAAACCTTTCCCTCGCTGGTAATGGCGGAACTGTTTACCACATCTACATGGATGCCCGAAAAGGTAAACGTCCGGACCGGGTCATTGATGCCCACAACCACCAGCCACAAAAGAATGGCGCTGACGAGAGAAAGCAGCTTTAACTTCCAGTTATGCATGATCCTCTTTCTCATCTTTCACCTTCCCCTTCCAGAAACGGAACCGCGGTTTGGGTTCCATCGTCTTATTCTGGAACAGCTTTAAGCGCTCCTTCAGCCGTGCCGCATCCATACCGCGCTCCAGCTCACCGCCGTAAGCCACGGATACCTTGCCGGTCTCCTCGGATACAATGATCGTCAGAGAATCCGTCACCTCACTGATGCCTACACCGGCCCGGTGTCTCGTTCCCAGTTCCTTGCTCAGCTCCATATTATCTGACAGCGGCAGATAGCAGGTAGCGGAAGTCACCCGGTCTCCCCGGATGATCACGGCCCCGTCATGAAGCGGTGTATTGTGTTCAAAAATATTGATCAGCAGCTGGCTGGAGACGATGGAATCCAGTGCAATGCCGGTTCTCTCATACTCTGTCAGCGGATAGTTCTGCTGCAGAACAATGAGGGCGCCGGTCCGCACCTTTCCCATCTCAAAGGAAGCCTTGACGATCTCATTGAGTGTCCGGTCGCTGAACAGACCAGCCTCCTCCCGCACGGGATCCAGCAAAGGAATGCCCTGCAGAAACTTTTTCTTGCCCAGCTCTTCCAGGCCTTTGCGCAGCTCCGGCTGGAATACCACAAGCAATGCCGTAATTCCCAGTCCCAGGATCTTCTCTGCCAGCCAGTAGATCGTATCCATATGAAGCAGTTTGGCTGCAAGTGTAAAAAGCAGAAGTACGGCAAAGCCTTTCAGTAAGATCCAGGCCCGTGTGCGCTTGACCCAGCGCAGCAGCTGATAAATAGCCACCGTCAGGATCAGGATCTCCACAAAATCCATGGGAGTAGGCCTAAGACCTGCAAATCCATCCCGAAACCATCCGAGAATCGTCTCTGACATTTACACTCACCTCCGTTCCTTTCCTCATTTCATATCTTTCGACCATTCCGCAATATTCTTCATTGCCAGAACACGGCAGGAATACAAAGAATTCCATGCTATATTTCTCGATACATCCACAGCCTTTGCCCCGCGCCTGTATGCGGTAAGCGCATTGTGAACATATCCTTTATTTTCTCACATCTGTCCTATCTGTTTCCATGCTCCGCGCTCTGCGTTGGCCGCGGCCGTCTCTTTGCCTGGGAATGCTCCTGCTGCCGTCGGGCACGCTGTCCATCCCGGTGCTTTCCTGAAGGGGAATGGATCTCCTTCACCTGCTTATCCTTGGCCGATATGGTGATCTTCGGCACCGCTTTCACGTAATAATAATACTCGTCGTCCTCGAACTGCACCTTCCGGGTGCCCGCATAATCCACGCTGAACACGAAGAACTGCACCACCAGCGCTGCCGCCACGGACAGCACCGTGCCCACCAGCAGCCCCAGGATCGAATTGGAAATATCCATGGCGAAATCCCCGATGAGGAAGATCAGGATATTGGCAAGGGCGCCTGCGCCGATGGCAATATACCAGGCGTAATCCATGGAAGTCCGGCGGAGAATGTACACCAGCGCCAGCACAATGGCAAAGGCAACGATGGTCAGCATCATTTCCTTATTGCCGATCATGTACTCCATCATAAACTTGATCCGGTCTGTTATGGCATCGGTACTGCTGTTCTGGAAGGTTGCCGCATTCGCAGACGCAAAATGCATGATATAGTAAGCCACCACACCGCAGGACACCGGTACGATCCCAAGAGGAGTTCCCACCAGGCCTACCACAATGGGCATCACATAAGGCATTTTCAGTGCAAACAAAAGCGGCGTCAGCACCAGCAGATAGCCGTCCTTCGGTGCCAGGATAAAATAAAGGCAAAGCATCATCAGCAGGATAACCGCTGCCACGGCCGCCAGCTCCAGCGAAAGCGCAAACAGCTGCACCAGAACAATGAGCACGGCAAAGAGCACCATGCAGTTCACCGGCAAAAAGCTGCACAGCAGACTCAACAGCACCGGTATGGCAAAGTTATCCAGCCTGCTCATGAAGCCCAGTTTCGCATTGATCATGAAAAACACAAACAGGCCCATGACAAACTTCAGCAGTGTGCGGATATACATGTCATACTTGCTGTAGTAATATTTGATCTGTTCTCTTATCTCATACAAAATCGTCATCGTATCCGCGGCCTCCTGTCGCATCACGGCCCTCCAGCCGCTGATCTTCCTGCTCGTACAGCCCGCTGATCTGGCGAAGCTGTGCATAGTATTCTTTCATCTCTTCCCGCACCCGGGTATATCTCCGGTAATAGGCAAGAAATACAATCAGTTCATACACGATGATGAACAAAACGTACCATTTCACCACGCTCATACCGAGGCCTGCAAAATCCAGCGTATACATCTCGGCCAGCAACTGCTCCATCCGGCAGGCCAGCCAGAGCACAGCCCCCAGAAGGAAGGCGATGGTGCCGCCGATCCAGGCTTTCACCATATGAAATGTCACATAGTCGCCCCGGAAATACTCATTTACTTTAAAAGCCTCCCGGCCTTCCCGCGCTTCGAACTCCGCTGCCTTTGTCATGAGACGGATTCTCTCTTCGTTTAACATATGCCACCTCAATTCCGGTCTATGCATTTTCACACATATCAGAATTATAACACAGGAAAAAGCATCTGGCTAGTACCCCTTCCCGATACATACCGACAGACAGTAGATCTGCTTCGCCCCCGCTGCCAGCAGAGTGCGCGCCGCCTCGTTCATGGTGCTCCCCGTTGTATAAATATCGTCCACCAATAGAATACGCGCGGGCATTGCTTCATACTCACATTTCTGTGTCTGATTATACCATTGCCTGTATGGTCGCCTGTCCGTGAATGTATCCCATACTCGCACATCAGCCACATGTTCGTCAGCCTGCTCTGCCACAATAAACGCGTCCTTCACATTCTCCCGCCGGTCTTCATCATTCAGCGCCCGCTGGTATCCAGTCTTCCGACTGCGGATCAGCAGATCCTCCCGCACCGGGATGCCGCTTCTTTTGGACAGCTCCCGGCACAGAAGCGCCGCCTGGTTATACCCCCGCTGCCGCATTCTGCTGCGGTGGATGGGAATGGGCACCAGCGCCTGTACCCGCCACCGGGCCTGCACTTCCTGATATACCTCCCATAATGCTTTCCCATAAGCCCGGGCATATTCCTGCCGTCCCCGGTTTTTGAACCGGTGCATGGCATCCTCCATCTCCCGGTACCAGAAGGCTGCCCGCCCCTGGGTGAATACGGGTGGATGCCTCCGGCAGTCCTGACAGTATTCCTGCCGAAAATCCTCCAGCGGTTTCCCGCATTTCAGGCAATAGGGGGCACGCACCGGCCTTGGCCTGTCCAGGCTCCGGCAGACGGCGCACACCGTTCCGCCCTGCCCCGGCGGCAGGATCCGGTCGCACCCCGGACACCGGGGCGGGTAAAAAATATCCAGCAAATCGTTTTTCGTCATGGCAATCCTTTCCCATGACTCTCTTCTGACAGATTTTCTCTCTTATGCTTAGTATTTCCCCTCCCGGAACTCTTCAATCCGATCCAGCAGGCCGCTGTAGCGTTTCTGCTCGTTTTCGTTCTCAATCATCTGGGCAAAGGTCTCCGGGCTGCCCACCACGGTGACACATTTTCGTGCCCGGGTCACCGCCGTGTAGAGCAGGTTCCGGTTAAACAACTGTCTGGGGCCCGTCAGCAGCGGCAGCAGCACCGCCGGATACTCACTGCCCTGGGCTTTATGTATGGTGATGGCGTAGGCCAGCTCCAGCTCATCCAGCTGCTTGAAGCTGTAGGTCACGCACCGGCCCTCGTCGAACTCCACCGTCATCTGCTCGGAAAAGGGCAGGATCTCTTTGACGATGCCCATGTCGCCGTTGAACACACCGGTGCCGCTGTCGCTCAAAATGCCGTAGCGGCTGCGCACCTCCCACTCGATCTGGTAATTGTTCCGGATCTGCATGACCTTGTCCCCTTCCCGGAACAGGCCGCCTGCGTGCTCCTTCTCCTTTTTCTCCGGGGACGGCGGGTTCAGATACTGCTGCAGCACACTGTTGAGCCGTTCCACCCCCAGCACGCCTTTTCGCATGGGCGTCAGCACCTGAATGTCAAAGGGCTTGGCGTCCACGAATTTGGGCAGTTTTTCCTGAATGAGCGTCAGCAGTACCCGGATGATGATGTTGGCGTCATACCGTTTCAGGAAAAAGAAATCCATGCTCTTATTGTCCAGCGGCACCTGCTCCCCCCGGTGGATGCGGTGGGCATTGACGATGATGTCGCTCTTGGATGCCTGCCGGAAAATCTTCGTCAGCCGCAGCACCGGAAAAGCCTCGGAACGGATGATGTCTTTCAGCACACAGCCCGGCCCCACAGAGGGCAGCTGGTTCACGTCACCCACCATGATGAGCCGGGTGCCCGGGATCAGCGCCTTTAACAGAGCATGCATGATATGAATGTCCACCATGGACATCTCGTCGATGATGACCGCGTCCGTCTCCAGCGGATTCTGCTCGTTCCGCTCAAAGGAGGCCGCCTGGGTGCCGCCCTCGCTGTCCGGCCCGCCCGACAGCTCCAGCAGCCGGTGGATGGTCTGGGCTTCACAGCCGGTGGCCTCCGTCATCCGCTTGGCTGCCCGGCCCGTGGGTGCCGCCAGCCGGATGTCCAGCCCTTCCGACTCCAGATAGCGGATGATGGCATTGATGGTCGTCGTTTTGCCCGTACCGGGGCCGCCGGTGATGACCAGCAATCCCTGGCGGGCCGCTTCCCGCACGGCTTCCTGCTGCATCTCATCCAGCTTCATGCCGGTATTTTCTTCAATGGAAGCGATCCGGTGATCCAGCGCTGCCTCCGATACATCGTAGCGCACCCGCAGATCAAACAGCATCCGGGCCGTGTCCATCTCCAGATAATAATAATTGGAGGCGTAAATCTTCACCACGCCGTCTTTTTCCTTGCGGATGATCTTCCGATCCATGAGCAGATCCATGAGATACTGATCAAAATCCTCCACGTCCATGCCCAGGATCTCCTGGACATTGCGCTTTAAAATATCCACGGGCAAACACGTATGTCCCTGTCCGGACGCCAGCAGCAGCATATAAGTGATGGCGCTGCGGATGCGGAAATCCGAGTCTGCAGCGATGCCGGCCCGGCGGGCGATCTCATCTGCCGCCCGGAAACCGATGCCGTTCACCTCATCCGCCAGACGGTACGGATTCTCCTGCAGTACCCGGTAAATCTCGTCCCCGTATTTTCCATACAGCTTCACCGCCATATTGTTGGAAACGCCATACTGCTGCAGGAACATCATGGCCTTGCGCATGTCCTTCTTCTCTTCCAGCTGGGCCGCGATCTCCCGGGCCTTTTTCTCACTGATGCCCTTGATCTCCGCCAGCCGCTCCGGCTCTTCCTCAATGATGCGGAACGTCTCGCCCTTGAAGTGTCGGACGATCCGGGCCGCCAGCGCCGAGCCGATGCCCTTAATGGCACCGCTGCCCAGATACCGCTCCATGGCCACCTCATCCTCCGGTGTCTTCAGCTCGTAGAATTCGATGAGCAGCTGCTCCCCGTACATGGGATGCTCCTTTAACGTCCCCGACGCTTCCAGCAGTTCCCCCTCCCCGATATAGGAAAAGGTACCCACGCACGTCAGCTCCTGCCCCTCTGTCACCAGATTCAGCACCGTATAGCCATTTTCCTCATTGCGGAAAATAATATGTTCCACATAACCCTTGACGGTATCCAGCCCGTCCACCTCCTCTGTACATAAGGCCGACCCCACAGCCTCCTATAAAACGCAAGAGGACGCCTCCGCGCCCTCTCACTTGACTTTATCTGCCCTGCATCCGGCACCGAACGGTTACTCTGTCCGGTCCCCGCTTAAGAATTCCACATATTTACCCGTTCCGATGGCCACTGCCGTCATCGGATCCTCTGCCGTCATCGTATTGATGCCGGTCTTGTCCTCAATGAGCTCCTCCAGACCACGAAGCAGAGAGCCGCCGCCTGTGAGCACGATGCCCCGGTCTGCAATGTCCGCAGCCAGTTCCGGCGGCGTCTTCTCCAGCACGCCGTGCACAGCCTCCACGATCTGCAGCGTCGTCTCCTTCAACGCCTCCTCTGTCTCCTCGGAGGTTACAGTGACGGTCTTCGGCAGACCTGTCACCAGGTTACGGCCTCTCACATCCAGGGTATCCACCTCCGGACGGGGGAAACAGGAACCGATCTTGATCTTGATATCCTCCGCCGTCCGCTCACCGATGAGCAGATTGTGCTTCTTTCTCATGAAACGGACGATGGCCTCATCGAAGTCATCTCCGGCGATCTTGATGGAAGTGCTGACCACCGTGCCACCCAGGGAAATGACAGCGATATCTGTCGTTCCGCCGCCGATATCCACCACCATGTTGCCGCAGGGTCTGGAAATATCGATACCTGCACCGATGGCAGCCGCAATGGGCTCCTCAATGATCATGACCTCTCTGGCGCCTGCCTGATAGGTGGCATCCTCCACGGCCTTCTTCTCTACCTCGGTCACGCCGCTGGGGACGCACACACTGATCCGGGGCTTCCGGAACGTCTTCTTGCCGATGGCCTTCTGGATAAAGTGCTTCAGCATCTTCTCGGTTACGGTATAATCGGAAATAACACCCTGCCGTAGGGGACGCACAGCCACAATGTTGCCCGGCGTTCTTCCCAGCATGAGCCGGGCCTCCTCGCCGATAGCCTTGATCTTATTCGAATCCCGGTCAAAGGCCACGACCGAGGGCTCCTTCAACACAACCCCCTTGCCTCTGACATAAACCAAAATGCTGGCAGTTCCCAAATCTATTCCAATATCTGTCGAAATCATCATCTTTGCATTCCTCTTCCTCTCTTACTGGGCGTCCTGATATCCGCCCGGTGCGGACATATACGCAAAAATATTATATACAAAATACTGGTAAAAAAAAAGTCCTTTTTCCCTGATTTCGGTAAATTTCATTTATTCTTAAGGTTTTGGTTTTGCCGCAGGCAGTCTTTACATCAGGTTTTCCGGGTTCAGGCACTCCAGCTCCGGCAGAACGAACCGTCCGTCCTTGCGGATGAGCACATCATCAAAATAAATCTCGCCGCCGCCGTACTCCGGACGCTGGATCCACACCAGATCCCAGTGCACGGAAGAGTGGTTGCCGTTGGGCGCCTCATCATAGCAGTTGCCCGGGGTAAAGTGGATGGAGCCCTGGATCTTCTCATCAAACAGAATATCCTTCATGGGGTGCAGCACATAGGGGTTCACGCCGATGGCAAACTCGCCCACATAGCGGGCGCCTGCGTCCACATCCAGCACCTGGTTGATCCGGTCGGTGTCGTTGGCGGTCGCCTTCACGATCTTGCCGTTTTCAAAGGTCAGGCACACGTTTTCAAAGGTAAAGCCCTGATACAAGGACGGTGCATTATAGGAAATCGTGCCGTTGACGGAATCCTTCACCGGCGCCGTGTACACCTCGCCGTCCGGGATATTCAGGTTGCCTGCGCAGGGGATGGCCGGGATACCCTTGATGGAGAAGGTCAGGTCTGTGCCCGGGCCCACCAGACGAACCTTGTCGGTGCGCTCCATGAGAGCTGCCAGCGGTTTCATGGCCTCTGCCATCTTGCTGTAATCCAGGGTGCACACATTGAAATAGAAGTCCTCAAATGCCTCGGTGCTGGTGTTGCACAGCTGTGCCATAGCCGTGTTGGGATAGCGCAGCACCACCCAGCGGGTCTTGGGCACCCGAATATCGTGGTGCACCGGGGTGGAATATAATTTCTCATACAGATTCATTTTTTCTGCCGGCACATCGGAAAGCTCGGATACGTTGTCTGTTCCGCGGACAGCAATATAGCAGTCCATCTGAGACATTTCCTCGCAGTCCAGCTTTGCCATGAGCCGCAGCTGCTCCTCGGTACAGTGCATGATCACTTCCCGCTGTACCCGGGGCTCGGTGTTGTGCACAAAAGGAATGCCCTTTGCCAGATATACTTCTTTGATGATGGCACGGGCCAGGGGCTCGGTGTCGTTGCCAATGTAGTGCACATACACCTTATCCCCTTCCTTTACGCCACAGGAGTAGTTCACCAGGTTGTGTGCCAGTGTTTTGATTCTCTCGTCCATGTTTTTTCCCTCTCTTTTTGTCTTTTTATTCTGTCCGCTCAGCTTTTCAGCTTCTTTACGGCACGTAGCTGATAAATACGTTGCCTGCCGCCGCAAACATGGCCTCGCTGTCCGCAGGGCCGGTCTTTCCGATGCTGCCGCTGACCGCATCGTACAAGATCAGGTTGCCGAATTCATCGTAACCCACAATGAGTGCCGCCGTATCCGCGCTCTTCATGGCAAATACCGGCACGCCCCGGCTGACGAAATAAAGCGCCGCGTCCAGAGAACAGCCGCTCAGATCCACCACCTGTCCCGGCAGATACTCCCGCAGCATATCCAGGGCGGTCTTGCCCTCCGTTGTCATCTGCTCCTGTACATTTTCATAAATGCCCGCATAATTAAGCATCTGCTCCACGCACACGGAAACGCTGGATTCCCCGGCAGCCGCCGCCCGGGCGGTAATGCCGCTGATCTGGATCTTGGTTACGCGGCCGCCTTTTTCCCAGATATAGCTCTGGCCGCCGTTGACCACCACGCCCTGCAGCGCGTCTGCCCGGGCAATGGCATCTCCGGCCCTCTGGGTAATCATGTCCAGACGGCCCCTTCCATATACATAGAAATTATGATCGGTCTGCCCGTCCCGGTTGATGGAAAGTGCCCGGGATACCTCAAAGAGTACCTGCTTCGGCTCCCGGATCTGGGGCTGCACTTCCTTCAACTCCGAAGAAAAGACGATCCGATATTGTTTTTTTCGCGTATCGGTCACAAACGTTTCCTGCACCGTCTGACTCTCGGACGCTTTTTCATTGCTGATGATCTGATCGTCCGAAATGGCCACGTACGTGCCGTCGGAAAGGGTGGCCCGCTCCAGGGTGATCATGGCGCCTTCCAGCCGGGCGCCCAGGATGTAAATGCCGCTCTGGCTGTATTCTCTCACATCGTTTCCCTGTTCATCCACGATCTTCACCGCTTTCATCGGGAAGATCAGGTTGCCCGTGGCATCATTGGTCAGACTGTCCGCATCCGCGATCCCGTACACCAGGTCATGCTCCATGAAGCCCACCGGCCGCACATATTCCCCGGCTCCGGCAGACACCACAAAGGAAGTGCCGGTCTCCAGATTCAGCAGATGCAGGTTCATGGAATGGTCATAGTCTTTCTCCTCCAGCCAGGCAAATACCTGTCCGTCCTCCGACAGCACATAGCAGTCCTCAGGCAGATTTTCCACCACCGTCTCCCAGGTGCGGTCGTTCAGGTTGATGTTGTACACCGCGCCGTCCAGCATACAGTACATCTGCTGATTGCGATTGATGTACGCCAGCCGCCCCATCTGCTGTCCCATCAGGGCAAAACTCTTATCATAAGGAATAAAAGCCTTTTCCTCCACCGTATTCATGGTGGCATCATAGCGACAGGCCAGAATGCCCACCGCGCCCTCATGGTCGCCCCTGTTCATATAACCGTACACGATGAAATCCATGCTGCCGCTCTCATCCACATCCGCGATCTTGATCTCGTAATCACACCGGCGGCTGCGGACATCCGTAATGTTGTCCGTGTCGCCGTAGATCCGCGTCACCTGGCCGTTGGTGTTGTTGAAGCTCCACAGCGTTCCCTCCTGTACAAAGGCCGCCACCTTGCTGTCTTCGGATGTCTGGAACTCTGCCGCCTCATCCAAAATGCCCAGTGTGATGGAGCTCTTGCCATATTCCGTACCGGACTGCATGAAGATCTGGTTCATCGTCCGCTCATAATCCAGCAGGTACATCCGACCATCGCCGGAACGCACCCGGAAATATTCCGTCACATTATAGTAATCCGGGCTGTCCTCTCCCTCCTGGGTCGTCATCAGATAGGTGAGACGGAAGGAAGCCGAATTGCTGCGCACCTCCATGACAGACAGCTGCGGGCTGGTCACCCGCTGGGCATTCAGTCCATTATACACCACCATCCGATAACTGGAATGGATGTCCACATGGGCAAAGCTGCTGTTGTCCCCGGAAGCATTGGGTTCCAGATAGGAGGACAGCTCCGCCGCCCGGTCCGGATCGAAGGTCTTTTCCGAAAAATCCAGACAAAATGCCAGCTCATTGGAAATATCACGACTCTGCCGGTCCACGATCCTCGTATAATAGGAAATGTCCTGATCATTGTCCGCATGGAGCACGATCTGCAAAATATATTCCTCGTTTTGATCCAGCAGCTTCTTCAGCGGAAGCTCTGCCTCCAGATAACCGTCCTTCTCCGTCAGGTAAGTGACCTCTGTGTTTTCCACCAGGCGGGTGGCATCGGCGCTTCGCACCTCATAGCTGATCTTGTTGATCGTTCTGCCGTAGGTGTCCACATCCACCGTCAGCCGGTAATCGGACGGCAACAGGGTCAGCGTATCCCGCATATAATTGGCCTGCATCTGTCCGGTATAGCCGTACATCTCATTGATGAGCTGATCGCCGTCCCGCACGTACACCACCGGAAGCGTAGGCTCTGCCATCGCACTGGTACGGTCTGTATTTTCAATATTCATAAAATGGCTGAACAGGAAGATTCCCAGGAAAAACACAGCCACAAGAACACCGATGCGTATCAGAATCTTTCTCATCAGGCCTTCTTCTCCTCTCCCAGCAGCCGGTCAAGGATCAGCGGTGTGTGCAGGAAATCCCGCAGCGCTTCATAGGCCGCCGGATCAGCGGCTGCCTGTCCCCGCACCGCCCGGATCAGAATATTTTTCGGCGTATGCTCCATGTCAATAAATTCCAGCAGCTGTACCTGATAACCCTGCTGCTCCAGCAGGTTGGCCCGCATAGCATCGGTAAAAAGGGCCGCCATCCGTTCCTTGATGATGCCGTATTTCAGTGCCGGAGCCAGCACACCCTCCGCTTTCAGCGTCTGATTGCACTCATGCTGACAGCAGGGCACCGACAAAATGACGGAAGCACTCCAGCTGATGGCCTTGTACAGGGCGTAGTCCGTGGCCGTGTCGCAGGCGTGCAGGCTCACCACCATATCCACGCTGTTCATCCCCTCATAAGAGGCAATGTCGCCCACCAGGAAGGTCAGTCCCTCATAGCCGTATTTTTTTCGCCAGCTTGCTGCAGGAGGCAATGACATCCTCCTTCAGATCCAGGCCGATCATGCGCACATCAAAGCCCTTCTGCTCATGCAGAAAATAATACATGGCAAAGGTCAGATAGGACTTGCCGCATCCAAAATCCACCACGGTGATCTGCCGGTCTGTGGGCAGATGCGGCACCACGTCCGCCACAAATTCCAGAAAACGGTTGATCTGCCGGAACTTGTCCTGCTTTCCCTTCACCAGCTTTCCCTCCGAGGTCATGAGCCCCAGATCCACCAGAAACGGCAGCGGCTGATCCGTGGGCAGCAGATACGTCTTCTTCCGGTCATGGGACAGATCCCGGGGTGCCGCTTTCGTCTCCTGCTTCTTCCGCCGGATTGTCACGTTGCCCTTCTTGCCCGCCAGCACCGTGATCAGTTCCCCCGGCATCTGGATCTGCAGCTGGGAAAATTCCCCGTCCAACAGACGGCCCAGCTCTCGGACCATCTCTTTCTTCTTATAATTATTGTGAAAAATCTTCTTCTCCTCCTGGGCGCTGGCCTGGAACACCAGGTCATCCCGGATGATCACCGGCCGGATCTTCACCTTCAGGATCCCGCCTTTTTTTCTCGGCCCGCTGACCGTCGCCTGGATCAGGTCAAAGGTTAAAACCTCGTCCAGTAATTTATATAATTTCTCCATAAAGATCTCCTTTTTCATTCGCTGTCGCGGCAC
Source organism: Oscillospiraceae bacterium NTUH-002-81 (assembly GCA_032620915.1). Classification (NCBI taxonomy): domain Bacteria; kingdom Bacillati; phylum Bacillota; class Clostridia; order Eubacteriales; family Oscillospiraceae; species Oscillospiraceae bacterium NTUH-002-81. The sequence goes on from CP136052.1 coordinate 3,242,427, forward strand.
TCGCCAAGGTCTCGCGCAAGCGCAGACTTTGCCTCGTTGCTCGCGCAAAAAATATAGCCATAACCGGGCAGTTATGACTATATTCTAAAACCTTCTCAGGCAAACTACAACTTAAATTTCAATAAACAAAATGACCGCGGACACGCCTACGTCTGCACCTTCTCCGGTAGATTTCCTGCAAAAGCAGCAATTCTGCCATTTCAGTCAGCGCCTGCGCCCGGGTGTTCGTTCCATCGTTTTCGTCTTTCTGTGCTTCCTCTGCCAGCTGCCTGCCAATCCGCTCGGCCTCCCGGTGGATCCAGATTCTGTCAGGGTACTGGGCATACATCGCACTGCCGTCGTACTCCCAGCGGTCACACGTATCCTCCACCTGCGGCCAGAGCCTTCTGGCTGCGGGCGGGTACAGCTCCGCCATTCTCTGCATATCCCGTTCGTTCTCGCTCTCTGCGGACAGATTTTCCGAAAAAGGAAACGTCATATAAAAGGGCAGTTTTCTGCCGTCGCTTCCGCCTGCGGCACCATGTTCCACCGCAATTCCCCCTTGCCCTGTCAACTTACCTTATCTTATGCAAGATCAGAGTGAAGGGTGAAAACATTTTCACACAGATTTCTTATTACAGTTTATTTTTGCTCATAATCAGGCGCTCCCTTCGAATATCCATGCATCCGGATTTTCATGCGAGCATGAAATCTGCCTGCCCGATATTCGAGTGAACTGTAATATTACTTCGCAGAAAGATACTCCACGATGGCCTCCATGGCCTTCTCCTCATCGGTGCCGTTGGTGCTGACCTCGATGCTGTCGCCCATGTCCAGCCCCAGTGTCATCATGCCCATGATGCTCTTGGCATTGACCTTCTTGTTGTCTCTCATGATGTAGATCTCGCTGTCATACTGACTGGCCACCTGTACCAGCATCGCCACCGGTCTTGCTTCCAGCCCTGATGCGATCTCAATCGTTACTACCTGCTTTTTCATAATTACCCTGTTCCTCCTTATTTTCCCTTATCTCTTCCGCCATCTGTGACAATTTCCGGAGTCTGTGGTTCACCCCTGACTTTCCAACAGGAGGTGTGAGCATGTTCCCCAACACATGCAATGGGGCGTCCGGATTCTGCAGCCGTACCTCCGCGATATCCCGCAGAGCGTCCGGCAGTGTATGAAGCCCAAGCACCTCATCGATCAGACGGATATCGTCAATCTGACGCACCGCCGCCGACACGGTCTTGGTAATGTTCGCTGTCTCGCAATTTACCCTCCGGTTGATGGAATTGCGCATTTCCTTCACAATTCTGACATTCTCCAGCTGCATGAGGGCCACATGGGCCTCCATCACATTCAGAATGTCCACAATCCCGGAGCCTTCTTTCAGATAAACGACATAATGCCGCTTTCTCTCTACCACACGGGCTTCCAGCCCGAAGCATCCGATCATCTCCTGCAGCTGCACCGCCTTGGGCTGTGTGGCGCACACGATCTCGAAATGATAGGACTTGTTGGGATCGCTCATGGATCCCGCTGCCAGATATGCGCCCCGGATGAATGCCCGCTTGCAGCAGCTGCTCTGGATCACCCGGTTGTTGACAAGAGAAAGGTTCTCCCGGATTTCTCCTGTCTCATCTACCAGCTTTGCCGCCTGTAAAACCGTCATGGATTGTACAGGATCTTTGATTACTATACTATAAATTCTGCTTTTTTTCAAAAGAATATTCTGCCGGATAGACACTTCCGGCAAAATGCCGTCGAACGTCCGCCGGATCAGTTCAAAATACTTCCTCGCCACTGCGATATTTTCCGTGTGCACCAGCACCCGGTAATGATCGTCCTGATCGATCAGGATCCGCCCGCACATGCTGATGATCGCCGTGATCTCCGCGATCCGGCAATGCCTTGCCTGGGGCAGCTGTCTGGAAAGTTCATCCTTTACTTCACTGGAAAAAGACATGCCTTCCTCCCGTCATGCTTACAACGCCTTGCGCACCGCATCCTTCTCAATATCCCGGTGCTCGATCTTCACTCCATAGGCATCCTGCGCCGCCAGTCTCTCGTAGAGGCGGTTTGCCAGCGTCACCGACCGGTGCTTGCCGCCGGTACATCCAATACTGATGATGAGCTGATTCTTCCCCTCCTGAATATAATTCGGGATAAGAAAGGCCAGCATATCCTCCAGCTTGTCGAGGAACTTTGTTGCCACGGAAAAGCCCATGACATAATCCTGTACCTCTTTGTCGTTGCCGCTCTTTGCCTTCAATTCATCTATATAGTAGGGATTCGGTAAAAACCGGACGTCAAATACCAGATCCGAATCCGCCGGAATGCCGTATTTAAACCCGAAGGACAGTACTGTGATCACCAGGTTCTTGAACTCCTGGTTGCGAACAAATATCTTCTCCAGCTCGCTCTTCAGCTCCCGGGGCAGCAGGCGGCTCGTGTCAATGATGTACTCCGCATGCTGTTTTAAGTACACCAGACGCTCCCGCTCCAGAGCAATGCCCTTATCCACCCGCCCGTCCTTCGCCAGCGGATGTACCCGTCTCGTCTCTTTGTATCGCTTCACCAGCACATCGTCCGCCGCATCCAGGAAAAGGATCTCGTACTGTCTGCCATCCATGGTCAGACGCTCCAGAACCTGTTCGATCTCCCCCAGAGCCTGTCCGCTTCGGATGTCGATGCCCAGCGCCACCTTATTTACTTCTCCGCCGGAGGTAAAGGTCAGCTCTGCGAACTTCTCAATGAGCGATATCGGAAGATTGTCTACACAGAAATATCCCATATCCTCCAACATCTTCAGGGCTGTTGTCTTGCCCGCTCCGGACATGCCGGTCACAATCACAAAACGCATTCTTTTCCTCCTGCCTGTTCCACCTGTTTCTTCCGTTCGGCTGAGCTTTTATTCGAAGGTTCCAATTCTTCTCACTTCTAATTCCAGCTGGACACCGAACTTCTCTTCCACGATTGTCTGCACCTGGCTCACCAGCGCCATCACGTCCGCCGCTGTGGCGTTTCCCCTGTTGATGACAAATCCGCAGTGCTTCTCGGACACTTGCGCATCTCCCACGGAGAATCCCCGCAGTCCCGCATCCATGATGAGTTTTCCTGCGAAATACCCCTCCGGCCGCTTAAAGGTGCTGCCCGCGCTGGGATATTCCAGGGGCTGCTTGGCAACCCGCTGTTCCTTCAGCTCCTCCATCCGTTCCCGGATCTTCACCGGATCTCCCTGCTGCAGGGTAAGCTTCACTTCCAGCACCACCAGTGCTTCTTTCTGGATCCGGCTGGTGCGATAGCCCAGCTCCAGCTCCGCCGCCGCATACTGCCGCACGTAGCCATCCCGGTCGATGGCTTTCACCCAGACGAGCACGTCCTTCATCTCGCCGCCATAGGCCCCGGCATTCATCGCCGCCGCGCCGCCTATGGTTCCCGGAATGCCGGATGCAAACTCCAGACCGGTCAGCCCTTCTCTCGCTGCAGCTGCTGCAGTCTGTCCCAGAAGCGCCCCCGCCTGCACATACAGGTCTGTTCCTTCTATCCTGATACTGGCATAATTTCTGTAAATCTGCAGCACCACGCCGCACACGCCGCGGTCCCCCACCAGGAGATTGCTGCCGTTGCCGATGACCGTGCAGGGAATGTTCTCTTCCCGGCAGATCTGTAACACCCTTTCGACCCCGTCCGCACTGTCCGGCGCTGCGAATACTTCCGCATTGCCGCCGATGCGAAACGTCGTATGGTTCTTCATCGGCTCTTCTCTGTATATGTGATCTGTTCCCGCTGCCGCCTCCAGCAACTGATAAATTTTCTCTTCTATCACTGATCTCGCGTCTCCTGTTTTCTATAGTATATTCCGCAGCAGGGCAGACTTATTCCCAGACAAACATTTAAAACTAGCTTTTATGATACCGCAATCCCGGCCCGAATTCAACCGAAAAAAATGCCAAAAACTTATCGATATTTATTGCTGTCTTTCATGCGCTTTTTCGTCGCTTTTTTCCAGTTTTCCTTCTTCTTTTCTTCCTTCTTTTTCTCCCGGTTCTTCATCCATCGGGACTCCACCTTCAATTTCCGCAGCGCCCTCATGATCAGCGGCTGATCCAGCATATAGCAGAGCCGGCCACAGATATGCGGAATGATGATATACAGGAACGGCCGGTACACCAGATACTCCAGATCCAGCCACTGGGGCCAGCGATAGACATACTCCATAACACCATCCCCGTTTTTCTTCATAAAAGCTTTCCGCACGAGAAGGAAATATATGAGAACACCAAATCCAATGGAAACAAAGGCTCCCTTCATCACATGCGGATCAAAATAATGCACCGCATGATCCATGGTCAGATGGGTCATGATCGTCTGGCCGTAATCGGCGATCTTATCCAGCGTCTCATAGGGCCGCATGCCCAGCACCGGCGGCACCAGCGCAGCCAGGAACAATGCCACGGTGGCCAGTTTTCCCATATAATGACCATTCCTGCTGTCATGCTTTTCCTGATCGGTGGGATGTTTCTCTAGGAACAGGCACACATACAGCTTCGTCATATAGGCAAATGTCATGCCCCCCGCCAGCAGGAACAGCACCTCTACGATCTCATACGCCAGCGGACTGCCGCCCAGATGCATGCATTCCACAATGGCCTCATGCAGCAGCGTCTTGCTGATATAGCCGTTCCAGAGCGGAACACCGGAGATGCCCAGTGCCCCCATCAGGTAGGCAAAATGCAGCAGCGGTTTGCCATGTCCGTAGCCCCGGATATCATTGAGATCCAGTGTGTGCATCTTCATATAAATAATCGCCGCACACAGGTAAAGCACCAGCTTCAGGAACGAGTGGTTCACCATGTGCAGGATCGCGCCCCGCACGGCCAGCAGATTCTCCGCACCCAGACTGCAGGAAGCGCCGATCCCGATCAGGATAAAGCCCATCTGGGACAGGGAGGAAAACGCCAGAATCCGCTTCATGTGTATATCAAACAGCGCCCGGGTAGCCCCCAGCAGCATGGTAAAGGTTCCCAGCACAAGGACAAATTTTCCCCATATCTGATTATCCATGAAAATATTGGAGCAGATGAGGATCACGCCATACAGGCCGGTCTTGGTGATGATACTGGACAGCAGGGTGCTGATAGGTGCCGGTGCCCCCGAATGGGCTCTCGGCATCCAGAAATGGAACGGGAAGATACCCGCCTTGGCGGAAAATCCCAGGAACAGCAGGAAGCCCGCCACATAAGCCGGCCCTCTGTCTTCCATATTTAATACGCATTCCCGCACAACATCGATCTCCAGTGTGCCGAACAGGTGATACAGCTGGATCAGTCCCATCAGCACGAAGCATCCGCCGGTCATCTCCGATGCCAGATACGTGGTGGCCGCCTGGACCGCCGTGTCCTTCTCATCATGGGCAATGCCCACGAAGGTCGTGATGGTGATGATCTGATAAAACAGAAATGTGGTAAACAGATCCGCCGACATGAACAGCCCCAGCGTCGCCCCCAGGGTGGGCAGCACAAACGCATAGTATCGGTTTCTGTTGTGATAATGTTCAAAATATTCCCGGGAAATGAGCGTTGTCATCGCCCAGATAAAAGCCGCGATCATACAGTATACTTCCCGGAAGCCATCCAGCCGCAGATGGAAGTTCAGGCCGCACATACCGGAAAACCGGAATTCCGGCGTCACGCCCGCAAAGACGATGCGGAACATCCCCATCAGCAGAATAAACTCCGTGATCACAACCACGTCCGCGAAGTAGTCACGGGCGATCTTATTCTTATGGCCGATCTGATATCCGATCAGCGCACCGATCATCGGCCAGAGGATCAGTGCGCACAGACGATAATCTCCTGTCATTTTTCATCCCCCTCTTTTACAGTGCCATACCCCGCAGTGCCTGCTCGATCAGTTGCAGAAGCGGTACCGGATAGAAACCGATCACATAGACAGCCGCTGTCAGCAGATATGCCGGAAGCCTTGTAAACAGCGACGGCCTGCACACATTTTCATGTACATAATCATAGCGCTCACCCGGGAAAAAACCCCGGAGGATGATATTGAACTGATACCCCGCAGCAAACAGCTCACCAAAAATAAAGATCACAATGCCGATCTCCGGCAGACAGGGGATACTTGTCTCCAGCGCCCCTAAAGACACATTCCAGTCTCCCACAAAGCCCAGTGTCGGCGGGATCCCCATGATCACGAACGATACGAGGGAAAAGCAGAACATCATGTGGGGAACCTGTCTTCCGATCCCCCGCAGCTCACTGGCCCGTTTGTACCCCGTCTGATAGACGATCGCCCCAACTGTGAAAAACAGGACGAGAGATGCCAGCGTATGAGCCGTCAGCAGTATCAACGAACCTGTGACAGCGCGCTTTTCCATGAGAGAAACCCCGTATAATACACAGCCCACCTGGCCTACCGTACTGTATGCCATCCGTTCTGCCAGCGCATCTGTTTTATATGCCAGCACCGCGCCGATGAAAATACTCAGGACTGCCAGCACCATCCACACATACTGTACCCATGTATCCCGCAGAATATCCGCGCCGATCATGCTGGCCACAATGCGGATCACTGCGATGACGCCCGTCTTCGTCACCACCCCGGAAATCGCACCGGAAGCGGCAACCGGCGCCGCTTCCGTAACGATCTTCGTCCAGCCGTGAAACGGAAACAGGCAGGATTTGATACTGTAGCTGACGATGAGCAGGAATGCCATGAAGAGGAACATGCCCTCATGCCCGGCCACCGCCGCCGCATCCAGACTTCCGCCTGCCACGAACTCTTTGGATGTCAGGAACCGGCTCACATAACCGCCGCCGATCTCCAGGCCGATGAGACCGATGAGGAAAAATGCCGCATAATAGAGCGCCGCCTGCACAGATTTCTCATCCTGCCGATGCACGATCAGCGGAATGATCGCCACTGAAATCAATATGTAAAACAGCTTCATCGTACCGTAGCTTCCCGCATAGGAAAATCCGTTGATCAGACCATCCACCATCAGATAGAAGGCAAAGAACTGCACCTGGTTCTCCTCCTTGGACATATACTCAAAGGAAAAGAAACCGTTGGCGATCCAGCCCACCGATGTCAGTGTGGCGAAGATCCTTGCCAGTCCGTCCTGACGCAGGAGGAACAGGAATCCTCCCAGATGTGCCCGGTACTCCAGATCCATTCCCCGGACAGAAAAAAAAAGCCGCGCATAACAGACTGAATAAAAGAACGATGCCCACATACCAGTCACGCACCTTCCGCTCTTTCATCTTCGTAATGTTCAGCATGGCAATTCCGGCCGCTATCGGCACAAACACCGGCAGCAGCAGCATACTTCCAGACATATTACCCCTCACTTCCGTCTCTCGTCTTGTTGTCGTGTTTACTTTCTTAACTGGCAAAAGAAAAGCGGAGAGTCCCGAAAAGACGATGCTTCTTCGGAGATTCTCCGCCCTTCGATCCGGCCGTGCCGCCGTGTTCCTTCTTACGCGCACGCGCCGACTGCTCCTATGTGTGTATTATATAAAATTACAGAGCAAAAAACAATAAAATCTGAACGATTTTTTAACAAGTTCACTCAAACTTTTTGACTGACAGATGCCGTGCTTGCACGAGCATATGGCTGTCGGAAAGTTTGAAGGGAGCGCCACAGAATGAGCTGCAACGCAGCGGAAAGCATCGAAGATGCGGTTTTGCGAATGTTCCCTGTGGCGCGGGTGAACTGTAATCCCTCATTATTCTCTATTTTTTATCATACGTTTTGCAAATCTTTGCCACCACGCCGCTAAGTGCCAGCAGTGCCAGCAGGTTCGGGATAACCATCAGTCCGTTGAAGAAATCAGACAGCTCCCATACAAGATTAACCTTCAGGGTGGAGCCTACCACGATGAACGCCACCACCAGGATGGAGTAAATCTTGGATGCCTTCGCGCCGAACAGATATTTCACATTGATCAGGCCGAAGAAATGCCAGCTTAAGATCGTGGAGAAAGCAAAGAACAGCAGGCAGATCGCGATAAAGATATCACCAAAGCCGCCGAATTTTGTCATGAATGCCGCCTGGGTCAGCGCGATGCCTCCCTTGCCGGTGGACATGGCCCCTGTGGTCAGTACGGAGAATACGGTCAGGTTCAGAATGACGAACGTGTCAATGAACACGCTGATCATAGCGGAAAGTCCCTGCTCATGCGGGTTCTTTGCTGCTGCTCTCGCATGTGCATGAGGTGTGGAACCCATACCAGCCTCATTGGAGAACAGACCTCTTGCCACACCATAACGAATGGCTTCTCTTACGGTAATACCGGCTGCGCCGCCCACGATAGCAGAAGGATTGAATGCGCCCACGAAAATCTGACGGAACGCTTCCGGGATCTGTGCTGCGTTTAAAAGAATCAGAATCAGGCTTCCGATAATGTAGATCACTGCCATGAAAGGCACCATTTTTTCCACTACCTGTGCCAGACGCTCCGTGCCGCCCACGAAAATAAACAGGGCGATGATGGCCAGAACGATACCCACTGCCACCGGCGGGATCGGGATATTTCTGGACTCAAACACACCGGAGAACGCGGAACCGATGGAGTTACTCTGTACCATATTTCCCATGAATCCCAGTGCCAGAATGATAAATACTGCGAATAATGTGGCAAGAACTTTGCCGAATGTGCCTTTGAACGCCTGTCTTATGTAATACACCGGGCCGCCGGTCACTTCGCCGTGGGCCGTTGTCTTGTATTCCTGTGCCAGACTTGCCTCTGCATAGATGGTCGCCATGCCAAAGAATGCGGATACCCACATCCAGAAGATCGCGCCCGGGCCTCCCGAGATCAGAGCAGTTGCCGCTCCGGTCAGATTACCGGTACCTACCTGTGCCGCGATGGCTGTCGCCATAGACTGGAACGGAGTCATTTCTCCATGCTTCTTCTCGCCGCTGTGTCCCTTTATATGCCCGAATACGAGCCGGATGCCCTCGCCGAAGCGACGCACCTGAATAAAGCGCAGGCGAATCGTGAAATAAATTCCCGTTCCGCACAGAAGCAGCAGAAGACCAATCCCCCACATGAATCCGTTCACCTTTGTTACCATTTCCAACATGTCATTTTCCTCCTTTGTCCTTTTGCCTGAGAGATTAGCGGATACACACTTCCGCCGTACACCTTCGGCGCCCGCTTCGTTCCAGCGGGGCTCTCCAAAGCCAAGGTTTGAACGTTATAAAATTTTATACCAGACCACTTTATCACATCACAGTGTGATTGACAATATTTTTTATCACCCGTTCTCCTCCTTTGTGCGAATATTACAAAAATTCTTCTTCAAAACATGTATTTATAGTTGACTTTTTCACCTGTAAATGGTACATTCTGGGTATGGGATTTCTTCGGAAATGGGAAGCTACTCTACTGGCGGTACAGCCCGCGAGCGCAAGCTAATCCGGTGCAGTTCCGGAGCCAACAGTCAAGTCTGGATGGGAGAAGAAAATGCCTGTGAGATACTTTTATTTCTTCTATATGTAATGTAAGGAGGTATTTTTCATGACAGATTCCAATTCCAAAACATCCAGCTCTGTGCCGCCTGCGGCCAATCCGCTGGCCACCGAGCCCATCAGCCATCTGATCCGCAAGTATTCCATTCCCACAGCCCTGACGCTGATGGTGAACTATCTTTATAATATTGCCGACCAGATTTTCGTCGGACAGGGCGTGGGCATCACCGGCATGGCTGCCACCAATGTAGCCTTTCCGCTGACCATCGTCACCACCGCACTGGCGCTCATGCTGGGAGACGGCTGCTCTGCCAACCTGAACTTAAGCCTGGGACGAGGCGAACAGGATACCGCCGACCGTACCATCAGCCACGCCGTGACGCTTCTGGTGAGCACCGGCGTTCTCCTTGCACTGTTCGGCAGCATTTTTGCGCCGCAGATCGTCCGGGCCTTCGGCGCCACCGACACGGCATTTTCCGCAGCCCTGGACTACACCCGGATCATCGTTTTCGGTCTGCCGTTCCTTCTGTTCTGCACGTCATTCACATCCATCATCCGGGCAGACGGCAATCCGGCTTATTCCATGCGCTGCATGATCCTGGGTGCCATCATCAATCTGGTGCTGGATCCGCTGTTTATCTTTGGCTTTCACGCCGGGGTCAAAGGCGCTGCCGTTGCCACCGTCATCGGACAGGTGGTATCCGGCTGCTGCTTCCTTGCCTACCTGCCGCGGCTGAAAAGCTTCCATATAAAAAAGAATCACCTGAAACCCACGGCAGCACTGACCGGCAGAATTCTCAAACTGGGCTTTCCCAGCTTTCTGACCCAGATCATGACCGCCCTGGTGCAGGTGACCATGAACAACCTGATGAAGACCTGCGGCGCTGCCAGTGTGTACGGCAGTGATATCGCCCTGTCCGTGTACGGTGCTTCCATGAAGGTGTACCAGATCGCCCATGCCATGTTTGTCGGCGTGTCCTCCGCCACCCAGCCCATCAACGGCTTCAACTATGGTGCCAAAAATTACGGCCGTGTCCGGGAGACGTACCGGCTGGCTTCCAGGATCGCGCTACTGGTATCCATCGGCTGGTTTGCTGTATATCAGCTATTCCCCACCTACATCGGACGGCTGTTCGTCTCCGGAGAGCCGCTGTACCTGGCTGCCTGCCAGCATTTCTTCCGATTATATATGATGGCGTTCTTCGTGTATGGCATCCATATGGCCATCTCCGCATTTTTCCAGGGCATCGGCCAGCCCACCAAGGCGCTGATCATTCCACTGGTGCGGCAGGGCATTGTCCTGATCCCGCTGGCACTGCTTCTGTCCGCCCGGTTCGGCCTGGACGGCGCACTGCTGGCCGTTCCCGTGGCCGATCTGGCAGCCTTCGTGATCTCCGTCGTTCTGGTGAAGGGAGAATTCTCCCGGTGGAGAAAACAGGGATGGCTTTAAAATTTGCCGCACCATACAGTCATACCTATCAAAACAACACCATATGACGATTACCTGTAAAGAGGGAGCGCTTTCTGATATCTATCAATCTCTCTTAAGACGTGCTCCCTCGTCACCTTCTGATCACAGATTTTCACTCATGAATCTCTCCAGCACAGCCGCCGCCTCTTCCTCGTCCGGCCCTTCCACCGTGATCTCCACCCGGTCTCCCTCTTTTGCCGCCAGTCCCATGAGGCTTAAGATCTTCTTGGCATCCCCTTCTTTTCCCTTACAGCGCACCCGGATTTCCGAGGTAAACTTTGACGCTTCTTTCACAAGCATTCCCGCCGGTCTGGCATGGATCCCCAGCGCATCCCGGATCGTATATTCTATACATTTCATAGCATTTCCCTTCCTTATACCTTTCATTTTTTCACTGTATAGTATCTTCCGCAAATGCTGTTTTATCCCTGATTTCCGCCATTTTCAGGTAGTTGTAACTAACTCCGGTTTTTTATAAAAAATTTTGACGAAATGCGTACATATCTTGTCATTGTACTTGATTATGTACACGAAGCACCTTGTGAAATGCTTCAAAAAATGCTATATTTTTATCAATGAATTAAATAACTCAATAATTCATTTTAATAGAAGGAGGATTTCATATGAGTACCAATCACGACAAGGCCGAGGGACTCGTCGGAAAGATTCTGGCGTTTCTGCCCGGTCTCGATTGCTGTGGTTTGGGTGGCTGCGGAAAAGCAAGCTGTGCGGAATGTGCACAGGCTATCGCTGAGACCGGAGATGCTGCCCTCTGTCCCGCATGCGATCAGGATGCTGTCAATTCCATCAGCGAGCTTTTGGGCGTAGCTCCGGTGGAAGTAACCAAGAAGATTGCCTTCATCAGCTGCGCTGGACATGCTGCCGGCAAAGCAAGATTCGCCGGCTGTTCTTCCTGCCAGGAGGCTGTTGACCAGGGCTTCCAGCGCGGAGAGTGCAAGAGCGGATGTGTAGGCGTTGGTTCCTGTATCGATGTCTGTAAATATGGCGCAATGAGCTTCGAAGACGGTAAAGTGATCATTGACGCCGAGAAGTGCAACGGCTGTGGTGCCTGCGCGAATGCTGCTGCCTGTCCGCAGCATATTATCCGCATGATCCCTGCGGATGCTACCAACTTCATCCCCTGCTCTTCCACAGAGGAGGATGATGAGATCGTACGCAAGACATGCGGCTACGGCTGTATCGCCTGCGGCGAGTGCGAACGTGCCTGCCCGAAGGGTGCTGTTTCCATCGTGAATAACCATGCGGTTATCGACTATGAGAAGTGCGAAGGCTGCGTTGCATGTACCGTAAAATGTAAGAAGAAGATTATCGTTGATACACTCCACGACCTGACTGTCCTCAAGGACAAGGTTGCTTTCGTAAGATGCAGCGGCGGCAGAGCTTCCGAGGTATTCAAACAGATGGGCATCCAGACCTGTGCTGAGGCAGCAGCAGTTGACCGCAAGGAGCTGGGTCTGTGTACCACAGGCTGTGTTGGCCAGGGTGCTTGTACAGCAGCCTGCCGTTACGGTGCTCTGACAATGGTTGACGGCGTAGCCAAGGTTGACCCTGACAAGTGTGTGGGATGTAAGGATTGTACATATGCATGTCCTATGGGCCTGATCACCATGGTTCCTTACAAGGGCATGAAGCTCGTTCCCTGCTCTTCTACTGCTGACTATGCAGACAAGGCTAAAGTATGTGATTCCGCATGTATCGGATGCGGCGACTGTAAGGCAAACTGCCCGAACGGCGCGATCTATGCAGAGGGCAAGCACGCAGTGATCGATCCCGAGATCTGCGAGGACTGCCAGGTATGTCAGTACATGTGTGCAAGAAAGGTCATCAAGGAACAGGTTGTTCCGGAGCACATTTTCCTGCAGCGTGAAGCTTTAGGTCTTGGAAAAGGAGAGTGATTCAGGTGAGAAAATTAAAGACAATGGATGGAAACACCGCTGCCGCTCATGTAGCCTATGCCTTTTCTGAGGTTGCTGCGATCTACCCGATCACACCTTCCTCCCCGATGGCTGAGAACATGGACGAATGGGTTTCCCAGGATAGAACCAATATTTTTGGCGAGAAAGTTAATATCGTAGAAATGCAGTCCGAGGCTGGTGCTGCAGGTGCCGTACACGGTTCCATTACCGCAGGTTCCTACACTTCCACCTTCACTGCTTCCCAGGGATTACTTCTGATGATCCCCAACATGTACAAGCTGGCCGGTGAGCAGACACCTACCGTGTTCCACGTAGCTGCAAGAGCACTGGCTTCCCATGCATTATCCATCTTCGGCGACCATTCCGACGTTATGGCATGTCGTCAGACCGGTTTCGCAATGCTGGCTTCCAACAGCGTACAGCAGGCAATGGACCTGGCAGCTGTTGCACATCTGTCCACCATCGCAGGCCACCTTCCGATGATGCACTTCTTCGATGGCTTCCGTACTTCTCATGAGTACCAGAAGATCGAGGTATGGGATTATGATGACCTGAAGGAAATGGTTGACTGGGATGCTGTCAAGGCATTCAAGGCTCGTTCCCTGAACCCCAACCACCCGCACCTGATGGGATCTGCCGAGCAGCCTGAGACTTTCTTCCAGCACAGAGAGGCAAGCAACCCTGCATATCTGGAGACTCCGGATCTGGTTGCCAAGTACATGGATAAAGTCAATGCAAAGATCGGCACAGACTACAAACCGTTCAACTACTATGGCGCAGAGGACGCAACAGAGATCATCGTAGCTATGGGTTCTGTCTGCGACGCTGCTGAGGAGCTGATCGACTACCTGACAGCGCAGGGACGCAAGGTCGGCATGATCGAGGTACATCTGTACCGTCCGTTCTCCCAGAAGTATCTGCTGAACGTAATGCCGAAGACTGTGAAGAAGATCGCTGTTCTGGACCGTACGAAAGAGCCCGGAAGTATCGGCGAGCCTCTTTACCTGGATATCGTTGCTGCACTGCACGGCACAGAGTTTGAGAACTGCACGATCGTAGGCGGCCGTTACGGACTTGGTTCCAAGGATACACAGCCTGGCGATATCCTTGCTGTATATGAGAACCTGTGGAGCGAGAACCCGAAGAAAGAGTTCACCATCTCCATCAACGATGATGTGACACATCTGTCCCTGCCTACCACAAGCAATCCGGATGTTGCTCCTAAGGGCACGAAAGCTTGTAAGTTCTGGGGTCTGGGTGCAGACGGTACCGTTGGTGCCAACAAGAACAGCGTTAAGATCATCGGTGACCACACAGACAAGAAGGTACAGGCATACTTCCAGTATGACTCCAAGAAGTCCGGTGGTGTTACGATCTCCCACTTACGTTTCGGAGATTCCCCGATCAAATCTACTTACTATGTAAAACAGGCTGACTTCGTTGCCTGCCACAACAGCGCATATCTGTATCGTTACGAAATGGTACAGGATGTAAAACCGGGCGGATTCTTCCTCCTGAACTGCGTATGGAGCGACGAGGAGCTGGAAGAGCATCTTCCTGCAAAGGTAAAACGTTACATTGCCAACAACAATGTACAGTTCTACACCTGTGACGCTGTATCCATCGCCAAGAAGATCGGTCTGGGCGCAAGAAGAACGAACTCCGTTCTGCAGGCTGCATTCTTCAAACTGGCTGATATCATCCCGATCGACGATGCAGTAGGCTACATGAAGGACGCTATCCGTCATACCTACGGCAAGAAGGGTGAAGATATCGTAAACATGAACCTGGCAGCTGTTGATGCCGGTGTTAATCATATTCATAAAGTTGTTGTTCCGGAGAGCTGGAAGACCGCTGCTGATGAGGCTCCGGCACCGAAGCTTGTCGGCCGTGACAAGGCTCACACCGATTACCTGAACGACATCCTGGTACCGACCAACACCTTAACCGGTGATGCTGTTCCGGTATCCACCTTCCTTTCTACCGTCAACGGTATGATCCCGTCCGGTACTGCTGCATACGAGAAGCGCGGCATCGCTGCTGATCTTCCGAAGTGGGATTTCACAAAATGTATGCAGTGTAACTGGTGTTCTTATGTATGCCCGCACGGCGTAATCCGTCCGTTCGTTCTGAACGATGCTGAGGCTGAAGGCGTTGATGGCGTACTGAACATGAAGGGTACCAAGGATAAGAAGTTCACCATCGCAATCTCTGCTCTTGACTGTACCGGATGCGGATCCTGTGCACAGGTTTGCCCGGCAAGAGAGAAAGCTCTGGAGATGATCCCTGCAGAGACAGAGTACATGGATGAGCAGCAGGCAAAATACAACGGCCTGTTTGGCAACGTAACAGATAAAGAGATTCCGTTCAAGGAAGACACTGTAAAGGGCTCTCAGTTCCGTCAGCCTCTTATGGAGTTCTCCGGTGCATGCCCTGGCTGCGGCGAGTCTCCTTATGCAAAACTGATCACACAGCTGTTTGGCGAGCGTATGTTCATTGCAAACGCAACAGGATGCTCCTCTATCTGGGGCTGCAGTGCACCGAGCTCACCTTACACAGTCAATAAAGAAGGCAAAGGACCGGCATGGGCTAACTCCCTGTTCGAGGACAATGCCGAGTTCGGTTTCGGTATGTCTGTATCCGTAGAGGCAAGAAGAAACGAACTGAAATCTGCTGTTGAGCGTCTGAATGATGTACTTGGAGTTCCTGCACGTGCATGGCTCGCATCCTTCAATGATGCAAAACAGTCCAAGGTAACCGGAGATATCCTTCTTGCAGAGTGTGAGAAGATCCAGGATACCAATGCCGATGCAAAATACGTTGTAGAGAACCAGGATATGCTGAACAAGCCGTCCATGTGGATCTTCGGCGGTGACGGATGGGCATACGATATCGGTTACGGCGGTGTTGACCACGTTCTCGCTTCCGGCCGCAATATCAATGTCATGGTATTCGATACCGAGGTTTACTCCAACACCGGCGGACAGTCTTCCAAGTCCACACCTATGGGTGCTGTTGCGAAGTTCGCTGCTTCCGGTAAAGCTGTAAAGAAGAAAGACCTGGCACAGATCGCTATGGCTTACGGCTATGTATATGTTGCACAGATCGCTATGGGTGCAAACCCGAACCAAACACTGCAGGCACTGCGTGAGGCAGAGGCATATGACGGACCGTCCCTGATCATCGCTTACGCTCCTTGTATCAACCACGGTGTAAAAGCCGGCATGAACAAGGCTATGCTGGAGATGAAGAACGCCGTTCGTTCCGGTTACTGGAACCTGCTTCGTTACAACCCGACCCTGGCTGCAGAAGGCAAGAATCCTCTGTCCATCGACAGCGGTGTTGCTACTGAGAGCTACCGTGATTTCATCATGGGTGAGGTACGTTACAACTCCCTGAAACTGAAGTTCCCTGACAGAGCAGAACAGCTCTTCACCAAGGCTGAGGAACTGGCTCATGACCGTTATGACGAGCTGATTACCCGTCGTGACAGCTTCAGCGAACTGGAAACACTGGAAAAGGGAGGAAAGTAAAGCATGATTAACTTAGTCAGAGAAAAAAATCCTATGCCTGAGCAGTCTCCCGAGGTTCGTGTAGGCAACTTCGAAGAGGTTTCCCAGGGTTACACAAAGGATATGGCCATCCGTGAGGCTATGCGCTGCCTGAAATGCCGGAAAAAACCGTGCATGATGAAGGGCTGCCCCACACAGATGCGCATTCCTGAATTCATCGCCAAGGTTGCTGAGGGTGATTTTGAAGCAGCATACGAGATCATCCGCTC
This sequence comes from Oscillospiraceae bacterium NTUH-002-81, assembly GCA_032620915.1. Lineage (NCBI taxonomy): Bacteria > Bacillati > Bacillota > Clostridia > Eubacteriales > Oscillospiraceae > Oscillospiraceae bacterium NTUH-002-81. The sequence goes on from CP136052.1 coordinate 3,259,091, forward strand.
TGTCAGCACACTGGCACCTGTCTGCAGCCGTGTCTGCCCTCACGAGAATCAGTGCGAAGGCAGCTGTGTACATGGCATCAAAGGACAGCCTGTGGCAATCGGAAGCATCGAGCGTTTCGTATGTGACTGGCATGCCGCACATTGCAAAGACGAGATTACAAAGGCAGAACCCAACGGGCATAAGGCAGCCGTGATCGGCGCCGGCCCGGCAGGCCTGTCCTGCGCATCTGACCTTGCTGACAAGGGCGTAGATGTGACCGTATATGAGAGCCTGAACGTAGCAGGCGGTGTCCTGGTATACGGAATCCCTGAATTCCGTCTTCCGAAGGATATCGTAGCTAAGATCGTCAGCGAACTGGAAGCCAAGGGCGTAAAGTTCGTGACTGGCTCTGTGGTTGGTAAAGACATCACCGTTGAGGATCTGATGAAGAAAGAGGGCTTCGAGTCCGTATTCATCGGTACCGGCGCTGAGGTTCCCACCACCATGAACATCCCCGGAGAGGATCTGAAGGGTGTATACACAGCCAACGATTACCTGACAGCTGTGAACATCGGCAAGGCTTACCTGCCGGAGAACAGCGGACTTCTTCCCCAGGCTGACCGCGTAGCCATCATCGGCGGCGGTAACGTTGCCATGGATGCATGCCGCTGTGCAGCCCGTATGAACGCAAAAGAAGTTACCGTTATCTACCGTCGTTCCCGTGAGGAAATGCCGGCATGTGACGCTGAGATCCACGAGGCAATGGCTGAGAACATCGAGTTCAAGTTCCTGACCAACCCGGTTGCTGTCAAAGCAGGCGCAGATGGTAAGGTAGCCGCTCTGGAGTGCGTACAGATGCAGCTGGGTGAGCCTGATGCTTCCGGCAGAAGACGTCCCGTTGCTGTAGAGGGCTCCAACTTCGAGATCCCGGTTGACGCTGTGATCATGGCCATCGGAACCAAGATGGATTCCATCGTAACCAGCACAACCGAGAACCTTGCAACTGACAAGTATGGCTGCATCACCACTTCCGACGATGCCTCCACAAGCCGCGCAGGCGTATTTGCAGGCGGTGATGATGTCACCGGACCGCTCACGGTTGTAAAGGCAATGAAGGCCGGCAGAATCGCAGCTGCAAGCATGGACGAGTATATGAACAAATAATTTGATTTACCGTTTGCGGCAAGTCTGAAAATGACCCGGAGGCCAAAAGACTTCCGGGTCATTTTTTTTATACCAGAACAGCAGAATATGCCATTTGACAAACAAATCTATTCCCTGTTATGATAGTATAGATATTGTTATATATGTAACAACAGCCTCATCAAGCAAGACTGACAGTAATATGATATGCTAATATTTTTTTACCAGGAGGGAAACAAATGAACTACCGTGAAGAGTATGCTTCAAAGCTTACAACTGCTGCCCAGGCCGTATCTGTAGTGAAAGACGGCGACTGGATTGACTATGGATGGTGTACCGGACATCCGGTTGCCCTGGATCAGGCACTGGCAGAGCGCATGCCTCAGCTCACTGACATCAAGGTGCGCGGCGGCGTAGCACTTTGGGCACCCGCTATTTTCAAGATTGACAATCCCCAGGATCATTTCTGCTGGAATTCCTGGCATATGTCAGGCATCGAGCGCAAAGCCGTTGATCAGGGTTTTGCTTACTACGGCCCCATGCGTTATTCCGAGCTTCCCCGCTTCTATCGGGAAAATGTAGAAGTGGATGTTGTCATGATCCAGGTAACTCCCATGGACGAGCATGGATACTTTAATTTTGGCCCCAGTGCATCCCATCTGGCTGATATGTGCCGCACAGCCAAGCACATCATCGTGGAAGTGAATACCAATATGCCCCGGTGTCTCGGCGGCTTCGATGAAGGCATCCATGTTTCCCAGGTTGATGCGATCGTAGAAGGAAACAATCCGGAGATCGGCATTCTGAATGGTGCTGCTGCTTCTGATGTGGATAAAGCCGTTGCAGAGCTGATCGTAAAGGAGATCCCCAACGGTGCCTGCCTGCAGCTGGGTATCGGCGGTATGCCAAATGCAGTCGGTTCCCTCATCGCAGAATCCGATCTGAAGGATCTGGGCGTCCATACAGAAATGTATGTAGACGCTTTCGTTGATATTGCCAATGCCGGCAAGATCAACGGCAGTAAGAAGAATTTCGACCGCGGACGCCAGACATATGCCTTCGCAGCCGGAACAAAGAAGCTTTATGATTATCTGGACAACAACCCGGAGTGTATGTCCGCTCCCGTGGATTACACCAACGATGCACGCGTTATCGCCGGCCTGGATAATTTCATTTCCATCAACAATGCCGTAGATATCGACCTCTTCGGTCAGGTGAACTCTGAGAGCGCCGGAATCCGTCATATCAGCGGTGCCGGCGGACAGCTGGACTTCGTAATGGGCGCATACCTTTCCCATGGCGGAAAGAGCTTTATCTGCTGCTCCTCTTCCTTCACCAGCAAGGACGGGCAGCTCCATTCCCGTATCGTCCCCACTCTGACACAGGGTTCCATCGTTACAGATACCAGAGCCAACACGCAATATCTCGTTACCGAGTATGGAATGGTGAACCTCAAGGGACTGGCTACCTGGCAGAGAACCGAAGCCATCATCTCCATTGCACATCCGCAGTTCCGGGATGAACTCATCAAAGAGGCGGAGAAGATGAAGATCTGGAGAAGAAGCAATAAGATCTGATCAATGAATTGCAATTTCATTGTTTGAAAAAGAGAGTATCGTTTGATCATCTGCCTGGATGATTTCCCGATACTCTCTTTTTTATGTTCTCTTCTGCCTCACCCGCAGATACCCGCACAGGCAATCACAAAGATCTCTGCGCAGGATACTGCGGGGTTTTTCGTTTCAACTATCTTGCGCTCATTACTTCATGATCAGCTCTTTCAGATAGTCGGTGTTTTTCATCGGATCAGCAAACTTGCCGCCGGTTACCGGTACAAGCACTTTCTTCTCGGGTACCAGTACGCCGCCCAGGATCTCTCCCTCGGATGCGTAGCGGTAAGCAGGTACACTGCTCTCCATCTCATGGATGACCTCATCCATGGTGTCGTAAGGCATCGGCATCTCTAACAGTCTGCCAAGCTCTACAGCCACCTGCATATTGTTCATGAGCACTTCCGGTGTTGCTGCCTGTTCGGTTGCCTGGAAGCGACGCTCAGTATTGGTATAGCTGCCCTCTGCGTGGATCGGCGCTGTGCCGGGGAATACCACGTCTGCCTTCTGGGCTGCCGGTGTCATATGGGTGTCACATACAGCCAGGAACTCCAGATCGGATAACAGGGCCGGATCCGGATTCTCGCCGAATACCAGCAGGGCTTTCACGCCTGCCAGGCTCTCTGCGCCTGCTGTGATGCCCAGATCGTTGATACCCTGGGTGTTGTTCTTCGGCTTCACAAGCAGGATGCCGTCTCTCGGGCTTCCCACATGACCGGATACCACTGCCAGATCAGCCAGCAAAGTTGCACAGTCCTCGGATACCACGTTCTGCTGAAGGACAATCATGGACTTCTTCGCATCGGTATACAGCTTTGCGATCTCTGCTGCTTCCTCGCCAACCTTCACGTCAGCCAGAGAGGCGTTGAATGCATCAAAGCCTTCCACAGAAGCACCCTTGCCGCTCTCAGCCGCAGCCTTTGCCACCTGCTGTAAGAAGTCAAGAGAATCTTCTGTATAAATCTTCTTGTAAGCGAACTGCATATGATCCTGTTCCATGCCGGTCGGGTTGATAAGAACAACCTTCGCACCGTTCTTTGCAGCCTGCATCAGTTTCACACGGATCACAGCATTTGCTTTCATCTCATAGCCCACTGCCAGGATCACATCGGTGGACAGCAGCTCGTCGATGGTGTTGGGAGAAGAAGTCAGTCCCAGTACCGGCTCCAGACCGCAGGCACGGTTGTCAAAGCTCAGCACTTTCGCGCCCAAACCTTCTGCCAGCTTCTTCACCACATAAGCTTCCTCGTTGGTGTAGCGGTCAGAAATGGCCACAGCCACAGCATCTCTTCCATAGCGGTTGCCGATGGACTCTGCCTTCTTGGCAGCTACCACAAAAGCACTGTGGTAATCAGTCTCTTCCAGATCGCCGTTCCGGTTGCGGATCATCGGATTGACAAGTGCGCCATCCTTCTTCAGGGCGCTGGCAAATCCAAACTTACCGCCCATACACAGCACGCCCTTGTTCACAGCACCCTCTTTATCCGGGTTTGCTTTCAGGACAGCACTGCCGCAGCTCTCGGTTGTCAGGCTACAGCCTACGGAACAGTAACCGCAGATCATGGTCTTCTTCTCCGTCGGCAGCGGAACCGGTTTATTCATGACGCTGCGCTCTTCCAGTGCACCTACCGGGCAGACGCTGACACACTGTCCGCAGGAGATACAGCCGGCCTCATTCAGGGATTTCCCCATAGCCGGAAGCACAACGGTGTCAAAACCACGTTTTACAAATCCCAGTGCACCAACGCCCATAACCTCTTCGCAGGCACGCACGCACAGGCCGCACAGGATACATTTATTCGTGTCACGGATGATGAACGGATGATCGTTCTTGCACTCGTTCTCGTTCATCTCCCCAGCCAGACGCTCCGGTTTCACATGGTACTCGTTTGCCATGCGCACCAGTTTACACTCATAGTAATCATGGCAGCCGCATTCCAGGCAGCGGGAAGCCTCGGCAATGGCCTGCTCCTCGGTGTAGCCCTTCACGATCTCACGGAAGTTATCTTTTCTCTCCTCCGGGGACAGCTCCTCCATCTTCGGACGGCACTGATATTCCCGGTCCTCAAAGGTCTCAGCGGTTACCTTTCTGGTGGCAACGGTATACTCCGGCTCGTAAGCGATGGTCTCGCCGTTCAAATATGCATCAACGATATCGCTTCCCTTTCTGGCATCTGCAATGGCCTCAATGGCGATGGAAATCTTGTCGTTTCCGCAGTCACCGCCGGCAAATACGCCAGGGATGGATGTCATGAATGTATTCTTATCGTAAACGATACCTTTCTTTCTGGTCAGCTCCAGGCCCTCGATGCCGGTCGGATTGACAGCCTGTCCGATGGCCAGGATGACCATATCCACATCCAGCTCTTCGGTCTTGCCTTCCACCGGAACAGGGGCACGTCTGCCGGAAGCATCGGGCTCGCCCAGCTCCATTACCTGCAGGATCATCTTGTCCACTGCGCCGTCTGCGTTCTTGCAGATCTTCAACGGGTTGGTCAGGTTTTTGAAGATCACGCCCTCTTCCTGGGCCTCTTCGATCTCTACCCGGTCAGCAGGCATCTCGTCCACGGTACGGCGGTATACGTTGTATACCTTCTCTGCACCGAGGCGGACTGCGGTACGACAGGCATCCATAGCGGTATTACCGCCGCCCACGATGGCAACTCTCGCGCCGACCTTCTGCTGCTCGTTTCTTGCTGCTTTTCTCAGGAAATCAATACCGCCGACAACGCCGATGGCATCCTCGCCTTCACAGCCCACGCCGGTGGACTTCCAGGCACCGATTCCGAGACAGACAGCATCATATTTTTCACGGATGCTCTCAAAGGAAATATCCGTTCCTACTTTTACATTGGTCAGAAGGGTCACACCCATCTGGCAGATCCGGTCGATCTCCTCGTCCAGCACCTGCTTGGGCAGACGATATTCCGGAATACCGTAACGGAGCATACCACCGGCCTTGGGCATGGACTCGTAAATGGTTACCTCGTGGCCTTCCTGACGAAGGAAGTATGCCATGGACAGTCCGTAAGGGCCTGCGCCGATGATGGCAACCTTCTTGCCTGTGCTCTCTGCGATCTCCGGGATAAACGGATCGTCAGATGCTGCGTCCTGCTCTGCGGCAAACCGTTTCAGCCATGCGATGGATACCGGCTCATCCTTTAAACCTCTGCGGCAGGCAGCCTCACACGGATGCGGACATACCCGACCGATGGAGCCCGGAAGCGGGATCTTCTCGCGGATCAGCTCAATGGCCTCGCGGTAATGACCGGTAGCGATCAGTCCCACATAGCCCTGGCAGTCTGTCTGTGCCGGACACTCCTTGGCGCACGGCGGGCGGCAGTCACCCACATGGTTGGACAGAAGCAGCTCCAGGTTTGTCTTTCTGGACTCCCGTACCCGGTCTGTCTTCGTATGTACCACCATACCCGGTGCAACCTCTGTGGCACATGCCTTCAGAAGCTTCGGATTGCCCTCCACCTCCACGACACAGATGCCGCAGGCACCGTATACTTCCATCCGCTCGTCATAACAGAGGGACGGAATGTAAATATCATTCTCTCTGGCAGCCTCCAGAATGGTCTGTCCCGGAAGTGCCGTGATTTCTTTTCCGTCTATATTAATTCTGTACTGTTTTACCATCTCGCACCTCCTACTGTACTTCTACTGCATGGAACCGGCATACCTCTGCGCACTTGCCGCACTTGATGCAGACATTCGGGTCGATGGTATGCTGACTCTTCAATTCTCCGCTGATCGCGTTCACCGGACACTTCTTGGAACAAAGCGTACATCCGATACACTTGTCGGAAATGTGGTAGGAAATCAGCGCTTTACAGGATTTTGCCGTACAGCGGTGGTTGTAAATATGATCCTCATACTCGTTACGGAAATATTTCAGCGTGGTCAGTACCGGATTCGGGGCAGTCTGTCCCAGACCGCACATTGCGCCGTCCCGCACCTTGTTTGCCAGCTCTTCCAGCAGCTCGATATCGCCGTCTCTGCCCTCGCCGTTGGTGATGCGCTCCAGGATCTCCAGCATACGCTTCGTTCCGATGCGGCAGTAATTACATTTTCCGCAGGACTCTTTTCTTGTGAAATCCAGGAAGTACCGGGCCATATCCACCATACAGGTGTCCTCATCCATAACGATCATACCGCCGGAACCCACGATGGCACCGGTCTTGTTGATGGACTCGTAATCTACCGGGGTGTCAGCCAGATCAGCCGGGATACATCCACCGGACGGGCCGCCCATCTGCACTGCCTTGAACTTCTTGTCATTCTTGATACCGCCGCCGGTTCCGTAAATTACGTCCTTGATCGGCAGACCCATGGGTACCTCAACAAGGCCGCCCTTCTTGATCTTACCTGCCAGGGCGAATACCTTCGTTCCCTTACTCTTCTCTGTGCCCATGGCTGCAAAGGCTGCGCCGCCGTTGTTGATGATCCACGGCACATTGGCAAAGGACTCTACGTTGTTGATGTCTGTGGGCTTCTTCCAGTATCCCTTCTGTGCCGGGAACGGGGGTTTCAGACGCGGCATGCCGCGCTCGCCCTCCAGGGAAGCGATCAGTGCGGTCTCCTCACCACAGACGAAAGCGCCTGCACCGGCTTTGATCCGGATATCAAAGGAGAAATTCGTGCCAAACAGGTTCTTGCCAAGATAGCCTCTCTCTCTTGCCTGAGAAAGAGCGATCTCCAGACGGTCGATAGCCAGCGGGTACTCTGCACGCACGTAGATGACACCCTCGGTAGCGCCCATGGAATAGCCGCCGATGATCATGCCCTCCAGTACAGAGTGGGGGTCTCCCTCCAGAACGCTTCGATCCATGAATGCGCCCGGATCGCCCTCATCCGCATTACAGACGATATATTTCTCTTTTCCCTGGCTCTGTCTTGCCGCGTTCCATTTGAACCAGGTGGGGAATCCCGCACCGCCGCGGCCTCTTAAGCCGGAAATCTTCATTTCCTCAATGACATCTTCCTGGGACATGGTGGTCAGCACCTTCTCGGCTGCCTTGTATCCATCTTTTTCCAGGTATTCCTCGATAAACTCGGGGTTGATCAGTCCGCAGTTGCGAAGCACGACTCTCTTCTGCTTTGCCAGGATCTGTGCATCCTCCTCCGGGATCAGATGCTCCTCTGCCCGGCCGCCGCCGATGATGTGCTTTTCTACAATCTCCGGAACAACCTCCGGCTGTACCTTCACATAACGGGCTTCCAGTGCCCCGTCATCTCCATATACATCCACGATCGGCTCCAGATAGCAGGTGCCGATACATCCTGTCTTTGTGAGAGTTACCTGATCCAGGCCCTTCTCCTCCAGCAGGGCACGGAATGCATTCTCTGTCTTCTTTGCTCCGGACGCAATACCGCAGCTTCCTTCTCCGACTACGATCTTCATCCCTGCACCTCCTTTGCTGCTTTTTCACGGATCTCATCCAGGATCTTGACAACAGAATCCTTGGTCAGATTGCCGTAAGTCTCTTCGCCCTCTGTGCTCTTCACCATCATGACAGGTGCCAGGGAGCAGCAGCCAAGACAGGCTACGTTATTCAGTGTGAAAATGCCGTCCTCTGTGGTCTCTCCATCTGTGATGCCCAGATGTTCACAGACAGCTTCCTCGATCCGGTCTGCGCCGTTGACATGACAGGCGGTTCCCTTACAGAGCATGATCAGGTATTTGCCGATGGGTTTCAGACGGAACTGCGCATAAAAAGTTGCAACTCCGTAAATCTTGGCCGGCAGGATGCCTGTCCGTCTTGAAATGTACAGGATCGCCTCCTCCGAAAGGTAACCGTAGATCTGCTGCGCCTGCTGCAGAATTGTAATCAGACTACCCGGCACAGTTGCGTACTTTTCCAGCACGGGTGCCAGTTCGGTAAAGTCCGCATCCGGACAGACTGCTGTGTTTGTCTCTTTCTCTACCATCCGATTTTCCTCCTATATGGTTTGTTATTGCATTTTATTATTATACTATTTTACAGACAGCTTTTCCATATCATTCTTTGTGCTTTTTTACATACAATGCGGGAAATCGGGAAGATTTTCCTTGCAAAATGACAAGACCCCTACACTTCCGCCAGCGCCTGCCGCTCCACCTCCCGGATATCCTCCTCATTTAATTTCGGAAAAAACTCCGGGATCTCCTCCAGGGAAAGCTTGTGTTTGCGGAGCATACGGGCTGCAACCGCCAGTTCTTCCTTCCGGCCTTCTTCTTTTCCCTCTTCTCTTGCATCCTCCAGCAGTTCTTTCCAGGCTCTGCACATTTCCAGTTCTTCCATTCCGCTTCTCTCCTTCCATCGTTCCAGATCCAGCTTCAGGCCCGCCATCACGTTGATCAGATTGGCAGTGTCCACCGGCATCCGGCTGTATTCTTTATTTTCCAGCAGCTGAAACATTTCCTTTTTCTTATTCACCAGGCTCATCACCCGCAGCACACTGCGCATTTCGCTGTGGAATTTCTCAAAATCCGTAATTTCTGCAGGAATGAGCAGATTCATCCGATAATCGTTGACATACTGTAAAACCTGTGGGTCTGTCTCCAACAGCATCTCATGCAGGCTTCTCGGCGCATCCCATTCCTGCCTGCCCCAGTACAACGTCAGTGTCACTACCGGTACCAGCCGGTCTTCCTTTCGAAATCCGGACAGGAATTCCGCGCCTTTTACATCCTTTTGCTTCCGGTGTTTTCCGGCAATGGTCTGCACCTGTGCCGCATATTCGATGGCATCATACAGATAACTGCGCACCGCCATGGCGTAATGCACATCCGACTGATTTTCAATACCCAGCAGCACATACTGGCAGTGGCCGTCCGTCATCAGCACCGCCTGCTTTAAAATATCCCGGAAACGCTGCATCGGCATCTCCGTCAGATCTTTTCCATACGGAAGAACGATCTGCGCGGTGTCCTGTTCCCGTAATTGCGCCGGATCAATCCTTTGCTTCCCGTCAAACAGATAGTAATTGAAAATATCTGCAAAACGATCCGCTCTTTTTACATAGTTTTTCGTCAGTGTGTCCCTGTCTCCCAAACATTTCTCCCCTTTCTTCGACGTTTTACCGCCGGGAAGAAATACTTCTGTCTTTATTATACGCATAAAGCGATGTCTTCTCAACCGTAATCGTCCACTCTTTTTCTGCTGTTGTCTGTGTCTGTTTTCTGAAAATGCAGGTTCTGAAAAGAATCTGCGTCGATGCGGAACGCATCTGAAAATAAATAGAAAAGATAAAGGTACCATAACACGTGCACCCATAATTGTCAAACTTTGCTCACATTTTCCTCACAGCTTCCCTTTATGATGGTCTCAACAAAAGAAATAACAACCATCTCTCATATAACGAAAGGAATTACGCTTATGAAAAACAAAAAACTTTTTTCCATTCTTTGTCTCACATTAACTGCTTCTATGGTACTGTATGGCTGCTCCGGAACCAGCTCTTCCAGTTCCACCACAGAGAATTCCACCCAGGAAGCGGAGGCACAGGCCAATACTGTGACCGCACAGATCACAAAGATTGACGGTTCCACCGTGACTGCCACAGTCGGTACCTTAACCACTGCCCAGGCGCCCGATGGCAATGATGCTTCCAATAGCGAAGCTCCTTCCGATGAAGCTCCCGCAAAACCGGATGACAGCAACAGTTCTTCTGACAGCAATGGGGCTCCTGGCGGCCAGGCTCCTTCCGGTGAAGCTCCCGCGAAACCGGATGACGGCAACAGTTCCTCTGACAGCAATGAGGCTCCCGGCGGCCAGGCTCCCTCCGGTGAGGCTCCCGCGAAGCCTAATGGTGACAACGGTTCCTCTGGCAGCAATGGGGCTCCCGGCGGCCAGGCTCCTTCCGGCGAGGCTACTGCAAAGCCCGATGGTGACAATGCAAACGGCGACTCTTCCGACAACAGCGGCGCTCCCGATGGGCAGGCACCTTCCGATGGCAACGGCGGCCCTGGCGGGCAGGCACCTTCTGACGGCAACGACGGCCCTGGCGGGCAGATGCCCGGCGGCTCTTCCTTTGAAGCCAGCGATGAAACAGTGACCTTTACGGTGACAGACGACACGGCCATCACCGTAGAATTCCAGCAGGGTTCTCAGGAAGGCACTCTGGATGATCTGGCTGAGAATCAGGTCATCGAGGTGGAACTGGACGACAACAACCAGGCCGTTTCCATCACCGTGAAAAACCTGCAGGCAGGCGGTGGATTCGGCGGCAGCGGTGAGGTGACCAACGGCACCGCCGCTGCTTCCCTGGAGGACAATGCTTCTGTCTCCGGTGAAACGTACACCTCCTCCGGTGATGATGAGAACGCCCTGCGGGCAGACGGAGTGACGGCCTCTCTCAACAACGTGACTATTGAAAAGACCGGCGGCAATTCCTCTAACACGGAGGACGGCGATTTCTACGGACAGAATGCCGGTTTTCTGGCACTGAACGGTGCGAACGTGACGATCACAGGGGCCACAGTAAATACCTCCGCCATCAACGGCAACGGGGTATTCAGCTATGGAGAGGGCACCACAGTGACCATCTCTGATTCCACCATCCACACCACAGAACGCAACTCCGGCGGTATCCAGACCACCGGCGGCGGCACGACCATTGCCAGCAATCTGACTGTGGACACGGAGGGCGATTCCTCCGCGGCTATCCGCAGTGACCGGGGCGGCGGCACCGTCAATGTGGACGGCGGCACGTATACCACCAGCGGCGTGGGCAGCCCGGCTGTTTACAGTACCGCAGATATCACCGTAAAAAATGCCACTCTTACCGCCAACAACTCCGAGGGTCTGGTTATTGAAGGCAAGAACTCCATCGCTCTGGAGAACTGCGACGTTACCGGCAACATGACCACCTCCAACGGCGGCAGTGACGAAGATAACCTGCATGCTGTGATGATTTATCAGAGCATGTCCGGTGATGCAGCCATAGGTGAGGCCAGCTTCTCTTCTGACGGCGGCAGCATCACCTCTCTGTCCGGTGACCTGTTCTACGTGACCAACACCAGCTGCACCATTTCCCTGAAAGACACCAAACTGGTTACCGCCAACGACCAGCTGCTGACCATTGCCGGCAATAACAGCAGCCGAGGCTGGGGCACCAGCGGCTCCAACGGCGGAGATGTTGTGCTCACCACATCCAGCCAGACCATGGACGGCAACATCACCGTGGATGACATTTCCACACTGGACATGACCTTATCCGACGGCAGTGCATTCACAGGCACCATCAACAGCACCGGGGACGCCGGAGAAGTCAACGTAACGCTGGATAGTTCTTCCACCTGGACACTCACCGGCGACAGCTATATCACTTCCTTTGACGGCGACCTGTCCCAGATCAATGCCAACGGATACCAGTTATATGTAAACGGAAGTGCAGTTTTATGACTTTATGCCCCGCCCCGATATGAGCATAAAAGCGAAGCGTAAGCTTCGCGATATGCGAATATTGGGGTTGATTGTGGGAGTACGAAGTACGGAACAATCAACAGGTATCGTTTCTATCGTCAGGCAGAGCAGACGGATTTTCCTCCGTTTTGTCTGGCGTTTTTGATTGAAAAGTCCTCATCGAGCCGGGACTGATTCCGATTGTCTCTCCTTCTCTTTTATGCTATTCTTTTGTATATCATATGAAAAAACAACACCGGTAAATCATGGATAAAAGGAGGGCTCCCATGCATTTTTCTGATCTAAAAGAGGTAAAACGTTCCCGTCTCGTCGCCGCAGCGCTGGCTTTTCTGCTCTGCCTGTTTTGCATCGTGCGGCTGTACGCCATGACATTTCCCTATGCCAACACGGCCAAAGGCCTCCAGCAGGCCGTAGAGGATTATGTGCCTTCCCCTGATGACACCGATGCCACACAGGGCATCGCTCCGGACAGCCCTCTGCGCGTCATTGGATCTGCCGTCCAGGGTCAGTTTTTGTATGTGGCTTACGCCGCAGACAATGCCGATCATGTACACGGCATCCTCACCATGAAGCGGGGCATCAACGGAAAATACCGTCCCATGGATGCCTCGGAATCGCCCTTCCCGTACACGGCAGGTATATGGACGGGAAATCTGTGGACAAGTGGAAATGCGGACAACAAACATTTCTTTCTTGTCGGCGATAACTGTCAGGAGATCGCCTCTGTCCGCCTTGTTTTTCGGGTATGGACAAAGGAAAATGAAGAAGCGAAAACAGCAGAAAAAACATTTGCTATCACGGAGCCGGATTTTCTTTGGATTTTTGAAGGAAAAAGCTTTGCAGAAGAGCTGGGACTGTCTACCAGCGAGACAAATGGAATTTTCACCGACGCGGTGGTTTTGTTGGATAAAAATGGAAATGATGTGACAGACCAGTATCGGGATGACAATGTCAACGACAGCTGGGGGACAAGCAAAAGCACTGCGGAAAGTTTTCTCATTTATGTGTATATAGGAATTGTCGCTGTGGTGGGAATTGTTGTTGTGAAATATTTTTTAAGAAAAGAAGAAAATGCATAATAATAACCCGTTCAGCCATGCCAAAGCTCGAACCCCGGGTGCTCTGCGCACCCTCCCCGCTGCTGACGCAGCTTAAGGTTCTCGCTCATGGCCGGGCGCCATATACGCCAGGACAGATTCCGCTGCTTACAAGCAAGCTTGACGCAGCGTTCTCCGTCCCAGCGTGCATGGCTGAACGGGTTTAGAACTTCCCGCTCCTGCCGGAGCCGCCCCCGCCACTGTGGCTGGTGCCGCCTCCGCCGCTGGGCGGGTCTTTTTCAATTTTTCTGCGGGTCTGGGTTCTGTGGGTGAACTGATCCCGCTGGCCGGTGAGATGCAGTCCCTCGGGTGTCACATAGGCCCGGGCGCTGGTTCCGGGAGCCACAGATTTCATCATAAAGCACATGATGACGCACACGATGAGGGCAATGACGCAGCCGATGCCAAAGGCCAGGCCAAGGCTGCCCAGCAGACTGGGGCCGGGCTCGCTGACCGGCATGCCGTCCACGGCCTGCTGCATGTAGGATGCGCAGTTTTCGATATAATCCGTGAATCCGTTGTACCAGTCATTATCGGCAAAGTCGTCCAGAAATACCTGTTCCAACTGCTCCTGGCCATAGGAATTGAAAGCCTCATTGGCAAAGGGGCCATAAACGAACATGGCGTAATCCCGGTCTGCCATGCTCAACAGCAACAGGATACCATCCCGGTCGCTGCCTTCTCCCAGATTACAGCCGTGATAAACGGCCACTGCCGTGTCAAAGACGCCGGAATCGTCATAATTTTGATAGTCATCGACGGTCACAGCATAGACACCGCAGTTGTACTGCTCTGACACTTCCTGTGCCTTCTGCTCCAGCGTCTGGAGCTGTTCATCGCTGAGCAGGCCCGCCACGTCTGTCACATAGTTTAACAGGGCTCCGGCTTTTTGTATGCCGTTGTCTTCACAGGCCTGCTGCACAGCATCGCTCACGGCGGATACTGCCTGCTCCAGGGTTGCCTGATCGCTGGCCAGATCGCCGTCCCAGGCCCCTTCCGTCAGATAAGGCGCCACCTGCTCCGACACAGACGCTGCAATCGTCTCCATCAGCTGCTGATCTTCTCCGGCTCCATAGACAATCCAGTTTCCCTCCGGAAGCGTATAACTGTCCCCATCCGTGCCAAGCAGCAGCGTCAGGGAAATACCATCCAGCGTATCGGGATAACCGTACCCGTATTCCTCATAAATGCGCGCCGCCATTTCTTCCATGGTCTCCTTGCCGTCCGCGTAGTCCAGCACATCCACCCGAAGATCCACTCCGTAAGCACCCCCTACGGAGGGAAGGGTTACCTCACCCAACTCCTGCAGGACTTCGGTATTCATCACACCTGTTTCGTCATAAAACGAACCATAGTCTGTTCCGCCCTCCGGCACCTCTGCAGCAAAGGCAGGCATCTGACAAGCAGCAAACATCAGAAGAGCCGCCATGGCTCCTGCCATTTTCTTTTTCATATGCCCACCCCCCTCTATACAAGCATGAACAGCGTTGTGAGAACCGCCGTCACCACAGCAATGATCGCTGCTGCCGTTCCAAAACATTTTCCCCAGCTGATGGGAAGATCGCCTACCAGCCGGCCCGTCTGCCCGTTCATGGCAAACAGGAAATCTTTTCCGTCCCATTTCGTGTTGAGCATCCACACCGGAAGCAGCGCATAGTGCACTTTTCCCCGTTTCAGATGGATATTTTTCGTGATGGGCACACAGGACGTATAGCCGTGCACCGTATCCCGCAGGGAATTCTCCAGCGTCTCCCGGCAGCGGCGATCCGCACGCTCCTGGCTGTCCTCCACGGACACATCGTATTTATCCGCCAGAAATCCGGGCAGATAAGCTGTAGAAAACGGTTTCAGCTCCGAATAGTCAAAGGGTTCGATGGAATCCATATGATCATCGGGCATTTTGGACGCCGCATCCACCGGAATCCGCTCAAAGGAAAGAGAACCGGCACGATACACATGGAAATGATCGGTTTCTGTCACTTCATAATCGCCGCTTCGGTACACCCGGGTACGGGTCGCCTCGTATGTAATGTTTCCCTCCGCTTTGCCGTCAAACAGCCAGAACGGCACGTAAACGCCTTTGATCTCCTCAATATGGTTTTTCGATTTGAAAGCCTTCGGCAGGAAAGGTTTCCCGTTGTAATGGGCTTTCAGCGCCTTGATTGCATCCTCCTTGCTCAGTTTGAAGGGGATCACATAGTCGGGCTTTAACATACCGGAAAACTGCCCCGGCACGATGCTGGGATTGCCGCAGTACGGACAGGAGGTTGCCGCCGTGGTGGCGTCACAGATCAGCTCTGCGCCACAGGAGGGACAGGTGTAGGACTTCATGCCCTCGGCGTCCGCGCCCCAGCCCTGCTCCATACCGGAGGTGTCCCAGTCGCCATTGTCGGACATTTCTTCCGCCTGTTGATTCTCCGATGCAGCCTGATCTCCTGCTTGCTGACCAGCCCGTGCTGGCTGACCCTCTGCCTTCTCTCCATCCGCCATAGTCTGCTCATTTTCCGCTACACTCTCCGCATTCTCCCTGGACAGACCGACACCTACTCTCAGCTCTGACTGCTGTTTCTTCTTTTCTTCCTCTGCAGCCTTCGCCGCAGCTTCTTCTTTTTCTTTATATAGTGCTTCTATCTCCGCGACCTCGTAAGTCGATTCGCAGTAATCACATTTCAATTTTCCGATGCTTCCATCGTAATGCAGCGGCCCTGTGCAGGCCGGGCACTGGTAATTGGTCACCTGTTCTGCCATAGCTGCTTTTTACTCCTTCCCTTTGGAAAATTTATCCGATGATATCCCCATCGTCGAACGGATCTCCGCACTCCGGGCAGAATTTCGGCGGATGTGCCGGATCCTCCGGCTCCCAGCCGCATTTGTCACACCGGTACTGGGGCACGCCTGCCGGCTTGGGTTTGCCGCACTCGGAGCAGAATTTTCCCTTATTGATAGCACCACAGCTGCACACCCAGCCTGCATCTACAGGTACCGGGCGCGGCTGGCCGCAAGAAGGACAGAATTTTCCAACATTTCCGGTCTGACCGCAGGAACAGTTCCATGTATCCGCAGCTGCGCCGGATGCCTGGCCGCCATTGCCCTGCATTCCGGCACTGCCTCCCGCGGGCATCTGTCCGGCGCCTGCCATGGAGCCGGGCTGCCCTGCATTGGCAAACTGGCCGCCTGCCATCTGGGCCTGCCGGTTCTCCTGGGCCATCTGATACAGTGCCTGGGCGTTCATGCCGCCCGTCTGTCCGGCCATTCCCATTCCCATAAATGCCATAGCCGGACCTGCGCTGGTGTTGGAAGCAGCCGCTTTCATGGCCTCCGCCTGGGCTCTGGCCAGCACACCTGCCGCCCGGGCCGGATCGGTGTAAGCCACCTCCCGCTGCATTTCCTTGATGATCTGCTCATCCTCTTCGTTTGCCTTTACCGAAGATACGCCGAAAGCGACGATCTCCAGTCCCCGGACATCCCGCCATTTGGCCGACAGCTCCTCATTCAGCGCATTGGCGATCTCTGTCGTATGTCCCGGAAGAGAAGAATAGCGGATGCCCATCTCACTAATCCGGGCAAAGGCAGGCTGCAGCGCCGTCAGCAGCTCGGTTTTCAGCTGGCCGTCCAGCTGGCCGCGCTCATACGCCTCCGCCACATTGCCGCATACATTCGTATAAAACAGCAGCGGGTTCACGATGCGATAGCTGTATTCTCCGAAGCAGCGGATGGAAATATCCATGTCAATGCCCGCTCTCATGTCCAGCACCCGGAAAGGCACCGGAGACGGCGTTCCGTATTTGTTGCCGGTGATCTCTTTCGTATTGAAATAGTACACGCGCTGATCTTTGGGGGCCTCGCCGCCGAAGGTAAACCGCTTGCCGATATTTTCAAATACTTTTACAAAATTGTCTGCCAGGCCGTCTCCCACAAAAAGAGACGGCTCGCTGGAAATGTCATATGTATACTCGCCGGGCTCCGCGCACACATCTACCACCTTGCCCTGCTCCACGATCATCATGCACTGGCCTTCCGCCACAGCAATCACGGAACCGTTGGAGATAATGTTGTCGCTTCCCTTGTTTGCGGAACGTCCCCGCACTTTTTTCTGACCTTTCACCGCCAGCACCTCCGCAGGCAGCGCCTCACAGTAAAAGTATTCCTTCCACTGATCCGCCAGTACTCCTTTTGCAGCATTTTTCGCAGCTCTTATCAGTCCCATACGCTTCCATCCTCCTGTTTTTCCGGCGGGCAGCCTTGTTTGCCCGCCATTATCACATTTTATTCCTGCACTTTACATATCACGATCATTTTCTCTGGCATTCCGCCCTGGCAAATGCTTTTCCTGTGCATGACGCGCACCATTGCCTGGAAATTTACCGCTTCATCTTGGGCTGCCAGATCAGCGACGCGATATACCCAAACACCAGCGCCGCACAGATGCCGCCCGCGCTGGCCGTCAGACCACCGGTAAAGATGCCCAGCATCCCGTCCTTCTGTACTCCTTCCATCACGCCTTTCCAGAGCGTATTGCCAAAGCCCAACAGCGGCACCGTTGCCCCGGCTCCGGCAAATCTGGCAAAAGGTTCATAGATGCCAATGGCGCCCAGCACCACGCCGGTGCACACCAGCAGTACCATGATCCGCCCCGGCATCATTTTCGTCTTCTCCATCAGAATCTGCACCACCGCACAGATCAGGCCGCCAACCCAGAATGCAGTTACATAATCCATCGCTATCCCATCCTTTCCTGCTGCTGACAACAGGATTCCCCGGAATAACACTTATTATGTATATGTATTGTAAATATCACACTGCCTCACGCCTCGTTCTCCGGGTATTCCGGGATCGTATTGTAGGAAATAGGCATCCCCTGCTCCGGCATGGTCATGTACGTGATCCGGTAGTCCGGCGTCATGGTCATATAGCCATTGCCGATCTGGCTGGGATCCAGCCGCCGCTCTTCCCACGGTTCCCCATGGCCGTGTCCGGATGCACTCTCCGGTTTTCCGGTCACCGCGCAGATGGGCGGCTCCGATGCCGCCTGACGGACGGCTTCCCTTGCGGCATTGCGTTCCCCTTTTCCGGCAGTTGCCCGGGGTGTCGGCCGTTCTTTTCCCGGATAGTGGATCACATAGTTGCTGTCGTCAATGACCGCTCCCTGAAAATATCCCAACTCCTGAAAATCCCGGATCTCATGGATAACCTGGTACATGGTGCAGTTCATCTGCCTTGCAATCTCCCGGATATCCGTACACTGCTGCCGCTCCAGCAGTCTCCGGTACGTCTCCAGATCTGCCGCGCTGGCGTCCGTGCCTTTGATCTGCTGGTTCACCCGTTTTAAAATCTCCGGTTCCGGCGCCGGTTCTTTGCGCGAAGCGGTATGTCTCGTCAGCCCTTCCGCCTCCGGCATCCGCTTCGATGCCCATTCTCTGGCATTTCCAAAGGGAAAGCCGCCAAACCCGTGCTTTCTTGGCTCATTGGGGCGGGCAGAAGCATCTTTCTTCTTCCCTGTTTTATTCCGGTTCGCCACACTGATGATAATTTTTATGACAATTAACAGTATAATCAGATCAAACATCCGGCATTCCTCCTGTCACTGTTTTCTAACTTCTATCCTATCATAAATGGAGAGGAATGTCATTTTAAGATTTCCTGAATATCGAAAAGAGGCATCCACAGGGAACTCCCGGGGTGCCTCTTCTCATTATCATATGCAGTTGTATAATAACAGTTCAGGCGCGCCCATTCGCAGAACCGCGCATAACTGCGCTCTCCGCCGCTGCGCAGCTCATTTCTGCTCATCTGCGGGCGCTCACCTCATCCGATGATACAGCTGGCCTTCCGTGCAAGCACGGCACCCAGCCATATGCATCGTATGGCTGAACTGTTGTTAGATGTCATAGACCTCTCTCTTGACATAGCTGGTATGCAGGATATGATGTGCCTTCTCGCTGCCTGGCATGCCAAGGTACTCATCGTACAGCTTCTTGATGGCCGGGTTGTCATGGGACTTCCGGTAGGTCATGGAAGCGTCCAGATTATACAGGGCTTTCGCACGGGCTGCTTTCACATCCACTCTTCTGCGCACATCCGGAGACTGGATGGGCTGTCCTCCGCCATCTACGCAGCCGCCGGGGCATCCCATGATCTCGATGAACTGATAATCTGCCTCACCGTTTTTCACACGGTCCAGAAGGGTCTGGGCATTGCCAAGGCCGGAGGCAACTGCCACGCGGATCTTCATGCCTGCCACGTCGTACTCGGCTTCCTTGATGCCTGCAGTTCCGCGAACCGCTTGGAAATCCACATGCTCCAGTGTCTCGCCGGTCAGTGTCTCCACTGCGGTACGGAGAGCTGCCTCCATCACGCCGCCGGTAGCACCGAAGATGACGCCTGCGCCGGTGGACTCACCCAACGGATGATCGAAGGTACCGTCCTCCAGGTCAGGGAAGCTTAAGCAGGATTTCCTGATCATTCTTGCCAGCTCTCTTGTGGTCAGGGAAATATCCACATCCGGGTAACCGGAAGCGTTCTCGTTGTCACGGCCGATCTCGAACTTCTTGGCGGTACACGGCATGATGCTGACGCTCACAATGTTCTTCGGATCGATACCCATCTTTTCTGCATAGTAGGTCTTTAATACTGCACCAAACATCTGCTGCGGGGACTTGCAGGTGGACAGGTTCGGGATCATGTCGGGATAATAATACTCACAGTATTTTACCCAGCCCGGGGAACAGGAGGTGATCAGCGGCAGGGTTCCGCCGTTTTTCACACGGTCAAGGAACTCGTTGGCCTCCTCCATGATCGTCAGGTCTGCGGCAAAATCGGTGTCGAATACTTTGTCAAAGCCCAGTCTGCGAAGGGCGGTTACCATCTTGCCCTCTACCTGGGTGCCGATCGGGTAGCCGAACTCCTCGCCCAGTGCTGCACGCACAGACGGTGCGGTCTGTACGACCACGAATTTCTCCGGGTCTGCCAGAGCCGCAAATACCTCTGCAGTGCTGTCCTTCTCACGAAGGGCACCGGTAGGACATACGGCGATACACTGTCCGCAGGATACGCAGCTTGTCTCAGCCAGTCCCATCTCGAAGGTGGAACCGATGGCTGTCGCAAAGCCGCGGTTGTTGACACCGATAACACCGATATGCTGTACCTTTTCACAGACAGCGGTACAACGGCGGCAAAGCACACATTTACTGTTGTCGCGGATCATATGCGGTGCACTTTCATCCGGCTCGGAAGGTGTCATCTCACCGGCATATTTCTCGGTATCATCCACGCCCAGCTCCCGGCAGAGCTTCATAAGCTCACAGTTGCCGCTGCGCACGCAGGACAGGCAGTCCTTGCGGTGATTGGACAGCAGCAGCTGCAGTGTCTTCTTTCTGGAATCCATGACAGTAGGGGTGTTGGTCCACACTTCCATGCCGTCATTGACCGGGTAAACGCAGGAAGCCACCAGGCTTCTCGCACCCTTTACTTCTACAACGCACATCCGGCATGCGCCAATCTCGTTGATGTCTTTCAGATAACAGAGTGTGGGGATCTCCACCTGGAAAAGTCTTGCGGCCTCCAGAATGGTAATGCCCTCAGGGACTCTGCGCTCTATTCCGTTTAATTTAATTGTTACTTCTCCCATCGCTTGTCCCTCCTAGTCTCTGTAAATTGCGCCAAAGTGGCAGTTCTCCATGCAGGCGCCGCACTTCAGGCAGATAGACGTGTCGATCTGATGCGGTTCCTTGGGCTTGCCGGTAACCGCATGTGCCGGGCAGATTCTTGCGCAGAGCGTACAGCCCTTACACTTGGTCGGATCGATCTTGTAATCGAACAGTGCCTTACATACCTTGGCAGGACATTTGTGGTCTTTGACATGTGCTTCATACTCATCACGGAAATATCGGAGTGTGGACAGTACCGGGTTCGGTGCTGTCTGCCCCAGGCCGCAAAGTGCATTGTTCTTGATATAGTAAGCAAGCTCTTCCAGCTTATCAATATCTTCCATCGTACCCTCGCCCCGGGTGATTTTGTCCAGGATCTCGTACATTCTCTTTGTTCCCACACGGCACGGGGTACATTTACCACAGGACTCATCTACCGTGAACTGCAGGAAGAATTTGGCAATATCTACCATACAGGTATCTTCATCCATAACGATCATACCGCCGGATCCCATCATGGAGCCGATGGAGATCAGATTGTCATAATCGATGGGGATGTCCATATGCTCTGCCGGAATACATCCGCCGGACGGGCCGCCGGTCTGGGCTGCCTTGAACTTCTTGCCATTGGGGATGCCGCCGCCGATCTCCTCGATGACGGTACGCAGCGTCGTTCCCATGGGGATCTCCACCAGTCCGGTGTTGGTGATCTTGCCGCCCAGTGCAAATACCTTGGTTCCTTTGGACTTCTCCGTACCCATGGAAGCAAACCACTCGGCACCCTGGAGGATGATCCGCGGAATGTTGGCATAGGTCTCTACGTTATTTAAGATGGTCGGGCTCTCGAACAGACCCTTCACAGCCGGGAACGGCGGACGGGGACGGGGCTCACCGCGTTTTCCTTCGATGGATGTCATCAGTGCCGTCTCCTCACCACAGACGAAAGCACCGGCGCCGAGACGCAGCTCGATATCAAAGGAAAAATCCGTACCGAAAATATTCTTACCAAGCAGTCCGTACTCTCTTGCCTGCTTGATGGCCGTATTCAGGCGCTGTACTGCAATGGGGTACTCCGCGCGGACATAGATGTAACCCTGATCGGAACCGATGGCATAGCCTGCGATGGCCATAGCCTCCAGTACCACGTGGGGATCGCCCTCCAGAACCGAACGGTCCATGAATGCGCCCGGGTCACCCCTCATCCGCGTTACAACAGACGTATTTCTGCACTTTCCCGCGATTACCCGAAGCAAACTTCCATTTCAGGCCGGTGGGGAAGCCTGCACCGCCACGGCCGCGGAGACCGCTGTCCAGAATGGTCTGGATCACCTCATCCGGGGTCATCTCTGTCAGCACCTTTCCCAGTGCCTCATAGCCGTCCCGGCCTATGTACTCATCAATATTTTCCGGGTCAATGACGCCGCAGTTACGCAGCGCGATACGCGTCTGCATTTTGTAAAAATTGGTATCCTTTAATGCTTTTACATTGCCGTCAGTCAGGGACTCATCGAACAGGAGTCTCTTCACGACTCTGCCCTTCAGCAGATGCTCCTGAACGATCTCTTCCACATCCTCGGGCTGTACCATGGTATAGAAAACCTGATCCGGATAAACGACCATGTTAGGGCCAACCTTACACATACCGAAGCAGCCGGTCTTTACAATCTGAATCTCATCCTGAAGGCCTGCTTTTTTGATTTCTTCCACCATCTTCTCATAGACGGACTGGCTGTTTGAGACAGTACATGCCGTACCGCCGCAAATCAATACATGAGCACGATACATATTTCCACCTCCATTATAAGTTTGTCGAGCTTAAGGTATACTTGGAAACGACAAAGCCCTTGCACAGATGCTTGTCAACGACCTCAACGGCCTTCTCGGGATCCATTTTCACATAAGTTACCTTCTCTTTGCCCGGTTCAAACACTTCTACGATCGGTTCATACTGACACAGGCCGATGCAGCCGGTCTGCGTGACGGTCACATTGGTCAGGCCGCGTTTCTGTACCTCGGAAGCCAGGGCATTGAGCACCGGACGGGCACCGCTGGCAATGCCGCACGTAGCCATACCAACCACCACGCGGATGTTGGAACTGCCCTGATCTCTTAACTCTACCTGATTTTTCATCCGGTCACGGATTGCTTTTAATTCTTCTAAACTCTTCATGACTGCTTTCCTTCCTTTCCCGCACCCAGGTTACATTTTCTCATAGTCTCCCAGAATCCTGTCCACATCATCTGCACCCAGACGGCCGAATACCTTGTCATTGATCATCATGACAGGTGCCAGGCCGCAGGCACCGATACAGCGGCAGGAATCCAGGGAAAATTTGCCGTCCGGCGTACATCCGCCATCCTCAATCCCCAGATACTGCTGTACCCGGTCCATAATATTCCCCGCACCCTTGACATAGCATGCGGTCCCCAGACAGACGGAAATCTGATATTTACCCTTGGGATTCAGGTTAAACTGGGAGTAAAAAGTTGCCACTCCGTAAATCTTACTCATCGGGATTCCGGTCTGCTCAGCAATGATCTTCTGAACTTCGATCGGAAGATATCCGTAAATCTCCTGTGCGTGCTGCATAATCGGCATCAGCGCACCTTTCTCATCCTTAAGCTCAGAAATCACTGCCAGGAGCTTTCTCTTCTGTTCATCTGTTCCCCGAAACGGAACTGTCGTCTTTTTATTCACACAAAGCCCTCCTAACGTTTTCAAATGCTTTTTGCACAAATTTCTTATGGTTTCAATTAAACAATTTGTTAATATCGTACCACGATTTCTGGAAGAATTCAATCCGCAAACGCGCAGAAATTGACATACAGTTCACTCATACATTCCTGTGGGCAGATTTTATGCTCGCATAAAAATCTGACTGCACGAATGTATGAAGGGAGCGCCGGTTCATGAGCAAAAATGAGCTGCATCGCAGCGGAGAGCATCGCAGATGCGGTTTTGCGAATGGCGCGCGTGAACTGTAGTGTTTTGCCCGTTGCTTCCCCGGGACAAATACTATATAATAAGGACAAACTACAACAAAGGGGTACTTATTTATGCATATTGGATTTGATAATGAAAAATACCTGCAGACACAGTCCGCCCACATCCGGGAGCGGATCGCCCAGTTTGACAACAAGCTGTACCTGGAATTCGGCGGCAAGCTGTTCGACGACTACCACGCCTCCCGCGTGCTTCCCGGCTTCCATCCCGACAGTAAGCTGCAGATGCTGCTGCAATTAAAGGATCAGGCCGAAATCGTCATCGTCATCAGCGCGGCCGACATCGAGAAAAACAAGATCCGCGGAGACTTAGGGATCACCTACGACGAGGACGTGCTCCGTCTCATCGACGAATTCCATTCCAAAGGGCTTTACGTGGGCAGCATTGTCATCACCCAGTATGCCGGACAGCCTTCCGCCGACAGCTTCCGCAGCCGCCTGACCTTTCTGGGCATCCGGGTGTACACCCACTATGTGATCGCCGGATATCCGGGCAACATTCCCCTCATCGTCAGCGACGAGGGCTATGGAAAAAATGATTACATCGAGACAACCCGCCCCCTGGTTGTCATTACCGCACCGGGGCCGGGCAGCGGCAAGATGGCTACCTGCCTGTCTCAGCTCTACCATGAGCACAAACGGGGCATCAAGGCCGGTTACGCCAAGTTCGAGACCTTCCCCATATGGAATCTGCCGCTGCGCCACCCGGTGAACCTTGCCTATGAGGCTGCCACCGCTGACTTAAGCGACGTAAACATGATCGACCCGTATCACCTGGAAGCCTACGGCAAGACCACCGTCAACTACAACCGTGATGTGGAGATCTTCCCGGTGCTCAACGCCATTTTCGAGCAGATCTTCGGCGAGAGCCCGTACAAATCTCCCACAGATATGGGCGTCAACATGGCCGGCAACTGCATCATCGATGATGAGGCATGCTGCGAGGCTTCCCGCCAGGAGATCATCCGCCGGTACTATGAGGCCCAGGAAAAATATGTAGAGGGCACCGGCACGGAGAACGAGATCTACAAGATCCAGCTGCTGATGAAGCAGGCTTCCGTCACCGTCCAGGCCCGCAAGGTCGTATCCGCTGCCAATGTCCGGGCAGAGGCCACCGGCGCACCGGCTGCCGCCATCGAACTTTCCGACGGCACCATCGTCACCGGCAAGACCTCGGATCTGCTGGGCGCTTCCGCAGCCCTGATCCTCAACGCCCTGAAAGTGCTGGCCGGTCTGGACGCCGACATGCACCTGATCTCCCCGGATGCACTGGATCCCATCCGCACCCTGAAGGTCAAATATCTGGGCGGACACAACCCGCGGCTGCACACGGATGAGGTGCTCATCGCCCTGTCCTCCAGCGCTTCCAAGAACCCCAACGCGCTGCTGGCCATGGAACAGCTGCCCAAGCTGCGTGGCTGCCAGGTACACACCTCCGTGCTGCTGTCCAAGGTGGACATCAACATCTTCAAAAAACTGGGTGTAAACCTGACCAGCGAACCGAAATACGAAAAAAAGAAATTATTACATTGATTGCATAATGCACCGGCACATAACATCAACCGGTAGGCAGATGTGATAAGCCCCCTGTCAAAAGATGGTAGGCAACCATGATATCATCTTTCCTGACAGGGGTTTTATTATGCGGTTTGTCATGCAGTCTCTAATACCACCCCGTGGGCAATCCCGGGGATGGTCTGCCCTTCGTTGAAGCTCACCGTGGACAGCAGCGCCCCGGTGGGCACGAACAGCACCCGCTTCCAGCGGCCTTCCGCCAGCTGATCCAGGATATAGGCCCCCAGCGTCACCGCCGAGCAGCCGCAGCCACTTCCGCCGGAATGGGTGTCCTGGGTCTCGGCGTCATAGATCTCGATGCCACAGTCCGCGTGCTGCCTGCTGATATCCACACCCTGTTCCTTCATGAGCGTCAGCAGAATCTCCTTTCCCACCTTTCCCAGATCGCCGGTAATGATCTGGTCATAGTCCTCCGGCGTCCGCCCGAAATCCTGTAAATTCTGGGCGATGGTGTCCGCGGCTGCCGGTGCCATGCAGGCCCCCATGTTCATGGAATCCCGCAGGCCGTAATCCACAATTTTTCCGGTGGTGATGCCGGTGATCCTCACCCGGCCCGTATTTCCCACCACGAAGGCACCACAGCCCGTCACCGTCCAGGTGGCCGACAGGGGCCGCTGATTGGCGTAGGCCAGCGGATACCGGAACTGTTTTTCTGCGCTGCCGAAATGACTGGACGCCACGCACAGCACATGGGAGGCATACCCGGCATTCACCGTCATCGCCCCCAGCTGCAGCGCCTCCCCGGCGGTGGAGCACGCCCCGTACAGCCCAAACAGCGGCGCGGGCAGTTCCTTCATGCCGAAAAAGGTGGCGATGAGCTGCCCCAGCAGGTCTCCGGCAAATATATAGCGGATATCCGCAGGCTCCAGCCCCGCCTTTTTCAGCGCGATCCGAGCCGCCTCCTTCTGCATGGTGCTCTCGGCCTTTTCCCAGGAGTCCTCCCCAAACAGGGGATCCTCATCCACCAGGTCTATGAGATGGCCCAGCGGCCCGTCGCCCTCCTTTTTCCCGGCCACGGACGCACTGCTCTCGATACAGGGCGGATGCGCAAACGCAATGCTCTGTTTTCCTCTGCTCTGTTCCATCAAAATCCCTCCAAGTCCATTTTTCACATAGTTCTCACGTTGTTCTTCTTTTCAAAATGTATATAGAAAAAGGATCCTGCTTTTACAGAATCCTTTGTTGTTAGTATCTCGACTTATGCAATTTTTATCCGACCGGCGCCTTCCTGCCCGCTTCCTCTTCCCGCCGTTTTTTATACATCGTTTTCACCCGGTACATTTCCTCGTCCGCCCGGCGGTACGTAATGGGAACATCCTCCGGCGGAAATTCAAAAGCAAAATTTCCACCCGTCGCCGGAAGTGTTTTGATCCCGTTCACATGCTTACTCACATTGCTCCCATCGCCGCCATATTTTCCAGACAGAAAATCCACGTCCACATCATAATCAATGCCCTGGATGGTAACCGTCTTTATAAATGTAAAATATTTCTCCCTGTGCCTGCGATATCCGTTTTTCTCCAGCAGACGCTTGATCGTCTCATAGCTTTCTGCCCGCCGGATCTCCAGCTGATTCAGTAAAACATCCACATCTATGGAACCGATATGATCCTCATTCGGATATAAAAGCGCCGGAACCCAGCCGCCTATGATACGCATATGATCTGAAAATTCTCCCAGCAGATTTACGATCTCTCCCAGGACACAATAAGCAGCATCCTTCTGACCCTGCGAGTAATCAATCGCCTGTTTCAGATTTTCCTCTCTCTGTATTCTCATCATCCCCCTGTAGACAAAATTCCTTCTGCATCACCGCATCTGCGGCTTCCTCTCCCCGTCCGCTGCTGTTCCGAAGATCCAGCACCGTCTGCACCGGCGAAGTCACCAGATCACCATGTATCTTTCTGGCAAACATGCAGGGGGTCTCATCGTGCGGAATTATCAAAACCACATTCCCCCCTACAGATACCGGTTCCAGCTCCAGATCTTTGACAAACTCTTCCAGATCCTGTTGCTCCACGTACACATATACCTTCTGGTAACGCACCGTCGGCGCATACCGGGCAGCCGCAGAAAAAGAACCCAGTACAGCTGCCGCGCCGTGTGATGCATTCCATTTGCCGATTGCCCGTTCTACATCCGCCACGCTATCCAGGGAATAATATTCCAGGCATCTGGCATCTTTTTTCTCATAATCCTTTGCCCAGTGACAGAGCATTTCCCGGGGATTACACAGCAAAAAACCGCCATCCTGCTCCCTGATCCAGGCATGATCATACAAAAATGCTTTCACATTAGAAACCGTGCCGATGGCTTTTCCCGTCATCTGCGCCAGCTCCTTTACATGCCAGATTTTCCTGTAGTCATTTAAAATGGTGCGCATGATCTCAGATGCCGCTGAAGCACTTCTTTAAAAATAATTCTTCTTCGTCCGCACTTCCACATATTTATTCTGTTTGCCTGTCACATAAATAAAAATGTGCTTCGCCGAAATATAACAGTTACCGGACAAATCCATATAACCATATTTTTTCTCACGCAAAGCTTCGGCGGAACTTTCAGAAATATAGGGTGCCATCAGTATATAAAACGAATCATCCGCATATTGCGATGCCATGAGCATAAAGGCATTCACAAAACGCCTTTCGCCTCTCGCCTCTACTTCGATGCAGAATTTCATCGTTTCTTCACTGTCTGTGAAATGAAGAATCGCACAAAAATCCCCAAATCCCCTTTGCAGCCCTGTAGGAACAATTTCGATATCTGAAATCATAGGCACCTCTTTCACAACCTGACAAAACTGTTCCTTTGCAATCTGCACATATTGTTTCTCTGTATAATTTATTTTCACTGTATTCACCCATTTCACCGATTCGGTGAAATCATTACATTCGATGAATCACCACTTTGTCAACGTCTTTCCTTCGACAAAGCATTCTCTAACTTCATTTACCCCATCCCCAGCATTTTTCCCAGCCAGTACAAAAGCCCCGCTACCCAGCTGGTGAACACGCCGTACAGGATCACCGGCCCGGCGATGGTGAAAATCTTGCAGCCGATGCCGAACACCTGCCCTTCCTTCTGGAACTCGATGGCCGGGGCTGCCACGGAATTGGCAAACCCGGTGATGGGCACCAGCGCTCCGGCGCCGCCGAACTTGGCAATGGACGGGTAGAGATTGAACCCCGTTAAAATGATGCTCATGAGCACCAGCACAATGGATGTCCATGTCCCGGCGCTTTTTTCATCCAACCCCAAGGATTGAACGTAGCTCAAAATTCCCTGACCAATGGCACAGATGGCCCCGCCCACGAGAAATGCCCGCACCATGTTCATCCACAGGCTATGGGTGGGTGTCACCTCTTTCACATAGTCCGCATACTGCTGCTTCTCTGTCTCGTTTAACTGCTGCTTGTTGTTTTTCATAGGATCTCCTTTCCCCAGGTCCTTGTGATCGCCCGTCTTTTCCTGTTTTTACCAGCGCATGTAAAAATGAAGGATCCCCCCGATGCTTCTTCCCAGTGCCATGAGCACCACCAGGATCCCCAGTCCTCCTTTCAGCCCCAGCCGTCTGGAAAATATGGGGATCGTGTCCACGATCTCCGCCAGCGCCATGGCCCAGGCCCCCACATAGATACCGCCCACCAGCCCAAAGAGCAGCAGCCCTGCCGCCCCGCAGTACAGCGGAATCTGAAACACATTCACGATATTTCCCACAATTCCGCCCCACACGATGCAGCTCTCATACAGCATCATGTGATGGGCGGTGTGGGTAAAGCCAGCGAACCGGGGCACGATTTTCAGGCCCACGATCAGGGCAAAGATGCCGCCCGCCACCACTGTCCCGGCACTGAATCCGCTAATCGCCAGCAGAATCGTCCATCCCATGGCCCGCTCCTTTCCCCTTTCGGCTGTTTTCCTGGATGATCGCCGTGTTGACGTCCTGCTCGTACTGCTTCATCTGCACCTCCAGCGGCGTCGGATCCATAGTGATCTTTTTTCCTGCAAAATGGTTGAAAAACAGGATGATGCCCACGGAAAGGCCGAGAGAATACGAGATTTCCAGGATCGTGTACCCGTCGGACACCGCTCCTGTACACTGTTCATAAACCTGGGCAAACAGCTCCGTCACGTTGATATCGTTGTTGAACGCCATGATGGAAAAAGCGGAACCGAAAAAGATAACCGCACTGATCAGTACGGTTTTCACAAAATCCCACACCGGATGTTCCTTTCCCTGTTCCACATAGGTCACGATAAAGTCTGTCTCACCCAGATTATTTACTTCCATGTTCGGATAAAGTGCCTGCACCTTTTCGATGATATCCACAACCGTCATCGTTTTGCGGAACTTTTTCCCCGAAGGAATGCGAAACAGTTTGATGGTTTTCAGGCGGTTCAGCGCATGTTCGTCCGTGCAGGCCATTTTCGCCACGTCTGACAGCCGGACATCCCTGGTGGAAACCTCCGTATTCTGCTCCAGGAGAAGGTACAGGGTGGTGCCGGCGCTCATCCCAGGCCCCCTGTGCAGACAATGACCGGAAATACCATCATCCCCGGCTGCTCACAGTCATTGCTTACATAGGCTTCCACACAGACAACAGCTGTCCCACGTCCCGGCAGTCGCAGATTCTGCAGCTCCTGTTTCAACGGATGCCGTTGATCTTCTGTCTGCTCCACTAATGTCGCCTCCGTCTGTCCGGTATCCCCGGCCTTCTCCTTGATATAGAGAAGCATCCCCACCACCAGCAACACCAGAAGCATGCTCAGCAGCAGATTCTTCCATCTCGTTTTTCCCATTTGCATTCCTTCTTTCTTTCGTCCATCCCTCCTTTCCTATTTTCTCTACATTTTCTTATACTATACGCGCATATTACTCTTTTTCTCGATTTCTTATGTTCGATTGCCTGATTCCGTTCGGTCTATCCCTGTCTCGTCTGGTCAGCATTATTCCATTCTCCCGGATTTGTCCCACTTGTCAGATCATCACTTTCATTTCTCCCGGTCTGTCCGCGATTCAGGATTCACGCCCTTTCTTCATTTCCGTTACTTCTCCGTCCTCACCTGACGCCGGCACGCATCCGCCAGCATGGGCAGCAGCTTGGCCAGATCAAAGGGCTTGGCCAGATGTCCGTTCATTCCGGCGTTCATGCAGCTGGCGACATCCTGCTGAAAAGCATTGGCCGTCATGGCAATGATGGGAATGGTCACCGCATCCCGCCGGGTCATATGCCGGATCGTCTCTGTGGCCTGAACGCCGTCCATCACCGGCATCTGCATGTCCATGAGAATGGCATTGTACGTGCCCTCCGGCGCATGCTGAAACCGCTCCACACAGGCAGCGCCGTTTTCCGCCCGGTCGCAGGAAATCCCCTGCATCGCCAGCAGTTCCGAAGCCACCTCATAATTCAGGTCGTTATCCTCCGCCACCAGAAGATGCATTCCCTTGCAAATCTCCGCCACATCTTCCTCCTGCCCCGCACGAGCAGGCGCCTCCGCTGCGTCCACATAAGGGAAGGTGAAGGACAGCATGAACTTCGTCCCCTGCTCCGGCGCACTCTCCACCTGCACCTGTCCGCCCAGAAGATCTGTCAGCTCCTTTACCACGGAAAGGCCCAGGCCGCTTCCCCGCACCTGATTGACCCGGGTATCCACTGCCCGGCTGAATTTGGCGTACATCACATCCATATATTCTCTGGACATGCCGATGCCACTGTCCTGTACCCGGGACACCAGACGGATGCGGTTCGTCTCCGGCAGCATTTCCTCATACATTTCCAGTGTCACAGTGCCGCCGTCCGACGTGTATTTCACCGCATTGGACAGCAGATTCATATAGATCTGCCGCAGCAGCACCGGGTCTGCCACGATCCGGTCATACCAGATATCGTGCAAACATTTCTCAAAGCGCAGGCTTCTGCCGATGCAGATCCCGTCCACCAGCAGACATAACTCCGCGAAAAACGAGGTGAGCTGCATTTCCTGGTGGGCAGCCTTCATCTGTCCGCTCTCGATGTGGGTCAGATCCAGAATATTATCCGCCAGCTCCCGCAGATAATGACTGGAAATTTCGATCTTCTGGAGACATTCTTCCACTTTTTGAACATTGTTCAGACTTGCTTTTGCAATGGTGGTAAATCCCTGAATGGCGTTCATGGGTGTACGGATATCATGGGCCATCCGGGAAAGGAATTCCGTCTTGGCCATGTTCGCCCGGTTGGCTTCCTCCGCAATGGCGATCCAGCTCTGCTCCCGCCGCTTGGTGTCACTGATCACCCGGGTGACATAGAGCACATGGGTGACTTCTCCGGCGGCATTCCTGTTTTTCACGATAAACCGGGCCAGATGCCAGTCCCCGTCCTGGGTCAGATACTCCATTCCCACCGTATCCTCTTCCCCCAGCCGTCCTGCCAGCGTGGACAGATCCAGAAACTGCCGCACATTTTCCCGGTAACCGGACGCCACGAAGGCGTCACAGATCTCCTGCATCCGCGCAGATGCCCTGCCGTGTTTTCCGGTGAGACGGTGCAGCTCATCCTGACTGGAAATCTCATCATAGTAATCTTTTTCCAGATCAATCCGGAAAATCAGCACGTAAATCTTGCTGATGGCAGAAATGATCTCATTGTTCAGTGTCACTTCCTCCCGGGCCTTTTCCAGATCCCGGCGATTCTGCTGCAGAGCATCCCTGTTCTGCTTCAGCTGTCTCGCCACGCGGAAGTTCTCCCAGGCATTGCCCACATAACCGCCCACCACAGCCAGCAGATTAAGAAAATACCGGGATTTTGCAACCCGGGGATTGTCCACACCAATGAATCCCATCAGCTTGCCCCGATACCAGATGGGGAAAGAAATCTCTGAATAAATATCCTGCGCTTTCAAGATGTCATATTCCAGCGGCATGCTCTCCTTCACGGTTTCCAGATCGTCTATGATAATACTTTCTCCCCGCAGAAAAATCCGGTACCAGACGGGCATATCATCCGCTGTCAACGCCTGCAGATTATCGATCTGTGGAGTCACCCCTTCTGAACACCATTCATAAATGTTCGTAAAGATCCGTTCCTCTTCCATCATCTCGAAAATATATGTCCGCTCCGCCTGGGTATATTCTCCAATGGCCTGCAGGAGGGTATTCACCGCCAGATCCACCTCGGCGCTGTTCCTCGCCCGGTCAATGGCCACCAGCTGTGCAAATACCACTTCCAGCTCTCTCTGCTGCTCGTTTCCTTCGTTTTCTCTCTTACACATCGTAGATTCCTCTGTTCCCCGACGGGTTCCTTCTCCTGTCCGTTCCCTTCCGGGGTTCATTCGTCCTTCATTTGTTTCCTCTTTCTACTCATTTTACCTGATTTCGACATATTTGCATAGCCATTTTTACTCCCGCAGTGCCTGCGAACGCATCCGCTTCAAAATCCGTTTCTCCATCCGGGACACCTGCACCTGGGAAATGCCAAGCCGGGCCGCAATGTCTGCCTGGGTGCGCTCTTCAAAATACCGCAGCTGGATGAGCTGCCGTTCCTGGCCATCCAGATCCTCCAGCAGTTCCTCCAGCAGCAGGCGGTTCAGCACCTCCTCATGGGCATCCCGCTTCTCCTCCAGCCGGTCGATGAGGGTAATGGAGGCCCCGTCCCCCTGGTACACCGTCTTGTAAATGGATTCCACCTCTCCCGAAGAATCCAGCGCCAGCATAATATCCTCCGGCGAAAGCCCGGTTTCCGCCGACAGCTCCCCCACCGTCGGCTCCCGGTTCAGTGTCGCCTGCAGCCGCTGCCGCACGCTCTGCACCTTCCCCGCATGTTCCCGGATCGTCCGGCTTACCTTCAGCATGCCGTCATCCCGCAGAAACCGGCGGATTTCCCCGGCGATCATGGGCACCGCGTAGGTGGAAAATTTTACCTCGTAGCCGGTATCGAATTTGTCGATGGCTTTCATCAGGCCAATGCTGCCGATCTGGAACAGATCCTCCGCCTCGCAGCCCCGGTTCAGGAACCGCCGGACGATGCTCCACACCAGACCGATGTTGTTGGCCACCAGCTGATCTCTTGCTTCTTTATCTCCTTTGTGTGCCTGTTCAATCAGTACGGTTACAGCTTCCATCGCATGCTTTCCCGCTCTCTGCCCGGTCACTGCCTATTTTCTTTCTCATTCGTACCGATGTGCCCCGCCCCTGCCCGGACACCACATGCAGCTCGTCCATAAAGGCTTCCATAAAGGAAAAGCCCATGCCGGAGCGATCCAGCTGCGGTTTTGTCGTATACATGGGTTCCATGGCTTTCTCAATATCCGGGATGCCCACGCCGTCATCCTCCACCGTCACCGTCAGCCAGGCGCCGTCCAGCGCCGCTGTCAGCCGGATCGTATGTATCTCATTCTCATAGCCGTGAATGATACAGTTGGTCACCGCCTCCGACACAGCAGTCTTCACATCCTCCAGCTCCTCCACCGTGGGATTGCATTTCAGCATAAATGCCGCCACCACCATGCGGGCAAATTTTTCATTTTCTGACCGGCTCTCGAATTCCAGCCGCATCTGTTCCCCCTGCATTTCCAGTCCCTCCATTTTCATCATTCTCCCTCCCTGCTTTCCATCAGCCGGTACACGCCCGCCATGCGCAGCATCCGCTCCATCCGGGGATTCACGTGCTCCACCGCCATCGTTCCGCCCAGGAAATGGATGTTCTTGTATCGCCCCATGATGACGCCGATGCCGGAGCTGTCCATAAACTCCGTATCCTGAAAATCAAACACCAGCCGCAGGATCATAAACCGTTCCAGCATCCGGTCCGCCTGTCTGCGCACGGCCTCCGCGTTGTGGTGATCCAGCTCCCGGGGCAGCCGGACATACAGGATCGTCCGATCCACCGTGCAGCTGCCTGCGTCTATATCCGTCTGTGCCGTTTCCTTTTTTCCTTCCATATAGGATTCCCCCTTTTCTATTTTTTTATTCCTGTCCCGCCGTGAAATTGTTCAAACATGGCTGAACTGTTTACAAAAAAAGACCGCCCCCGGGTATTTCTACCCGAAGACAGCCTCTTCCTGGAGGTTTCTCCTCTGTATCTTCATATCATTTTCTCTTCTGTTTCTTACCGCTGCCCATTTATCCACAGGAATCAGCCAGCGCATCCCTTACTGTGCCTGGATCTCCTCCAGATACCGCTGGGAATC
Organism: Oscillospiraceae bacterium NTUH-002-81; assembly: GCA_032620915.1. Taxonomy (NCBI): domain Bacteria; kingdom Bacillati; phylum Bacillota; class Clostridia; order Eubacteriales; family Oscillospiraceae; species Oscillospiraceae bacterium NTUH-002-81. Next base: position 3,293,726 of record CP136052.1, read on the forward strand.
CGTTGCGTTCTTTGTTCCGCTGTAATTGTCAATGACCTTCTGGTACATCTGGGCCGCCGTGTCCGTGTCACCGCTCCTGTGCAACGCACGGGCATACAGATACAGGGCGCCGCCATTGTCATACGTGTCATCTACATCTATGATCTGTTTCAGGCTGTCCACCGCTGCCGCGTAATCGCCGCTGTCATAGGATGACTTGCCGCTGGCATACAGCTCCTTGAAGGCCTCCGTATCCACCGCAGCGGAAATGCTGTTATACAGCGCTTTTCCCTTATCAGACAGTACCGTGGCATTGATCTCTGAGAGCACCTCGCGGGCCTCCACATTCTTGCCCTCCTCCGACAGGCTCTGGGCATCCAGCAGCTTATCGTACATATCCACACCGGCATTCTGGTCTTCCGCGCTCTGCCTGGCTTCATCCAGCTGCTTCTGTGCCTCGTCCAGCTGCTTCTGCAACTGCTCCGCCTGAGCCGTCTTGGCCGAAATCTGATCTCCCATATCCACCGTTGTCTTGTTCAGTTCACTGCGGATGTTCTGGGTACGGGCCGGAATGACCAGGAACCACATGAGCGCCACTCCCACTGCCAGACCAATGAAAATATTGATCACCGTGTAGAAAGCAGAATGCTCCCGGTAACTGTCTGTGGGCTGGATGATCAGCTCGTTGCCGCTCTGGTATGTGAGATTGTCGGAACGCTTCTTGCCGCCGCCCGGGCGGTTCTTCTCAATGGAGATGATCTCCTTCATGTAGTTCAGCGTCCGCGTATTGTTCGTATCCAGCAGCTGCGCCCGGCGCAGTGCCTTCTTCGCCTTGCCGTACTCTTCCCCCTTCATGTACAGAAGGGCCATGAGCTGATGGCCTTTCACCAGCTTGGGGCTCATGGAAAGTACCTTTTTCAGCTGTATGATCGCCAGATCCTCGCTGCCCTGCTGACAGTACAGCAGCGCCTGGTTAAACTTCTTGATCGTCTGATCCACCAGATCCAGCTTCGTATTGTTCGTCTGCACCTCGTTCAGGTACGAGTTCGCGATGTTCTTCTTCGGCTGATAGTTGGTGCTGATGACCCACTGGGCCAGCGCCTGCACCGTCTCCCCGGTCTCATAGTAAATGAGTCCCAGAAGGTTCCGGGCATCGATATTCTTCTTGTTGAGCTTCAGGCTCTGCCGCAGACAGTCTGCCGCACCGGTCATATCCCTTACTCTCGCCTTATAAAGACCCGCATTATAGTAACTGTTGGAAAGGTGCAGGATTCTTTTGTATAATCGCAAGTCCGTCCCGCAGTTCATGCACACGGCATCTTCTTCTGCGATGGGCTCGTTGCACATCAAACATCTCATGTTCCTGTCCCCTTATCCTATCTGCTGCGAATGCCCATCTGTGACAAAATGTCTCTGAGCACATCAGTCAGATCTGTCAGATCCTCCTGTGCGATGGCATCTGCCATATCCTCGACCTCGAGGCTCGGCTGAAACTTCTTCAGTTCTTCTTCGTAATTAATCATAGCCCTTCCTCCTTCTGCCTGCCGTCCTGCAATGCCAGGCGTCTGATCTCGCCTGCCAGATACAGCGATCCGGCACAGAACAGCATTCCGTCGCCCTGTTTTGCCCGGGCAAGCCGAAATGCTTCCTCCACATCTTCACAGTACAGCACTTCCCGGTCTGTATACCACCCAAACACGGACGCCAGATCCTTCGCTGCCACGGCGCGGGCCCCGCCCACACGCGTCACAATCGCTGTACGAAATTGTATTCTCTCACATATGGTCTGAATCATATGTGTATAATTCTTCTCTTTTACAGCGGAAAATAACAGGGTGATGGCCCTGTCTTTCTGAAATTTCTCTGCTGTATTCGTAAATGCGGCAATGCCTGCCTCATTGTGTCCGCCGTCGATGAACACATCAGGAAGAATCTCTTCCATCCGTCCCGGCCACCGTGTCTTACGGATGCCTTCCAGCATGGCCTGTCTGTCCATCTCCATGTTCTCTGTCCGGTACAGCACTTCTGCCGCCATCACAGCCAGCGAAGCATTGAACGCCTGATATCCGGCCAGACTGCTCACCGTGATATCATTGTATAAATAATAACCAGTATCCAGCGAAAAATCAATGACTTTATCGCTATTCATAAAAATTTCATACATGCCGGCCATCAATGGAAATACCGGCGCGTGATGCTCCCGGGCCACTTCTTTTATGACCTGCAGCGCCTCTTCACACTGCCCGTCACAGATCACCGGCACGCCCTCCTTGATGATCCCCGCCTTCTCCCGGGCGATCTTTCCAATGGTGTCCCCCAGGATCTCCGTGTGATCCAGGCTGATGGAGGTAATGACCGTCAGATGCGGATGCTCCACCACATTGGTGGCATCCAGCCGCCCGCCAAGGCCTGTCTCCAGAATGCCGTAATCCACCTTTTCTTCTGCAAAAAGCACTGCCGCCATGGCAAACAGCCATTCAAAAAAGGTGGGATGACAAAAGTCCGGTTCCGCCCGCAGCAGCTCTTCCACAGCTTCCTTTACTTTCACAAAACAGCTGGCAAACCGTTCCCGTCTCACATCCTGTCCCTGGATGCGGAACCGCTCCGTCATTTCTATGAGATGCGGCGACGTAAAAAGGCCGGTGCGCTTCCCCTGGGCCCGCAGGATGCCGTCCAGAAAAGCGCAAACGGAACCTTTGCCGTTGGTGCCCGCCACATGGATCACCGCAAACTGCTCCTGGGGATTGCCCAGATGGGCAAGAAGCAGCCGGAGATTCTCCGGCCGGTTCTTGCTTGTAAATTTTGGTACCTGCAGCAGATACGCTGCCGCCTCTGTATATTCCATACAACTCTTTCTTTCTGTTACTGCATTTCCCAGGCTTTGGACTGCGCCAGCACCAGACCGTTCTTGTCCACCTGCTTCACCACCAGGACGTCTCCTTTTTTCAGTTTCATGTCCCGCAGGATCAGCGCATTTTCATTATAAAGCTGCGTTTCCTGTTCCTTGTCGTTCACATACAGCTTGCTGTATTGGGTAAAGTTCCTTCCAAAAATGTACGTATAATTTCTGGAAGTGCTCTGCACACTGGTGATCCGCACATCCTCCACGCCGATCTTCAGATCCGTAGGCACATAGGGATTCTCCCCGCCGAAAGCATACTGCTTGCCATAAAGCATATCATACTGGAGCATTTCCATGTCCTGCATGTAGTATTTTGTGCCCTGGCGCTTCTGATGATACGTCATCATGGTGCCCTCGTGGATGCCCAGACGGTTCGTCACCGCTGCCCCCATCTGGTAGGTGGCCAGATTTTTGTCCGTCTTCTCCAGCCCCATATTGTCCCAGATAAAATACTCTGTGCTGTACAGATGCCCATTCTTCATGTCCCGGGCCTCCAGTCCCATGGTGGGCAGATGATCGCCGTACATGACAAGCACGGTCTCCTCGTCCCGGTGGGACAGGGCAGTGATCAGCTCTTCCACAAACTGATCCATCTCATACAACTGGTTCACATAATATTCCCACTGGTTCCGTTTTTCCTCGGATTCGGCACCGGTGACTTTGATCACCGGATCGGTCAGCACCTGCTCCTCCGGATAAGCGCCGTGGCCCTGGACGGAAATGGTGTAAATATAATCCGGCTCCTCACCGGAATCCAGACACTCCAGAATATACCTTGTGAGAATGCTGTCATCCGCCCAGCCCGTCTCCGTCCGCTGGGTGCAGTACATAGATTCGATGGGCGTAAACGTATCAAAGCCCAGATTGGCAAACACTTCGTTGCGGCCGTAAAATTCCGCCGTGTTATCATGGACGGCATGGGCCCGGTAGCCGATCTTCTTCAGCGCATAAGCCATACTCTCACAGGTTGTCTTCTTCAGTACCGTTTTATACGGGTATTCCCCAGGCCCAAAATAGTGGAGGTTCATGCCCACAATGGTCTCGAACTCGGTGTTGGCCGTCCCGGCGCCCACCACGGGCACCTCAAAGTAACCGGAGGAATACTCCTCCATATACCGGTGAAAATTTGGGATCGGATCCTGAGACAGCCGGATACAGTTCAGAAGCGTCGGATCAAAAAACGTCTCCAGCTGTACAAAGATGATGTTGGGCCGTTTGCCGCCCTCTTCCTCCGTCAGCGTCTCCTGTGCATCCCGCTTCACGATCTTCCGGATGGTTTTCTCCGAATAATCGTGGGGCTGGCTCATCCCGGTATCAAACAAGCTGGTAGTAAAACAGTACGGAAATCCGTAATCCTGATAGGCATACGCCACATTGCTGAAAAATGTCGTCACCACCCGTTTTTCAATGGCAGCATGCGTCACGATGGAAAATCCCCATATCACCAGTGCCGTCACCACCAGCTTCCGGCCAAACCGCTGCTTCTCATCCAGCCGGGGCATCCGCCGGAACAGCACAACAAGCGCAGCCACTGCCAGTACCAGTACCAGGATCATCAGCACCATCTGAAATCCCGTCAGATAGTGGCTGGCCACCTCCAGTGCATCCTTAAAAAGCTTCAGATCCGGCCCCGTCAGCGGTGTCACCCGGTTGGCCAGGATCACCCCATTGGCAATGCCGCCTGCCAGCCAGACAAAAGAAACCAGGATGGCCGCAAAGGCCTTTCGCTTTACCAGATAGACGAGCAGATAACAAATACTGATGAGCAGCGTATTGTACAGGAAGACCAGCGGCCTTCCTGTCAGATACGTCCATGCTTCCACTGTAGAATGCCGGGAAGCCGTCTCAATGATAAAATTGATGACCGCTGCCAGGCAAAAATACCTGATCCACTTCGTATGCTCCCGCACATCCTGCTTTGTCCATGTCTTCGGATTCCATTTTTCCATGTTCCAATCCGGCTTCCAGTTCATTTTCACCATTTTGGTTGTCTTATGTCCTCCTATTTATGAAGCTGCTGCAGACGCTCGTTCACCTGCTCCATCATCTGTGTGTATTTCGCAAGCTTCTCGCGCTCCTCAGCCACCTTCTTCTCCGGTGCCTTGCTCATAAACTTCTCATTGTTCAGCATGCCGTTGACACGGGCAAGCTCTTTTTCCAGACGTTCCTTCTCCTTCTGCAGGCGCTCCAGCTCCTTGTCGATGTCCACCAGATCTGCAAACGGAATGTATACGACTGCATTGTGGATCACAGCGGAAACCGCATCGTCTGCGATACCGGTCTTGTCTTCCTGTATCATGATAGCACTTGCATAGCCCAGAGCTGCGAAGAAAGTCTTACCATTTTCGAAAATTTTTCTTATTTTTTCAGAGTCGGAAACCACATATACGGCAGCCTTTCTGCTGGGCGGCACGTTCATCTGTGTGCGCACGTTACGGATGGCACGAACGGCCTCCTTGATGGTCTCGATGGCATTTTCCTCCTCCGGGAAATCCCAGTCCGGCGTAAATTTCGGCCAGTCGGAGATCATGATGGACTCCTCGTCCTCCTGGATGGTGCAGAAGATTTCCTCTGTGATAAACGGCATGTACGGGTGCAGCAGCTTCAATGCCTGAATGAGCACGGTGCGCAGCGTCCACAGAGCCGCATCTCTCGAGGTATCCTCCTGGTTGTACAGACGGGGTTTCACCATCTCGATGTACCAGTCGCAGAACTCCTCCCAGATGAAATCATAAATCTTCTGTACGGCGATGCCCAGCTCATACTTGTCCATGTTGGAGGTAACTTCCTCTGCCAGGCGGTTGCCCTTGGACAGGATCCACTTGTCCGCATCGGTGAGAGTTGCCAGATCCACCGGCGCCATGTGGGTATCCTTCATGTTCATCATAATAAACCGGGACGCATTCCATACCTTGTTGGCAAAATTCCGGCTTGCCTCCACACGCTCCCAGTAGAAACGCATGTCGTTGCCCGGTGCATTGCCGGTGATCAGCGTCAGACGCAGGGCATCTGCGCCGTATTTGTCAATAACCTCCAGCGGGTCAATACCGTTGCCCAGAGATTTGCTCATCTTCCGTCCCTGGGAGTCACGCACCAGGCCATGGATCAGAACGGTGTGGAACGGTGCTTTTCCGGTGTGTGCGTAGCCGGAGAATACCATACGGATGACCCAGAAGAAAATGATGTCATAGCCGGTTACCAGCACATCTGTGGGATAGAAGTAGTCCAGATCCTCTGTCTTTTCCGGCCATCCCAGCGTGGAGAAAGGCCACAGCGCGGAGCTGAACCAGGTGTCCAGCGTGTCGGGATCCTGGGTAAAATGAGTGCAACCGCACTTGGGGCAAACCTTGGGCATTTCTTTTGCCACCACGGTCTCGCCGCACTGGTCGCAGTAGTATGCCGGGATCCGGTGGCCCCACCAGAGCTGTCTGGAAATACACCAGTCGCGGATATTTTCCAGCCAGTGCAGATAAATTTTGTCAAAACGCTCGGGAACAAATTTCAGCTCGCCGGTTTTCAGCGCATTGATGGCCGGTTTTGCCAGCTCCTCCATGGCAACGAACCACTGCTGTTTTGCCATGGGCTCTACCGTTGTCTTGCAGCGGTCATGGGTACCTACGTTGTGGCTGTGATCCTCTACCTTTACCAGAAGGCCCTGGGCATCCAGGTCAGCCACCATGGCTTTTCTCGCCTCGTAACGATCCATGCCTGCGTACTTGCCGCCCTTTTCGTTGATGGTGGCATCGTCGTTCAGCACGTTGATCAGCTCCAGATTGTGGCGCTTGCCCACCTCAAAGTCGTTGGGGTCATGGGCCGGGGTGATCTTTACCACGCCGGTACCGAACTCTTTGTCTACATAAGAATCGGCGATGATCGGAATCTCCCGGTTCACCAGCGGCAGGATCACCTTCTTGCCGATGAGATGCTGATACCGCTCGTCCTCCGGGTTGACAGCCAGCGCCGTATCACCCAGCAGGGTCTCCGGACGGGTCGTTGCCACAACAACCCCCTCGCCCTCAGCTCCGCCCACCAGCGGATACTTGATGTGCCAGAAATGGCCGGCCTGCTCCACATGCTCCACCTCGGCATCGGAAATGGATGTATGGCACACCGGGCACCAGTTGATGATCCGGTTTCCTTTATAAATGTAACCCTTGTTGTACAGATTCACAAACACTTCCTCTACAGCCTTTGAGCAGCCCTCATCCATGGTAAACCGCTCTCTGTCCCAGTCTGCGGAGGAACCCATCTTCTTTAACTGGCTGACGATCCGTCCGCCGTACTCTTTCTTCCAGTCCCAGGCACGCTCCAGGAACTTCTCCCGGCCCAGATCTTCCTTCTCGATGCCTTCCTTTTTCAGTGCCTCGATGATCTTCACCTCTGTGGCGATGCTGGCGTGGTCTGTGCCCGGCTGCCAGAGTGCATTGAAGCCCTGCATTCTCTTGTAACGGATGAGGATGTCCTGCATGGTATTGTCCAGGGCATGTCCCATGTGCAGCTGGCCGGTGATGTTCGGCGGCGGCATCACGATGGTAAACGGCTTCTTGCTGCGGTCTACCTCCGCGTGAAAATACTTCTTATCCAGCCATTTCTGATACAGACGGCCTTCAATCCCGTTGGGGTCATAGGTTTTTTCCAGATTCTTCTCCATGATCGTTCTCCTTTTTTTAATAAATAAAAGAGCCCCTTACAGACATGCATCTGTAAAGGGCGAATGAAACGCGGTACCACCTTTTTTCCATATCCGGCTGTCAAAACTGCCGCATATGCTCTCACGATCCGGTAACGGGGATCAGGCGGGACTGCCTACTGCTACATTCAGCAATCCAACTCCGAAGCTACCTTCTTTCCGCATTTCTTCAAGAAGCCTCACAGCCACGGACTTCTCTCTCTGGCAAGCATCGACGGAAATACTCCTCTTCTTCCATGTTTTTTTCATATCAGTACCATCTTATCTGCCGGATATTTTTTTGTCAAGAGGGATCCTGCTGTTTTTTCCCGTTCCCGTGAAAAAACTGGTAAACGCTGCGGGCGGCAGCCTCGTTCATGGAATCTACCTCCTGCAAAGCGTCCATATCCGCATCCCGGATGGCCTCCAGCGACTGAAAATGCTTCATCAGCGCCCGCCGTCTGGCAGGTCCGATGCCGGGGATGTCGTCCAGCACGGAATGTACCTGCTCCTTGCTGCGCAGGGATCGATGGTACTCGATGGCAAACCGGTGGGCCTCGTCCTGGATCCGGGTGATCAGGCGGAAGCCCTCGGAATTCCGGTCGATGGGAATCTCCACATTATTATAATACAGGCCGCGGGTACGGTGGTTGTCGTCCTTTACCATACCGCACACAGGGATAGCAAGATTCAGTTCCCGCAGCACCGACAGCGCGATATTCACCTGGCCCCGTCCGCCGTCCATCATGAGCAGATCAGGGAAACGGGTGAAGCTGCCGAACTCTGCGGATATGTTTTTCTTTTCCAGTTCTTTTTCTTCTTCCATGCCATGCGTAAACCGACGCATCAGCACTTCCCGCATGCTGGCATAATCGTCCGGCCCCTGCACGGTGCGGATCTTAAATTTCCGGTAATCGCTGCGCTTAGGTCTGCCCTTCTCGAAAACGACCATGGAGCCCACGGACTCGAAGCCGTTGGTGTTGGAAATATCGAAAGCCTCCATCCGGGTGGCGTTCTGCAATCCCAGCCATCCTGCGATCTCCTTCATGGCTCCAATGGTACGGCCCTCCTCCCGGCGGATCCGTTCCCTGTCCTGGCTGAGTACCATTTCCGCATTCTTGGCAGCCAGTTCCACCAGTTTTTCCTTGGTTCCCTTTTTGGGCACCCGCAGATGTACCTTCTGCCCCCGGCGTCCGGACAGCCACTCTTCCATGACCTCCGCATCCTCCACTTCGCACTGCAGCATGAGTTCCCTGGGGATAAACGGCGTTCCGGCATAAAACTGCTTGATAAAGCTGCCCAGGATGGCGCTCCTGCTCTCACCCTCCACATGGTTCAGATAGAAATGATCCCGGCCGATGAGCCGTCCGTCCCTGACAAAGAACACCTGCACCACGGCATCATGCTCGTCCTTGGCCAGCGCCAGCACGTCCTTGTCCTCACCGTCGCTGTTGGTGATCTTCTGCTTCTGGGCCACTGCCCGGACGCTGGAAAGCAGTTCCCGGTATTCGATGGCCTTCTCAAATTCCAGCGCATCCGACGCATCCTGCATTTTCTTCTCCAGCATTTGCAGCACCGGCTCATAGTTGCCGCTTAAGAAGCTGACCACCTGGTTCACCGACTCCCGGTATTCCTCCTTGCTCACATAGCCCTGACAGGGGGCCTGGCACTGGTGAATATGGTAATTGAGACAGGGCCGGTCCAGGCCGATATCCCGGGGCAGATTCCGGTTACACGTCCGGATCTGGTACAGCTTGTGCAGCAGCTCTATCGTCTCCTTCACCGCCCCTGCACTCGTATACGGCCCGTAATACCGGGATTTGTCCTTCTTCATCCGCCGGGCAAACAGCACCCGGGGATAGGCTTCCTCCACCGTCACTTTAATAAACGGATAACTCTTGTCGTCCTTGAGCATGGTATTGTATTTGGGACGGTGCTCTTTGATCAGGTTGCACTCCAGCACCAGCGCCTCCAGCTCGGAATCCGTGATGATATACTCAAACCGGGCAATCTGGGTCACCATCCGCTCAATCTTGGCGCCCTTGTTCCGGCTGGACTGAAAATACTGCCGCACCCGGTTTTTCAGGCTGATGGCCTTGCCCACGTAAATGATGGCATCCGATGCATCGTGCATAATATAGACGCCCGGTTTCCCGGGCAGTTTTTTTAATTCCTCTTCTATATTGAACATTATTTTTTATCCTTCCTGCATTCCGCGCCATTGTCTGTTCTTACGCATTCATTCCTTTATTTGGTATTTTTTCCAGTCAGATCTTTAACAACCTCGCCCGCAATGATCAGCCCTGCCACCGACGGCACGAAAGCGGTGCTTCCCGGAATGTCACGCCGCTCGGTGCATTTGTGTTTTGCGCCTGGCGGGCAGATACAGTTCGTTCTGCAGCTGATCCCCATGTCCTCCAGCGGCCGGGTGGGCTGTTCTTCGGAATATACCACCTTTAATTTCTTCACGCCCCGTTTTTTCAGCTCCCGGCGCATGACCTTGGCCAGCGGACACACCTTCGTCTTGTAAATATCCGCCACCCGGAAAGCGCTGGCATCCAGCTTATTGCCGGCTCCCATGCTGCTGATGATGGGCACGCCTGCCTCCTGGGCTTTCATCACAAGGGAAATCTTGGCTGTCACGGTATCCACCGCGTCCACCACATAGTCATAGTCCGCAAACGGAAAGGAATCCGCATTTTCCGGCAGGAAAAAGCACTTGTGCACCTGTACCTCCACGTCCGGGTTGATGTCCTTCATCCGCTCCATCATCACATCTGTCTTATATTTTCCAACGGTGCTGCGAGTGGCAATAATCTGCCGGTTCAGATTTGTCAGGCACACTTTGTCGTCGTCAATGAGATCAAAAGCCCCCACGCCGCTGCGCACCAGCGCCTCGCACACATAACCGCCCACACCGCCGATGCCAAACACGGCCACCCGGGAATGGGCCAGCTTCTCCATGGCCTCTTTTCCAAATAATAATTCCGTTCTCGAAAACTGCGTCAACATTTTTTCTGCTCCTTCTATGTGTCAATCATGGATTTTCCTGCTTATTCGATAGGTTTTATTATAGGAAGAAACAGGTGTTCTGTCAACCGATACGACAAAGAGCACCGCAAAATCTCTCTTTCAAGAAAATCCTGCGGTGCCCCGTTTTATCAAATTCGATAGATTTAAAATCAAATGACAGAATTACAGGAAGCTTACAGCCTCCGCCTCTTCGATCTGAATATTCGTCTCGTAGAACTTTTTCAGCCCACGGATGGCATAGTCAATATCTTTCACCCCGGCAGTCTCATAGCAGGAGTGCATGGCCAGCTGGGGCAGGCCGATATCCACGGCGTGGACGCTCACCTGGGTGTTGGAAAGATTGCCCAGGGTGGAACCGCCTGCGCTGTCACTGCGGTTGGCAAAGTTCTGCACTGGCACGTCCGCCTGCTGGCAGAGCGCCGTGAACACGGCCCGGCTGAACGCATCCGTCGTGTATTTCTGGTTGGCGCTCTCCTTGATGACGATGCCCTTGTTCATCCACGCGCAGTTCACCGCATCGGTTTTCTCCGGATGGTTCGGGTGCACCGCATGAGCATTGTCACAGCTCACCAGGAAGGAAGCCGCCACGGCCCGATAATAATCCTCCAGAGATTTCCCCAGGCCCGCATGTATCCGGTGCAGCACATCCTGTAAAAACGTGGACATGGCGCCCTGTTTCGTGTTGGATCCCACTTCCTCATTGTCGAAGCAGCAGTACACATTCACAGTTTTCTCGTTTTCTGCCTGTAAAAATGCCTCCAGGGACACGAAAGCACACTGCAGGTCATCCAGCTTGGGGCTTGAAATAAACTCGTCCCCGTAGCCCCAGATGGTGCCGGGCTGCCGGTTCACCAGGAACAGGTCTTTGCCCAGAATGTCCTCCTTCGCCACGCCCAGCTCAGACGCGATCATCTCGTCAAACGCACCTTTTTCCAGTGCGCCCGCAGAAAACAGCGGACACAGATCCACCTGCCGGTTGTACTTGTATCCGTTGTTGACCTCCCGGTTAAAATGGATGGCCACGTTGGGAATGAGCAGAAGATCCCGGTCGATATAGAGCAGACGGGACACCACCCGGCTGCCGTCTCTCACCAGCACCCGGCCCGCCACGCTCAAAGGCCGGTCAAACCAGGTGTTGTCAATCATGCCGCCATAGGCCTCCACATCCAGCCGCAGGTACTCGCCCGGCCCGTTCAGCTCCGGTACGCTTTTCACCTTATACGTAGGGGAATCACTGTGAGACGCGCACATCTGGAAATGGTAGTTAGACAGCTCCCGGCCAACGCGAAACGCGATGATACTGGAATGGTTGCGGATCGTATAATAGCATCCGCCCTTTGCAAGCTCCCAGCCGGACGCCTCCGGCAGGTATACAAACCCTGCCGCATCCAGCTTTTCTTTGATGGTTTTCACCGAGTGAAACATACTCGGGCTCTTTTCTATAAATGTCAGTAATTCTCTTGCTGTCTTCATCAGGAAGCCTTCCCTTCTCTCTTTTTAATTGCCGGTAAAATCAGGCCCAGCGCTACCAGCACCACCGGTGTGATGACATTGAGCAGCGTGGTATACAGGTCGCCCTGCTTGTACATGCCCAGCAGACAGCAGGCCGCCGTCAGGAAAAAGCACCAGATGCCAAAGCCCAGCGCCACGCCGTTGTTTTTCACAAACTTGTACTCCCGTGAAAACTTCTCGTTGTGTTTTCGCAGCATGATATAGGCAAAAAACACCCACAGATAACGCATGGGCATGGTGACGGAGTTCAGCTGGGTCAGCTGCCGCAGCACCGTATCCGCATTGGGTACCAGCACCTGCGCCAGAATGATGGAGCCGGACAGGATGACCACCATCCAGATGCCGTTCACATACGCGCCGTATTTGTTCTTTTTCAGCAGCTTCGTCGGAATAAACTGACGGGCGTCCTCATTGTCCAGCAGCATCCTAAGCGGTGCGTCGATGCTGACCACCAGCGTGGAAAACTGGCCGATGGCATTGCAGGCCGCATAAATGATCATGAGCAGATTGCCCACGCCATAGTATTCACCCAGCCGCTCAAATGCCCAGTAGGCGCCGTTGGCATTGTAAGAGTCAAAGTTGTCTGCGATCACCGCCGGATCAAACATCATCCCCATGGCAATGGTACCGAAGACCGCACATACGATCACCATCCCTGCCGCAAAAATCATACTTCTTGGGAAGCCTTTGGCCGGATCCTCCACCTGATTGACATACGGAGAAATCTTCTCACAGCCGCCCACTGCAAATACGAGAATGGACAGACTGCCGAAATATTTCCAGTCAAAGACGGGGATCAGGTTCTTCAGGCTGAAATCCACTGACAGAAAACCGCCTCCGGGATTGATCACCGGCGCAGCAAACATGAGCAGGATGTACAGGATACTCATGACAAACATACTCGTGCCCGCAATGGTCGCAAACTTTTTCAGCGGATTTAATCCCCTGCTTGCCACCCAGCAGAAAAACAGCAGTACGCCGAACGTCGCCAGCTGTACCGCCCGGGTGTGAAAGGATGCATACTTCTCCGCATTCTGAAAAATCATCCAGCTCAGCGCCTTTAAGCCGCCGGAGCCCTTGGCTGCAATATACGTCACATGGCAGGCCCAGTACGTCCAGCCCGCATAATAGGCCGCCTTCGCCCCAGTTGTTTCATGGATCCAGGAGCTCACACCGCCGCCTGAATTTTTGAACGCGGATCCCAGTTCACCTACCATCAGCGCATACGGCACAAAGTACAGCGCAAACATGAGGATCCAGGAAAAAATCACCTGTGTTCCGTTGAAGTACATAAAGCCGTTCAGCACATTTCCAAAGCTCCATAATGTGGAAAAGCACATAAACGCAAGCATGTACCACTTGATCTGATTGTTTGAATTACCCATTGAAAATTCTCTCCTTATCAAAATCTCATTCCTTTAGATAACTATAAAACAACGAAGCCCGTTAGCCCTTGTGGTTAGCGGGTTTTCGCTGTTCTGTACTTGTTGCAAAATCCGCTTCGGTCAAATCTCGGTCAAATAATTTTCTAAAGAAATGTTGCACCTTTTCTATTCTCTTTCTTATTCTTGTTCTGATTATATGATTTCCTTATACAAATTCTGTAATTTATCCATTTCCGATTTTGCTTTATCATCTGTGACGTGCGTATACAAATCCAGTGTGATTGCTATGGAATAATGTCCGAGGAATCCTTGTACTACCTTTGCGTCAATCCCGGCTTCAAAACAACGCGTTGCAAAAGTATGACGAAGTGCATGTGGATAAAAATGCGGAATCGGTATAAACACTGTCTTGTTTTTCTCTGCCTGCTTTTTTCGTTCCTTATTGATAGATTTTTCTATCCAGTCTAACGTCACTTGAAAGGTGTGTTCTGTAATCGGTTTTCCGTTCTTTCCAACAAACACAAGATTTTCAAATCCCTCTAATGGTTGCCATTCACTAGCTGACAACTGCATTTCTTTCAACTGAATCCACTGACGTTTTAAAGCCTTATACACACTGTCCTGCATGGGAATCGTCCGTATACTGTTCTTTGTCTTTGGTGTCTGGTACTTGAATACATACTTCTTTGTTTCCTTATCTTTGATATACACCAACGTTTTATTTACAGAAATTTCCCGTTTCCGAAAATCTACATCATCCCATGTAAGCCCAAGCAGTTCTCCGCCACGCATTCCCGTTCCGAGTGCTACCTGTATGAGATTCTCGTGTATTCTCTCCTTTGCGTGTTCCAATACTTCCCGTTGTTCTTTCACAGTCAGTACCCGTATCTGTTTTGTCTTTGTTTTGGGAACTTCCACTCCTGCACATGGGTTGAATGTAAGAATCCTGTTATGCACTGCATATTTGAACATAGCATTGAGAATATTATACACATCCCGTATAGTCTTTGTGCTGTAATCATCATCTGCCATATTCTGAAGCAGACGTTCCAAAATAATCGGATTAAAATCTGCCACACGTTGTTTTCCTATCTGCTTCTTTATGTAACGTCTGTAAAAATCATCATAACGTACTTGTGTACTCTCCTTGATAGTCCGCTTCTTATGGGTATTCAGCCAGATATCAAACCATGTATCCAGAGTGATATTATCGCCCTTTCCTTTCAACCCATGCTTGACTTCATAGCGTAAATCTTCCATTTCTTGAACTAACTTTTTTAAGTCCGCATTATCTTTTGTATACGTTTCTCCTTTGTAATAAAACCGCCCTCTGTAAATTCCGCTTTTTCTCTGCATAATTCCCGGCGGTAATGGATTTCCTTTTAAGTCCTTGCCCAATCTGCACGCTCCTTTCCGTGCAAGGACTATCAGAACTGGTCTGACAGTATTATATGCTTATTTGTGTTTATACTGCAATTACTTCATATTTATTTTTCAGATTATGCCCTTCGTTTTTCTTCAAAAACTGGTCTAAAACCTCAGAGCGTATAAGAATCTTATTTCCAATCCTTATGACCGGAATCTTCTGCCATGTAATCAGCTTTCGCAGATTATTTCTTCCAATTCCCGTATACTCTGACGCTTCATTCACTGTAAGGGCTTTCTTTGTCTGTATCGTTTTCTGTGTATGTTCTGTCAAAGATTCTCCTTTCTTCTTCCCTCAAAAGGAAAGATTTTTTATAGTCCTCATATATGCGTTGTTGTTCTTCGTTCATCTGCCCCCGTTCTATTAGCTGGCGGATATAATCTCTGTTATCCAGTTTTCCGATTTTATCCATTAGCTTTAAAGAGGGCGAAACTGCTACGTTCAGCCACTGCCATGTTCGTTCCAGTGTCTTTTTCTCTGGATTCATGGTCAACTTTATCTTCCCTACATCCTGCATGAGTTCTTCCCACGGGGGATAAGTAGGATAAAGCCGTTTTCTTGTAACCGTGCTGTTTTCCGGCTTCTGTAAAAACCGCACTTTCTCGTTTAATACAGACAACGCAATCCGTGCCACATCCCTGTCTTTCAGAAGTTCTTCTACTAATCTGACCGCTTTTTTGTGCCGGAATCGAAGTTCATATCTGTTCCAGTCCGGGTTGAGTTCTTTTCCGAACTTTTCTGCCTGTTCATATCCCTTTTCATAGAATGTAATCCGAAAATCACTGTGTTTACTGCCGAGATATAGTGTTTTTCCCTGCGCTTCTATTTCATCCTCTTTCAGTCTATCAGAACGATTCTCTGCTGTATCACGCAACTGACTAGATATCAGCCCCTCGTTTTTCAGACGAATCAATTCCGGGATAGACAGATAAGGCTTTGTATCGTCGATTGCCAAGTCTATCCTCGGAAAATTCACCGGGTATCTGCAAACTCTTTCCAGAAAATCAAACCATGTTTCCTTATTCATCATAAGGAAATTTTCATAATTCCTGCACCCCGAACCACTCATAAGAATCTGAAATCCCTCATACTGTGCATTTCCTGTCGGTTTCAGAATCTTGATATTGTCAAATCTTGCTATCAGTTCGTGTCCAGCAATTCCTTTTTCCTTACCATGCAGTTCCATAAAACTCAGTGGAATCCGCAAGATATCTTCTATGATTATGAACACGTCTACACCTTTGACAGTAATCTGACACCAGTCAATCAGTGCTGTCAAATCTTCTTTCTGACGAGTTACCCCCCCCTGTTAGTATAGGGGGTTCTGAAATTTTCATTACCTCTGTTATCATCATCCCTGCCTTTCGTAGTATGCCGTGGCTTTCGCCACGTTCCCGGAACTTCTCTACTCCCTTTGCTCCTTTCACGCTGTACGGAGCAGTCCGCAGAGAATTTCCGGGAACAGTCTCTACACGTTTCCTTTTCCGGTAACAACACGGATACCCTTGCAGGAGATTCTGTCCACCAATACCGGGAAGTTTCCTCTCTGCACATAAGGGGCATATACCGCTTCTTCTAGTTCTACCACTGTGTAAGGCTCTACCTTTGGAAGTTCTGTTGCTTCCAGACGGATATCTACGCTGTTTCCAAGTTTCATGCTTCCGAGGTGAAGTTTCAATGCTTCCACTTCCTCGGTTTTCTTCCGGGTTTCCTTATCATACTTGTAGCAGTAGTCTGCTCCCATGTAACGGAGTTCCCCGAACGCTTCTCTGACCTGTTCTTTTGTCAATGTAATCTGCATGCTACATTTCTCCTTTTTTGAAATCATGGTGAATGAGTGTCTGGTAAGTGTGACAAGTCCTTTTCATATCCACGTCTATATTTATTTCATTACTTTTCTCCTTACCTCTTAACCTCATCATAGACCTGTTTTTTCTTCTTGTCAACAATTATTTTACTTTTTCCCTTACTTTTTATTTTTGTATTTCAAACGCTTAACTATATCTTTTTATAACTTATTATAATTTTACCCTTACATTTATCCTTATCTTGTGTTATGATGAAAACAGAAACGAGGTGTGCATATGTTTGTGAATAAAGAAGCAGTAGGAAAACGAATTTTACAGATACGCAAGAAATACGGTTACAGTATGCAGAAGTTTGGGGAAATCATAGATAATGCCCCGAAAGGCTCTGTAAACAGTTGGGAAAAGGGTGTGAATCTTCCCAATGAGAAACGCTTGAAGCAGATTGCCACGTTGGGCAATATGACGCTGAATGAACTTCTGTATGGTTCATTTAAAGAATATGTAGATATGCTTATCACAGAAAAACTGGGGATTGAACTGCCGGAAGAATTTACCAGAACTTTCTATTCTCTTTTAGAGCAGAACGGATTTACCTACGGGGATGATATCGAGATTGTCCGGCTTGTAAACGGCTTTCTGACTTATCATAACCTTACAACAAAAGAAACCGCCATTTTCTATCAGCCAACTGCATACTCCGGCGATTATTTTGACGGTATCATACAAAAAGCGGATTCTTCCGTTCTGGTCTGCCGGGCATATGCAGATAAGGCAAACAACACCTTACATATCATTCCGGCTTTTGAGAATGGACAGACTGAGGAAGTAGCAGACTTCTTTCATGCACTGAAAAGCATAACCGCTCCACACAACAACAATTATTTCACTTCCGGCTTTCTGACACTCGGACTGGCATTGAGAGATTCCAAAGTAATTATCTATGGAATTGATGAAAAACAGGGAACAGCACAGGTAATCCCTTACGAATATGATTGCGAATCAGACGCTTATATCCAGAATGAACATCTGTCATATACCAGACAGGATAGCTTTTTCCGAGAAGCCACGAAAGAAGCGGTCTATTGGAAAATGCAATCCGACAGAAGTAACCCATAAGATAAACAAGAGGACTTGCAAGGTTTGTGACCTTTCAAGTCCTCTTATGTATCATGATGGTATTGGCTGTGTCCGTTCCGTAAAGGACTGCCCTACGGCGTCTCGGCTTCGCCTTGTTCCTTTACCTCACTAATAATAATGTTCTGATAGCAGAACTCTTACTTATACTTTTATCTTACTATTCTTTCAATTTTTACCGTTTCACCATCAATATTATACTTAAAAAAATAAAATTTAATAACATTTCCTTCTGATACTTGTTCTAGATCACCTTTACACTTAGTACAATCTAAACTAACTTTTGTCGTATCAAAAAATAGACTACTTTCTTCCTTCTCATTTAGTTCTATTAAAAGTGTATCAAAAGTTTTCTCTACAACAACCCCACTCAAATGAAACCAATGAGAATTATCATCTCCACTAGAACGCAACTCCATATTTTGACGATTCTCCTTAAAAACATTTCCTTTTACGCCAAGCACAATTAATACTATTGCAAGCAAAAGTATGATTAACAAAATCAATCGTTTCTTATCCATTAAATGTAGTCCCCGATATGTCTGTCCAACTATCAAAATCAAAATTCAAATAACGTACTGTATCCCCCCATCCATCAAATACCATCAATGTATGTACTGTATTTCCAGAATTATATGCTCGCAAAGTTGCATATCCCTCTGCTGCCATTGAATGCCCCGCACGTTCTCCAGTATCACTGCTAATTATACCACAATGGACAACTGCTATATCTCCTCTATCAATGCAATTAGTGAAAAAATTATAATTGGGACTATAGTCAGTATTTTGTGTTACAGAAACATTCTTTCCAGCACAAAAGTCCACAAATCCAGGTCCAATATTGCCAATAGTTGTTGAACCATATGTTATTCCTCCACTCTCCGATGAAACTGTCGTTCCTGTTGAATCCCAAATATCCATATAATCACCTGCAATATCTGTATAATCAACAGCATTATAATATGCACCACATGCTAATAATGCACTAACTGCACATGCATAATGTCCTGTTACACTTTCTATATACGGCTCATTAAAGGAAATAAATTCTTGAAGATGATTTGTTGAAACAAGCGTGTAGTTTTCATAAACTTCATCAATATCTAGCAAAACCTCATCCCAAGTAGCTGGGTCTTTTCCCCTACTCTCATTCAAGGACAGTACTGTTTTTTCTAATGTTTCACCATAATTCGTTCTAATCTTTCCCAAATTATCAACAATACCATATTCAAACGGAGCTATTTTATATATTTCAGAGGTATTTGCTTTTTCACTAAATACATTTGCTTCACTTTGATAAATCACCTCATATGGATTTGCTGAATTATTACCAAATGAGTATTCTGATATCAAAGATTCACACGTAGTATCAAAAACTACATATCCATATGGTTTGTTTTCTAAATTGTAATTTACAATATATCCAATAGCTTGACCTGTTGTATCATAAAATTTTCTCGGATTATTAGCAACAATATTGCTATTTTCTCCTATTCCCTTTGCAAAACGTTCTGCCATCTGTATCGCCAAATCATCCGTAACATTTACAACAGAAGTATTCTCCGATGCATGGACAGGAACTATTGACATAATAGTCAATATAAAGATTGTCAAAAGTGAAGCAAATCGTTTAAAAATTTTTCTCATAAATATCCTTCCTCCTTAGATTATATATTTACTTTAATATTATATCTTATTCCCTATTTTGTCTATATTTTTTTATGTTTATTTCAAATATTTCATTCTATTTTATTTTTATCAAACTATTTTCAAACAAATCCAAACAAAGAATCTCGGGGCAAATTTCGGTCAAATCAGGATAAATAAATATAACACTTTATATGTAAGTCAATTTTAAAAAAGCCTGTAATTCCGGGCTTTACAACACTTTGTAACACAATATAAACCAGTTCGATAATCCCTCCCTACCCAGCTATCTTCTCATAATGTTAAAGTTTTGTCAAACCAGTTCAGCACTACTTTACAGCGGGGAAGCTTTTATGCTGGCATAAAAAGCTGACCGATGGAAAGTAGTAGTTGAGCGCCATGTCATGAGCAAAAATGAGCTGCGTCAGCAGCGGAAAGCCCGGCCACGGGCGATTTTGCGAATGGCGCGGCTGAACTGGATGACAGCCATATCACCACATCTGACCAAAATGAGCTGCGTCAGCAGCGGAAAGCCCGGCCACGGGCGATTTTGCGAATGGCGCGGCTGAACTGGAATTAATTGGCGCGGCTGAACTGGAATTAATTGCCTCGCCTTGTCATGAAACCTCGAAATCTGTCTACAAGAATATCCTTCCAAAGCACCGGGGAAACGTTGCAAATCCCCCTGCCGTACAGTATAATTAAGAAATACATTAACTGTAAAAAATCTCCAGAGAGGAATCCCCATATATGTCCATCACCAAAGACAATTTTCGCATCAGCAGAAAAAATACCACCCTTTTATATCTCATCATGGCCGCCATTTTGCTCGGTTTTCTCATGACACAGTTCCTTGTGCCCAGCGAACGGGGCATCACCGATGACGAGACACACATCACCTATCCGGGGATTTTTTACTGGGAAAAGGAGGACGGCAGCCGGGAGAAGATCGCCGTGCCAGGCCGCTACGACGTGGCAGCCAAAGAGACCATGGTCATCAGCACTGTTTTACCCGCCGATTTTGACAAAACCGCTCTCGCCATCCGCGGCTCCCTGCAGGATGTGACCTTCTACGTGGGCGACGAGCTTCGGGAAGTCTATGACACCTCCGACACCCGTCTGTTCGGCAAGAATTCCGCCAGCCGCTATGTGTTCTGCCCGACCTCTGCCGCCGACGCCGGAAAGGAAGTCCGTATTCTGCTGCGCACCAATACCTCGCAGTATGCCGGGGTGGTAAATGCGGTCTACTGGGGAGACAAGGTGGATATCTGGCAGTACCTTTTCCGGTGCCACGCCTCTGAGACGATCATCGCCGCCTTCATTCTGTTTGCAGGCGTGGTGACGATCCTGTTCAGCATTGCCCTGGGCGTTGCATACAAGACCAAATTCGACATGGAATATCTGGGCTGGTGTATGATCATGGGCGCCATCTGGATGCTGGGGGAATCCAAGCTGCGGCAGCTGTTTCTGCCCAACGCTTCCGCCATAGCATCCTTATGCTTTGTCATGATCCTGTTCTGCCCGGTGCCCATCCTTTTTTATGTGGATACGATCCTGTGCGGCAGATATCACCGACTTTATCAGATCATTGGCTATATTGCCACCGGCAATCTTTTTGTCTGTTCTTTTTTACATATATTCGGCATTCTGGATTACATCCAGACGCTTCCTCTGGGACATTTGATGCTGGTCGCCACCCTGGCAGTCGTTCTCATCACCACCATCCGGACGCTGCGGCACAGCACCGATAAAGCAGATCGGCTTGTGCTGGCCGGACTGATCGTCATTTTTATCACGGTAGTCATCGAAACGATCGCTACCTATTATATGGTGACCATTTCCGGCATTTTCCTCGGCATCGGTCTGCTGATCCTGCTGTTTATCAATATCCTGCGCACCATCGCCCGGATCCGGAATCTGGAGCTGGAGCGCCGGCAGAAAGAAATGCACCGCCGCCGGGAACAGATGGAAAAATTATCCCTCCAGGTTCTGCGTACCCTGTCCACCACCATTGAGACGAAGGACGAATACACCCGCGGCCATTCCCACCGGGTGGGCGAATATGCTGCCCTCATCGCCCGGGAGCTGGGCTGGAGCCAGGAGGAGATCATCAACCTGAAAAATACCGCCGACCTGCACGACATCGGCAAAATCGGCGTGCCCGATACGATTTTGAACAAACCGACCAAATTAACGGAGGACGAATATATCATCATCAAGGATCACACTGTCATCGGCGCGGAAATCCTGAAAAACATCACCCTCATTCCCCATGCGGCGGAGGTGGCCAGAAGCCATCACGAGCGCTACGACGGCACTGGCTATCCTGACGGCCTGAAGGGAGAGGATATTCCCCTCTATGCCCGGGTGATCGCCGTAGCTGACAGCTACGATGCCATGAGCTCCCGCCGGATTTACCGCAGCGCTCTCTCCCGCCAGGAAATCTGCGAGGAGATCCGCAGCAATCAGGGCAAACAGTTTGACCCCGTCATCGCAGAGGTGTTCCTGCGGCTTCTCACCGAAGACCGGCTGCAGGTGCAGGAGGCAGACAGCACCACCCCGGAAAATGCCGATCAGCCCAATATGGAATTTGAGATTGGAAAATTTGTCTCCGATATTATGCAAACGATGAAAGCCCAGGAAGACAGTGAGAATTTTGACTTTCTCACCGGCCTCCCCATGCGCAACGCCGGGGAAAAGCTGGCGGCTCGGCTCATGGAGGAGCACGACGGCTGCCTGATCTTCATGGATATGGATAATCTGAAACAGATCAATGACATTTACGGCCACAAAGCCGGTGACCGTGCGTTAAAAGTATTCGGCAGCATTCTGGCTTCGCAGAAAGCAGATGCCGCAGCCTGCCGTCTGGGCGGCGATGAGTTCCTGCTCTTCGTTCCCGATATTTCCAGAGACGCCAGCGCCCAGCTGGTAAAAAATATTTTTGCCCAGTTCCAGGCTGCCAAGGAGTCCGATCTGGAGATCCGCGGCGCTGCCATGTCCGCCGGCCTGTGCGACCCACCGGGGCCAGGCCTTCGCCGACTGCTATGTGAAAGCCGACAAGGCGCTCTATTACGTGAAGCAAAACGGCAAAGAAAACTTTTTCTTCTATCAGCAAATGGAGCAGGAAAACCTGGCCCAGGGCGGCACCAGCAAGGATCTGGCGACTGTGGCAAAGGCGCTGCAGGAAAGTGGCACCTACAGCGGCGCCCTGGATCTGGATTACCGGGATTTTGCCAAGCTGTACGCCTACATGAACCAGCTCAGCCAGCGCTATGCGTACCACTGCTATCTGGTGATGGTCACCATGAGCACCACGCCGGATGCGGTCATGTATATCGAAAACATTGAGCAGGCACTTTCCTGCATGGAACAGGCCATCCGCCGGAAGATCCGGGCTGTGGATATCTGCACCCGGAACAGCTCCATGCAGTACCTGATCATCTTATTTGAATCTGAGGAAAAACAGATTCCGCCCATCATGGAGCGGATCTTTGCCCAGTATTACCGGCTGTACGGTAAGGGGAATTTCTACCCAAAATACGAATATCTGCCCATGATGCCGCCTGACGGGACTGACCAGCCATAAGCGCTCAGCTTTTCACAAATTGCCCCAGGCAGGTTTTCAGGTCATCCTCCGGGTTGCTGATGAGCCGCAGGTCGAAGGTATCCACCAGATACTGCAGCACATTGGGACTTAAAAATGCCGGCAGCGTAGGGCCCAGATAAATCCCTCTGATGCCCAGGTGCAGCAGCGCCAGCAGCACTGCCACTGCCTTCTGTTCATACCAGGACAGGATAAACGACAGCGGCAGCGCATTCACATCCGTTTCAAAGGCATCTGCCAGTGCGGTGGCGATCCGGACCGCGGAATATGCGTCATTGCACTGGCCCACATCCAGCAGTCTCGGCAGTCCGGCCACTTCCCCGAATTCCATCTTGTTAAACCGGTATTTTCCACAGGCCAGCGTCAGGATCATACAATCCTCCGGCACCATCCGGGCAAATTCTGTATAATAGTTCCGTCCGGGTCTGGCGCCGTCGCAGCCGCCGATGAGAAAAAAGTGCCGCAGTTTTCCGTTTTTCACCGCTTCCACGATCTGTCCCGTATACCCCAGCGCTGCCTCGTGTCCAAATCCCACCAGAATCTCTTTGGGCGCCTGATCCTCGGTGTATCCGCCGAGCGCCCGGGCCTGGGCGATGATCTCGCTGAAATCCTTTTCTCCGTTTTCTTTTTTCCCGATGTGCTTGACCCCATCCCAGCCCACCACATTGGTGCTGTAAATCCGATCCCTGTAGCTCTCCCGGGGCCGCATGAGACAGTTGGTTGTCATCAGGATACAGCCCGGCAGATCGTCAAATTCCTTCTGCTGGTTCTGCCAGGCGCCGCCGAAATTGCCCACCAGATGCGGATATTTTTTCAGTCCCTCATAGCCGTGGCCCGGCAGCAGCTCGCCGTGGGTGTACACGTTCACGCCCGTTCCTTCGGTCTGCTGCAGCAGCATTTCCAGATCTTTCAGGTCATGGCCGGATACAACGATAAACGGTCCCTTTCTCCGGTGCACCTCCACCCGGTGCGGCGACGGGTTGCCGTAACAGGCCGTGTTGGCTTCATCCAGCGTTTTCATGATGGCCAGCGCCATTTCCCCGGTGCGCATCACCAGCCGGATCAGCTCCTCCACCGTTTTTTCATCATCTGTCAGCGCCGCCAGCGCTTCTATATAAAAAGCATCCACAGCTTCATCCCGATACCCCAGTTCCCGGGCCTGATGGCCGTAGGCGCTGATGCCCTTCAGTCCGTACAGCACCGTCTGCCGCAGCGAGCGGATATCCTCATCCAGCAGCCGGTCATACATGATGCCCGCCAGCGGCGCATCCTTCCACATATCCGTTTCCGTCTCCGGGAGCGTGTAGGTCGTCTGGGGCACCGGTTTTTTTGCCTCTCCCGCCTGTTCCCGCAGCTTTTCCTTGATCCTCTGGGATTCCCGCAGCAGCTCCACATGTACCTTTTCATCAAAATTCACATTCGTCAGTGTTGTAAACAGCCCGTTTTCGATGAAACGGATCACCGGCTCCTCCACCGCCTGGTGGGCGTCCAGTAATTGCTTTCCATAGACGCTGATCCCCTTTAGCTGAAACAGCAGAAGATCCTGCAAACCGGCAATCTGCGGTGTTTTTCCGCAGACGCCCTGCCTTGTACAGCCCTTGCCATTGGCCGTCTGCTCACATTGATAGCAAAACATTTCATAATCCAGATCCATATGATTTCCCATGACGCATCCATCCTTTTTCTGTATTCTGACAATCAGCCACAGAGGCTCCTTGTCCGCCTGCATTTGTTGTCTGATCATCATTTTGCAATATAGTTTCTGACAATGTCCGGAAAATATACGCACAGAAAAATGGCAGAGCCCGCAATTCTCGGCTCTGCCTATCGTCTGTTCTTCATATGGCTCACTTTCTGCTAATTATACAAAGATCTCCACTCCAGATCCCCATTGTCCAGGGCTTTGATCAACAATTCTGCCGTCGCCAGGTTGGTTGCTATCGGAATATTGTACTGATCACAAAGCGCCAGGATGTTGTTGACGCTGGGATCATTCCGATCCACCAGTTCCGTATTTTTGAAATAAATGACCATGTCCAGCTGATTCTGCTCGATGAGCGCCTCCAGCTGCTTCACACCACCCAGACTTCCAGCGATGCATTTGTGAATCTTCAGATTCGTAACCGACTCGATCAGATTACCTGTCGTGTTCGTTGCATACAGTTCATGTTTACTAAGAATACCCCTGTATGCAATGCAGAAATTCTGAATCAGCATACGTTTGGAAGTGCTGGAAATGAATCCTATTTTCATAGAATTTTCTCCCTTCCCACACTTTATGTGCATTATTAACATTTTTCAATTCATTATATCACAGTTTATTATTAAATGTCACTAGTAAATTCTCCTTTTTAGAAAAGTTTTACAGAAATACAAAGCCACAGTACTGGCATGGTTATTTTGAAATAAACTGGACATTTTCAAAGTGCCATTTTTTATTTATCATACTAGCATACAACGATATGGATGACAGCACCTACTTCTGGTTCTTCATCTGCTTTTACCCAAACAGGAACAGACGCTGCCTTTTGGCATCGGAATCTCACTGTTTTATATGCGTATAAATAAATATAAACAGAAAGGATGAATGATTTTATGTATACACTCATGACCCCCGGCCCCACCATGGTGCGGGAAAATGTGCGCCAGGCCCGCAGCCTGGTTGTGGGCAACCCGGATATCGACCCTGATTTTTATGACTTTTACCGCGACACCTGCCGCCTCATGAGCGACCTGCTCCACACAAAAGATGAGACACTCATCCTTGGCGGCGAGGGCATCCTGGCTCTGGAAGCGGCCTGCGCCTCCCTGACAGAGCCCGGCGACCGGGTGCTTGTGCTGGACAACGGGGTCTTTGGCCGGGGCTTTGAGGACTTTGTCCGTCTGTACGGCGGCACACCCGTCCTCTACACCGTCCCCTCGGATCGTCCCATCGACCCGGAAGCTCTCAAGAAGTTTCTGGACAAAGACCACGACTTCAAATATGCCACCGTTGTCCACTGCGAGACGCCCAGCGGTGTGCTCAATGACCTGCACGCCCTGTGCACCCTGCTGAAATCCTACGACATCATGACCGTTGCGGATTCCGTCTCCGCCATGTTCGCCGTGGATGTCAGCATGGAAAACGACCAGATCGATATCCTGTGCGGCGGTTCCCAGAAGGTACTCTCCGCCCCTCCCGGACTGTCCTTTGTCACCTTAAGCCCGCTGGCAAAAGAGACCATCCGGAACCGTAAGACACCGGTGGCCTCCTTCTACGCCAATTTGCAGCCGTTTTTCACCTATTATGAGGATCAGTGGTTCCCGTACACCATGCCCATCAGCGACATCACCGGTCTCCGCCAGGCTGCCGAAAACATCAAGGCAGAGCCCGGCATCCAACAGCGCCACGCGACCCTGGCCAAAGCCACCCGCGCAGCCGTTCAGGCCGCAGGCCTTACGCTCTACCCGGTGTGCGCCTACTCTCCTACCGTAACAGCTGTTGTCATCCCGCAGGAGACCACCTCCAAGGCTCTGCTCGGCGCCGTGCGGGAGCAGCACAACATCCTGCTGGCAGGCTCCTTCGGCTGCTTCTCCGGAAAACTGTTCCGCATCGGCCACATGGGCGAAAATGCCTACAAAGAGCCACTGCAGGCTTCCATGCAGGCACTGGACGATGTTCTGCCCCAACTTGGCGTGAAAGTGAAAGAGTCCATGGAAGAAACTTTCCTCGCAAACCTTTAAAACACGCAAAATTCGCATGATCAACAGAATCACATTCACCGCTCGTCGCGTATGCCAGCATGGTGACTCACTTGCGTTCATTAAGTGCTAACAGTAATACTTTTTTGAATACAGAAAACCGCAGGGATCGGGATTTCCGGCATCCCGCCTGCGGTTTTTATCTCTTATTTGCTTTGATGATATTTTGAGAAACTTTCTCATTTTAAATCAGAGGGTTTCTGCCCGTTCTTCGATATTTCTTCGGAAATTGATGACCTCATGATCGTATTCCTTGTCCATATACGGGGAAGTGATCATGAAATCAGCGGTGGCTTTCGTATTGGCGATGGGAATATCGTATACCTGCGCAATACGAAGGAGCGCCTTTACGTCCGGGTCGTGAGGCGCTGCGGTCAGCGGGTCAGAAAGGAAGATCACCAGGTCGATCCGGCCCTCTACGATCTTGGCGCCGATCTGCTGGTCGCCGCCCAGCGGGCCGCTGTTGTAGCCTTTGACACTTAAGCCGGTCTGGTCTGTGATCATGCGCGCGGTCGTCCCGGTTCCGCACAGATCATGCTTTGCAAGAATGTCTTTGTTCGCCCGGCACCACTCGATGAGCTCGTGCTTTTTGCTGTCATGGGCAATGAGCGCAATGCTCTTCTTCACCGGGATTGTCAGGGTAATAAATGCCTCGTTCATCTGTTTCTCTCCTTTTCTTCCGCATATCGAATCACAGGTTCCTTCGTTCCAGTATGTACGTTTTCCCGGAGATTAGTCGCCGAATACGGCCCGGTAATCTGCCTGGAACTTCTCAATGCCCTGTGCGGTCAGCGGATGCTTGGTCATCTGCTCCAGAACCGCATACGGAACCGTCGCAATATCAGCGCCTGCCAGTGCACAGTCTGTCACATGGATGGGGTTGCGCACGCTTGCTGCGATGATCTCGGTCTCAATGCCATGGATATTGAAGATCTCTGCGATGTCGCTGACCAGATCGATGCCCGGCTGGGAAATATCATCCAGACGTCCCAGGAACGGGGATACATAGGTAGCGCCTGCTCTTGCAGCCAGTAATGCCTGGTTGGCGGAAAAGATCAGTGTCACGTTGGTCTTGATGCCCTCTTTGGACAGCACCTTGACAGCCTTCAGGCCTTCTACGGTCATCGGGATCTTCACTACCATATTCGGGTGGATCGCTGCGATCGCCCTGCCCTCTGCGATCATGCCTTCTGCATCTGTCGTGGTTGCCTTTACCTCGCCGCTGATGGGGCCGTCTACGATAGATGCGATCTCTGCGATCACCTCTTCAAACACGCGTCCTTCCTTTGCAATGAGAGAAGGGTTGGTGGTCACTCCGCAGATCACCCCCATATCATTGGCTTTACGGATGTCCTCCACATTCGCTGTGTCGATAAAAAATCTCATGTTATTTTCCTCCATTTCCCATTTCCAGTATAAGTTTCATTCGTAACTTGATAGTTCCATCATACCATTCTGCTTCTCATTTGTAAAGAAAAACAAAGAAGGACCGGGATGCTTTTTCCAGCCGTCCGGTCCTGCCATTTTTACTAATTTTCTTTTTCTTTTACGAGTTTAAACATCTGCACCCGGTTACGGATGCCCAGCTTTTTGTAAATATTGAGAATGTGTTTTTTCAGCGTGTTGTTGGTGATACAGGCGTTCTGACAAATCACGTCCGCCTCCAGGCCGTCCACCAGACAGCGCAGGATCATTTCCTCCCGGCGTGTCAGTCCGTACAGCTCCACACATTCATGGACGGTGTGTTTCGGATCGGAGTCCGGATGTTCACTCATATCCTGATACAACCGCAGCGCCAGATGATCCTGGAGCATTTCCAGCACAAACACGTCCTTGTAACTGAAATCCTCCTTGCCCTGCCTGCGGAACAGGGCCAGTGTCCCGACAGAACGTTTTTCAAAGGCCAGCGATGCATGCAGGGAATAATGCCAGCCATTTGGCTGATAAAACTGCTTATAATACTCCGTCTCCTGCCGTTTCTTGTCTTCCATAATGTCCGTCTCCCGGTAAACCCGGCTCTTGCCGTCGAACATCAGCCCCTTCTGGTAATCCAGCTTCTCGTACAGCCCCACATAATCCTCCCCCAGCTTCTCTGAGAAATTATAACCGGCCATATTTTTCAGAATGCGGGGATCCTCACTGTCCGTCACAAAAAAATTGGCACTGTCAAAGTCGATGATGAGCAGCAGCTGCTTCAACAGATTCTCCCGCATTTCCTGGGAATCCTTCAGGTAGTTGATCTGATAAATAATATTGTTAAGAACCATCCAGTCATTTGTCTCTAAAAGTGCCATGGGCAATACACTCCTCTCATAATGAAAAAAGTCCATGCCGGGGAACTGTATGCTCCTTCGCATGAACTTTTCATATATTCTAAAATACTTTCTTCCAAAAATCAATACCTTTTTTTGAAAATCTTCTCCTTTTTTAGTATAATGACTACCAGTTCACTCGCATATTCTGTGGACAGATTTCGTGCTCGCATGAAAATCTGTCTGCGGAAATATGCGAAGGGAGCGCCTTTTCATGAGCAAAAGTGAGCTGCGAAGCAGCGGAGAGCATCTCTGATGCGGTTTTGCGAATGGCGCGGGTGAACTGGTATTTGCTGTGGTTGCCATTCCTATTATTTTTTGATAAAATACGGCAGGAGGTTTTTACCATGAAGAAAAAATTACTGTCCTTTGCTTTCCTCACGACTTTGCCGGTCTTTTTCGGCTATCTGTTCCTGGGCATCGCCTTCGGGCTGCTCCTGGCTGACGCAGGCTACGGCGCCCCCTGGGCCCTTTTTATGAGTATTTTTGTCTATGCCGGTTCCGCCCAGTTCATGCTGGCAGGCCTTCTCGCAGGAGGCACTTCGATTCTGACTGTTTCCATTATGACATTGCTGATCAACAGCCGCCACATGTTTTACGGGTTGTCTTTTCTGGAAAAATTCCGCCAGATGGGGCGGCGGTATCCTTACATGGTATTTTCCCTGACCGATGAGACCTATTCCCTGATCTGCTCCCTGAAAGTACCGCCAGAGTATGCCGAAGACGATGCCCTGTTCCTGATCTCCCTGCTGGATCATCTCTACTGGATCTTCGGATCCGTGCTGGGCGCCCTGCTGGGACAGATCGTCCCCTTCGACACCACCGGCATCGACTTTGCCATGACCGCTCTGTTCATCGTCATTTTCACCGAACAGTGGCTGTCCTATCCTACCCATCTGCCCGCCATCCTCGGCTTCATCTGCGCTGTCATCAGCCTGGTGATCTTCGGGCCGTCCAACTTCATCCTGCCCGCACTGATCGTCACTGTGACATTGCTGTTTGTCTGCCGCAGGTACCTGGAACCATTTACAAAGGAGGAAGAACAAGCATGACCCCATTCGACACTCATGCAGCGCTAATCATCGCCGCTGCCGCTATCTGTACTGTTTTCACCCGGGCACTGCCCTTCCTCTTCTTCGGAGGCAGCCGCGGCATTCCCGGCCCCATCCGTTATCTGGGAAAAATCCTGCCCCCCGCCATCATGGCGGTGCTTGTCGTGTACTGCCTGAAAAATATTTCCCTTCTGCAGGCCCCTTTTGGCGCCCCGGAGCTGCTGGCCTCAGCTCTCACCGTCATCCTGCATGTATGGAAGCGGAACAACCTGCTGAGCATCGCCGGCGGAACGATCTGTTATATGCTGTTGGTACAGGTGGTATTTGCGTAAATTTGAGGGGATTTTTTGGTGAATTTTTTTATGAAGTTCTTAAAATAACGCTTGCATTTTTTCTATATCCATGATAGAATAGATTTGCTTTTGACGAGTAGTTATAAGCAATCGATGCGTGGCTCAGCTTGGTAGAGCACTACGTTAGGGACGTAGGGGTCGCAGGTTCAAATCCTGTCGCATCGATTTTTTTATTGCCCGGATATCTGCCATTCCGGCATTCCTGTTTTATGTGCCAAGCGCCACATCCAGCATCATCATGATGCTGAAGCCTGCGGCAAAGAAGATGGCACCTCTGTTTTTATCTTTTTCCCGCGCCATTTCCGGGATCAGTTCTTCCACCACGACATAAAACATAGCACCTGCAGCAAAACTCAGCAGATAAGGCAATGCTGCTGCCATCATCTGCGCTGCCGCCATCGTCACCCCGGCACCAACAGGCTCTACCACGCCGGACAGGACGCCGCTGCCAAACGCTTTTCCTTTGCTCATTCCTTCTGCCCGAAGCGGAAGTGAAATGATCGCACCCTCCGGAAAATTCTGAACAGCGATTCCCATGGATAAAGCCAGTGCCCCGGCCATGGTGATCTGTACATTTCCCGAAAGATACCCTGCATATGCCACACCAACCGCAATCCCTTCCGGAATATTATGAAGGGTTACTGCCAATACCATCATCCTTGTCCGCTGAGGCTGACTTTGGGAAATCATAGCCTCCCCACTTTTTACACACAGGCACCTGACCATTTGATCAAGCAGCAGTAATGACAGAATGCCCGCCCAGAATCCAAGAAAAGCCGGCAGAAACGAAAATCTTCCCAGGGACATTGACTGCTCAATGGCAGGAAGCAGCAGACTCCACACAGAGGCAGCAACCATCACACCGGCAGCAAATCCCTGCAGTGCGCACTGCACCATGTCATCCAGCGCCTTTTTCATAAAGAACACACACGCCGCACCAAGCGTTGTACCAAAAAACGGAAGAAGTATTCCATAAAAGATCTGCAGCATAGAGAGGGGAACCTCCTTCATGAATCATATCAGTTAAATATATGCAAAAGATACGCTGCAAGACACGCCGAAAAAGAGCCGATCGACCCTGCACCTGGGTCTTTCGGCTCTTTTCTAAAAAGATATTCTTCCTGATTGCTTTTCTTTTTCGTTTCCGGGCAAAAATCCGCTCTCTTAACCCGCAAACGCTTCCAGAGACTCTTTGTCTCTTTCCCGCTTCTCCTCGATTGCCTCTTTTACCATCATATCTTTTACCTTCATCAGACGGGTCTGGTTGCCTCGCTCGTCCTCATCCAGCTTCATAGAGATATAACGGATGGTCTCCTCATACTGAGGGATTTTCACATACTCCAGCGCATTGACACGGCGGCGGGTCTTTTCGATCTCATCGGAAAGCATCCCGGCCTCCTTTTCCATAGCCGCCAGCTCCAGCATCTTCGGAAAGATTTCCGAGAGCTTCTCGATGGCGGTATCCAGTTCACCGGAGGTATTGGCGAAACCATAGGGGAAGACGTTTCCTTCCGCTCCTGCGCCGTTTTCGGTCTCGAAATCGAAAACAGGAACGTCCACACTCATGATGTTCTTACTGCCCACGGTCAGAGACACGCCCTGCTTGGGATACATGAGCGCCTCCTCCATCATGGCCGGTGTCATTACGGCACTGGCGATGGAGAAGCTTGCATATACCTCCATCAGCTGGGCTTCCACTTCCTCACGGAGCCGTTTGTTCTCACGGGCCAGCTCCAGGAAGCGCTTCATCAGCTCATCCCGCTTATCCTTCATCAGCTTGTGGCCGCGGACAGCGACCTTCATCTGTTTTTTCAGGTTGGTAAGCACCATTCGGGTGGGATTCACATTTAATCTTGCCATCTTCTCACCTTCCTTACTATGACTGTTAATAATATATCCGGCCTTCTACGGCATGCGTCAGCTCACGCCCTCTTGCAGCCGTCGCTGCGGGCGTTCGCTGATGGCTGATCGCCATATAAAAAGCTTCGTCCATCCCACGCT
Source organism: Oscillospiraceae bacterium NTUH-002-81 (assembly GCA_032620915.1). NCBI lineage: Bacteria > Bacillati > Bacillota > Clostridia > Eubacteriales > Oscillospiraceae > Oscillospiraceae bacterium NTUH-002-81. Next base: position 3,326,284 of record CP136052.1, read on the forward strand.
CTGGATGCAAGCATCCTCACGCGAAATGACTTTACTTCATATGGCTTTCTACGGCATGCGTCAGCTCACACCCTCTTGCAGCCGTCGCTGCGGGCGTTCGCTGATGGCTGATCGCCATATAAAAAGCTTCGTCCATCCCACGCTCTGGATGCAAGCATCCTCACGCGTGATGGCCTTGCTTTTTGCATGCCTAGACAGGTTGGTCATAGTATTTATCCAGGTATTCGTCACGGATACGCTTGAGCTCTGCCCTGGGCATGTCACGCAGCAGCTTCCAGCCGATCTCCAGCGTTTCCTCGATGGGACGGTTGGTCTCGTAGCCCTGGGATACATATTCTTTCTCGAATGCGTCTGCAAATTTTGCATACATCTTATCCACATCACTGAGAGCTGCCTCACCCAGGATGGACATGAGCTCTTTACACTCTTTGCCTCGCGCATAAGCGGCAAACAGCTGGTTCATGGTGTCTGCGTGGTCTTCTCTTGTCTTGCCCTTACCGATACCTTTATCCTTCAGACGGGACAGGGACGGCAGTACGTCGATGGGCGGCTTCACACCTTTACGGTACAGCTCACGGGAAAGAATGATCTGTCCCTCTGTGATGTATCCGGTCAGGTCAGGGATGGGATGGGTCTTGTCATCCTCAGGCATGGTCAGGATCGGGATCATGGTGATGGAACCGTCGATGCCTTTCTTTCTTCCGGCACGCTCATACATGGTAGCCAGGTCGGTGTACAGGTAACCCGGGTATCCACGACGGCCGGGAACCTCTTTCCGGGCTGCGGAGATCTCACGCAGTGCTTCGGCGTAGTTGGTGATATCTGTCATGATGACCAGTACGTGCATGTGCTGCTCGAAAGCCAGATACTCGGCAGCGGTCAGCGCCATACGGGGGGTTGCGATACGCTCAACGGCCGGGTCGTTTGCCAGGTTCATGAACATGACGGTACGGTCGATGGCGCCGGTCCGACGGAAGTCGGAAATGAAGAAGTCTGCTTCCTCATAAGTAATACCGATGGCTGCGAATACAACGGCAAAGTTACTGTCTGTATTCAGCACCTTTGCCTGACGGGCGATCTGTGCGGCCAGCTCTGCGTGGGGCAGACCGGATCCGGAGAAAATCGGAAGCTTCTGTCCACGAACCAGCGTGTTCAGTCCGTCGATGGCAGATACACCGGTCTGGATGAACTCGGACGGGTAGTCACGGGCTGCCGGGTTCATGGGCAGGCCGTTCATGTCAGCCATTTTGTCCGGGATGATCTCCGGGCCACCGTCAATGGGGTGTCCCATACCATCGAAGACACGGCCCAGCATATCCGGGGATACGGCCAGTTCAATGCCGTGGCCCAGGAAACGAACCTTGCTCTCTGCCAGGTTGATACCGGCGGAGTTCTCAAACAGCTGTACCAGTACGTTGTTGCCGTTGATCTCCAGAACACGGCAGTGGCGGATGTCGCCGTTGGGGAGCTCGATCTCACCCAGCTCGTCGTATCCGACGCCTTCTACTCCTTTCACCAGCATCAGCGGGCCGGTAACTTCGGATATGGTCTTATATTCTTTCAACATTATTCCTCTGCCTCCTTCCCGATCAGCTCATGAAGGGAATCCTGTAAAATCGTCTGGATCCGTTCAAACTCACCGTCAACCTTGTCTTCTGTCACATATTTGTAACGGCCGATCTCCTCGCGGACTTCCAGTGCGGAAATCTTGTTGAAGTCTGCGCCGTTTTTCAGTGCCTCCAGTCCCTCTTCGTAGAACAGAAGAACGGATTTCAGCATCTTGTACTGCTTGTTCATGGAGGTGTAAGTATCTACCTCATGGAAGGAGTTCTGATGCAGATAGTCCTCACGGATCATCTTACAGGTCTCCAGCTTCAGGCGGTCAGTTGCGGACAGTCCGTCCACGCCGACCAGCTGTACGATCTCGTTCAGCTCTGCCTCATCCTGCAGAAGGCTTAATGCCTGTGCACGAAGCTCCGGGAATTCCTTATTTACATGCTCTGCATACCACTTGTTCAGACGGTCGGAATACAGAGAGTAGCTGTTCAGCCAGTTGATGGCCGGGAAATGACGCTTGTATGCCAGAGAGGAATCCAGGCACCAGAATACCTTGACGATACGAAGGGTTGCCTGGGATACCGGCTCGGATGTATCACCACCCGGAGGGGATACCGCACCGATGGCGGACAGGGCACCTTCTCTGCCCTCTTTGCCCAGGCTGATGACCTTACCTGCTCTCTCATAGAACTGTGCCAGACGGGAACCCAGGTATGCCGGGTAACCTTCCTCACCGGGCATCTCCTCCAGACGGCCGGACATCTCACGGAGAGCCTCGGCCCAACGAGAGGTGGAGTCTGCCATCAGGGCTACGGAATACCCCATGTCACGGAAATACTCTGCAATGGTGATACCTGTATAAATAGAAGCCTCACGGGCTGCAACCGGCATATCGGAGGTGTTGGCGATGAGGACGGTTCTCTTCATCAGGCTCTCTCCGGTCTTGGGGTCTTTCAGCTCCGGGAACTCCATCAGTACGTCGGTCATCTCGTTACCACGCTCGCCGCAGCCGATGTAAACAACGATGTCTGCGTCAGCCCATTTTGCCAGCTGATGCTGGGTTACCGTCTTACCGGAGCCGAACGGTCCGGGGATGGCTGCCACACCGCCCTTGGCGATGGGGAACATGGTATCGATAACACGCTGTCCTGTGATCAGCGGTGTCTCGGGAACCAGCTTGGTCTTATACGGACGGCTCACACGAACCGGCCATTTCTGCATGAGCGTCAGCTTCTCTTCTGTGCCGTCGGGTTTTTCCACCACGCACACGGTCTCCTCTACGGTGTAGGAACCGGAAGCAATGCTCTTGATCTTACCTCTCACACGGTAAGGCACCATGATCCGCTGCTCAACTACAGCAGTCTCCTGTACAGTACCGATGATATCTCCTGCCTCTACCTCGTCACCGACAGACGCCGTAGCCACGAACTCCCATTTTTTCTCACGATCCAGCGCCGGAACGGAAATACCTCTTGTGATGTTCGGTCCGGATAATTCCATCATGCCCTTCAGCGGTCTCTGGATACCATCGTACATGGTCTCGATCAGTCCGGGTCCGAGTTCTACGGAAAGCGGTGCTCCCGTGGAATACACGCTGGATCCCGGTTTCAGACCTGCAGTCTCCTCATATACCTGTATGGATGCCATGCCGTCGCGCATCTCGATGATCTCTCCGATCAGGTTCTGCTCGCCGACACGAACCACATCAAACATATCCGCGTCCTGCATGCCTTCTGCAACAACAAGCGGGCCGGATATCTTAACAATCTTTCCCTGCGTCATCTACCTGTCACCTCCAAATAAAATATCTGCACCAACGGCCCGTTCCACAGACTTCTTTACATTGGCAATGCCGATGCCGAAGTTGCCGTCCACGCCGGGGATCGGGATGATGGCAGGGGTACGTTCACTGACATACCGGTCCATCTCCTCCTGCAGCTCCTGACAGAACCGCTCCGTGATGTAGATAATCCCATATCCTTCTTTTGCAATCTGATGAAGCTTTGCTGCGGCCTCCTCTGCCGTATTGCAGGCAAACACATCGAGGCCGAACGCCTTGAATCCCAGGATGCTCGTGGCATCCCCGATCACTCCTATTTTAGCCATATGTTTCCCTCAACCTTTCCCGGATCAGATTCGGTGCAAGACCGGCCGCCTTGCCCGCCAGCACGATGCGGACGCATCGGATCTCCGCCTGCTTCGCCGCCATGTAGGCGATCAGCGGCTCGATACCGAAGGAAATGTATTTCGCGTCCTTCACATAATCCATCAGTGCATCATCACACAGCCGCTCAATGTCTGTGAAGCTGCCGGTCTCCTTCATGGAAGCCAGCCCTTCCTCAGCCGCTTTTTTCAGCGCTGTGCCTTCCAGCCTTGCGGCAAACTGCGCCACAGGCTCCTCATAACCTGACACAAATACTTTCTCGGAAATGTCGCCGCCGCTGATAAATACCGTTCCGAAGAAGCTCCAGGGCTGGCCCATCTTCCTGGCCCGCACAAACGTCTTCAGATTGATCGTATCGATCAGAAGCTTCACATATCCGATCACAAATGCATTGCCGGAGCGTTTTGCCGCCTCGCAGATGTCTGCGTAACACTCCCTGTCACAGATCAGATCCACACACTGGGGATCCTTCGTTCTGGCGTGGGTGTCCACCGACTCCTCAATGGCTGCGCGCATGTGACGGGTCATCCCCATGTAATTGCGCTCCTTCACAAGAACGGCCATGGCAGCCGGATCGATCGTTCCGCCGCTCATGAGAATGCTCTTGGCATCCGTTCCCAGAAACTCCGCCTTCAGTAATGCCTTGATATTGTGATAATCAAAGGGATAGGAAAAGATCTTGAATGCTTCCTCTCCCGGTGCGATTTCTTTCATAAAATCGTAAAGCTTTGTGGTCTCCTGCTCCAGCAGGCGCTCATACGCCTCCGGCTGGGTGACCTCGCCCTCATTGCCATACTGCGCTTCCGAAAGCACCTTCAGCGCATCTTCCATCGTCTTGGCTTCTGTCATGATTCCAAGCTTCTCTCTTCCAAGAAGATTGCGTTCCGCGCCGCGGACTCTCGCGCAGGCAAATATAAAATCTGCTCCCACAGCGATTCCTCCTTTTTAGGGATCAGCCAAACAGAATTCCGGCTACCTCTCCGGTCATCTGCTTCTTCTCTGTCTCCAGAATTTTTTCCAACGAAGCATTCACATATACTTTTCCCTGTTTCAGGATGAATCCTCCTGCGATGTTCGCCTGTTCGGCGCCCACGGTCAGTTTGGAACCTGCCAGTGCCTTCTCCAGGCTGTCCTTCAGATTGGCGTAATCTCTCGCGTTCAGGGAGATCTCGCCGCCTTCCTCCTTGTACGGCTCCAGTGTCTTTACGATGAAATCAAGATAAACACTGCCGTCCAGTGCTGCGATCTTCTCGGCAGCCTCCTGGAAAGTCTCCTCCAGTGCCTCCTGCTTGGCAGCCAGGCGAAGCTTTCTCGCTTCCAGCTCGGCTACGGAGTTTCTTCTCTCCAGCAGCACCTTGGCATCCTCTGTGGCCTTTTCCGCCATCTTCGCCTCTGCAGCGGCAGCATCCTGGGCAGCCTTCTCAAGCATAGCGGCCTTCTGTGCCGCAGCTGCTTCCTGTGTCTTCTTCGCCTCGTCTTTTGCTTCCTGCAAAATCCGTGCGGTGATATTCTCTATGCCCATACCTGCACCTGACCTTTCTTACAGCGAAATTGCGTTGTACATAAGGAAGGATACAAGAAGAGCAAGCACTGCGTATGTCTCAACCATTGCTGCGTAAACCATGCCTTTTGCCAGCTCGCCGGGACGTTTTGCGATCAGCATGATGCCGGCTGCTGCTGTTTTGCCCTGTGCGATAGCGGAGAAAATACCAACCACGCCGATGGGGATACCGCATGCCAGCAGATACAGACCCTGCATCCATGTCAGGTCAGCCGGAGCGCCGCCCAGCATACCGATCTTCTGTAAGATCAGGAAAGCGATCAGCAGACCGTAGATACCCTGTGTACCGGGCAGAGCCTGCAGAACCAGTGTCTGACCAAATTTGTTGGGATCCTCTGCAACCACACCTGCAGCTGCCTCACCGGCAATACCAACACCAATACCACTACCAACACCTGCGCATGCTGCGATTGCAGCTCCTATAACAGCTAAAGCTAATCCTAAATTCATTTACTTTTCCTCCTTTACGATATTGACATATTTCGTATTCTTTTTAAAAGGTTTGAACGGAACACCTCCGCCCGTGTAAAACTTTCCGAAAAACTCTACATACTGCAGACGGCTGGCATGTACGAACGTGCCCAGCGCATTGATGGCGAAGTTGAATACATGGCCGATCACTGCAATGATGATAAATCCGATAACTGCCACCACGCCATGTCCCAGCATGCCGCCCAGCGCATTGAATACCTGCGCGATAACTGCGGATGCAAGGCCCAGAGCCAGCAGACGGGAGTAGGAAAGTACATCTCCCAGATATCCGGTACAGCCGTACAGGTTCCACAGACCCAGCAGCTTGCCGACGCCCTTGCCCCGGAATACTGGAATGCCAACGATACCAACCGCACCGATGATGGCCAGCCACTTGCCGATGCCTGCTGCGCCGTCAAACAGGCTGCCGCCGAACAGAAGCAGTACCACGCCGATGAGGAATGCATACCATACGAAAACACTCTCGATGGCATCCAGCACCTTGCCGTCCCGCAGAAGCAAGTAAGCGTTGACGCCCATACCGATGAGCAGGTGCACACCGCCGATGACGCAGGAGAAGATCAGCATCTTCATCGGGTCTGCCAGCGGGTCAAACCAGAGCGGCTTGATGGTGATCGCATGTCCGAAGAACGTCTCGGAGATCACAGTGATAATGTTTCCGAAGAAACCGCCGAACAGTGCGCCCCAGATAAAGGTGGAGATTCCGCAGAAGGCAAGCATCTTGACCAGCTTGTATGCCAGCCCTTCCATCTTGATGCACTTCAGTGCCGCGAAACACACAACTGCCAGGATAATGCCATATCCCATATCGGCGAACATCATTCCAAAGAAAATAAAGTAAAAGATCGAGAAGATCGGCGTCGGATCGATCTCCGTGGAGCTCGGCAGAGAGTACAGATCCGTGACGGTCTCAAAGGGTGTCACCAGACTGTTGTTCTCCAGGAGCACCGGTGTCTCCTCATCCTTGGCAGGCTCGGTAAATTCATACCAGCAGCCCTTCTCTTCCAGAAGCTTCTGCACCTTGTCTTTTGATTTGGAAATGACCCAGCACTCCAGATAAAAGCTTTCCTTTGTCCGCAGAAGGTTCTCCGAGGCTTTCGCCTTGTCCCTGGCCATAATCAGGGAGTCATAATAATATTGCAGCTCTTCCTTCAGGGAAGCTGCGGCGGTGAAGCGGGCCTCCACCTGCTTTTCTTTCTCGCCTGCCTGCGCAAGCTGCTCGTTGAGCCGTGTCAGGTTGTCTGACACCGTTCCTGTCATGTCCTTGAACAGCGTCTGGGTGAAACCGAAAGATTTGAACACATCCATCACGGCTTCTTCGTCTGCCTTCATATACATGACGCTTAAATACTGTTGTTCCTGATCTTTGGATATGACTGCCACATCCGTCGCATCAGAAACTTCTGTCACCTTGTTCTTGAGCTCCTGTACATCCGCCACCGCGGGGATGACACCGCACAGCACCCGGACTGATTCGCTTCCGCCGTATTCCAGCGGCAGATCGTAATCCACCCAAGGCATCAGCGCTGCCCTTGCAGAGGTCAGGACATTTTCCTGTGTCTTGCATGCATTCCACTCTTCGTAGAGTGCGTTCAGCTCCTCCACATCCTTACGGGCCTGACTGCCGTCGCCCAGCAGCCTGTCATAATCCATGCGGCTGATGACTTTCCGTTCCGGAAACAGTGGCTTCTTCCCGTTGTCGTAGCGGCCGATCATGTCCAGGATCGTTCCGACTTCGGCGATCTGTCCGTCCAGAACAGATACCTCGTCCTCATTGCCATCCCGTCTTGTGATCTTCGTCCAGTCTTCTTCCTGAAGCTTCTGGCTCTGGTCACGCAGCTCCGTGACTCCCAGATCCATCAGGCGGTCGAACAGATCAGCTTTGTCGGTCTCCAGGCCGATGACAGAGAGCTTGCTCATTTTAACAATAGCCACCTGTACCCACAACCTTTCCTATGATTCGTTTTACAGCCTCCTCTTTATGTCCCTGTGCCTGCGCTTTCATTCCGGCGCATTCTTCCTTCACAGCTTTCAGATGGGCGTCATACGCTTCCCGGGCCTCTTCCTCCGCTTTCGCAAGCGCCTGCCGGTAAGCTTCATCGGCTCTTACCCTGGCCGTCTCCAGAAGCGCCGCCGCTTCCTTCCTGCCCGCATCCAGCGTCTTCCTGGCTTCGGTCTGTGCGTCCTTGCGGATGGTCACGGCCTGTGCCTCGGCTTCGGAAACCATTTTCATATTCTCGATTGACATCTTATCCCTCCTTTCAGAGTTATTTCCTTAATATAACCAGAATACGAAATGTAATTCTATGCCTCTTATCTTAACGAGTTTTTTATGATAATTCAAGAATAATTATATTATTAACATACATAATTCACGAATTGTCGTTTCTTATTTTTGTTGTTTCATATTCTGCATACAATAATCAATTTATTACCGTCGTTGTGCGCACAATTTTAGAAATTTGTGTCTTTAAATCCTTGTTTATTTATTATTTAACGATGTATTCGAAAAATATTGTGAAAAAAATAGCGTAAAAATGCAGGTCACAACCAATTATCACCGGTCATGACCTGCATAAATGATATCATATTATTTTGTGCCAAAAATTCGGTCACCTGCGTCTCCCAGTCCCGGACAGATGTACGCGTGATCGTTCAGGCAGCGATCCACATGCCCGCAGTACAGCTGCACATCCGGGTGCGCCTTGCGGAACCGCTCGATGCCCTCCGGCGCCGCGATGATGCACAGGAACTTGATGTTCTTTGCTCCCTGCTTTTTCACAAAATCCACGGCTGCCACAGCGGAACCGCCGGTGGCCAGCATGGGATCCAGCACCATCACCAGCCGGTCCTCAATGGATTCCGGCAGCTTGCAGTAATATTCGTGGGGTTCATGGGTCACCGGATCCCGGTACAGCCCCACATGTCCCACCTTCGCCGTGGGCACCAGCGTCAGAAGGCCGCTGACCATGCCAAGGCCTGCCCGCAGCACCGGCACCAGCGCCAGCTTCTTCCCTGCCACAAAGGGCGTCTCACACAGCTCGATGGGGGTTTCCACCGGCCGGTTCTCCAGCGGCAGATCCCGCAGCGCCTCATAGCCCATCATCGTGGCGATCTCCTCCACCAGCTTACGAAACTCATTGGTTCCCCGGTCCTTCTCCCGCAGCATGGATATCTTGTGCTGAATCAGCGGATGATCCATAACGATGACTTCTTTTTCTTCCATAAATAATACAATCTCCCTTCTATTCCGCCTGTCCCTGGCTTTTCTGGGCCTCGCTCAGCACCAGATCCATGCTTCCGGAACGGAAGCCTTCCAGATCCAGCGTCACATAGCAAAATCCCAGCCCTTTGATATAGGATACCACATCTTCCGCCATTTCCAAAACAGTTTTCATGGCAGAACGCTCCACTTCGATACGGATCACATCGCCGTGGAGGCGGAGACGGACATTTTTCAGCCCTTTTTCTTTCAGATATTCCTCGCCCATGCCCACTTTTTCCAGAACGGCAAAATCCACCTTCGTGTTGTAGGGAAGCCGGGTGATGAGACAGGGCGCCGACGGCTTGGATGCTGCCTGCACGCCCAGCTCGGCTGCCAGCGCCCGCACCTCTGCCTTGGTCAGATGAAAAAGTGCCAGGGGGCTGTTGACATGGAGCTCCCGCACAGCCCGGATGCCCGGCCGGTATACGTGCAGGTCATCCTCGTTGGTGCCCTCCACCACACACCTGGCGCCCACTTTTTCAGCGATTGCCAGCAGGTTCGTAAACAGATATTTCTTACAGATGTAGCAGCGATCCGGCGGATTGTTCTGAATGCCCTCCTGGCTTCTCTCATCCACCTCCAGCACAATATGCTCTGCCCCCAGCTCGGCCGCCGCCTGTCTGGCATCCTCCAGTTCCCCGTGGGGATGCAGCTTGGTGGAAAAGGTCACCGCCCAGATGGGTACGCCAGCTGCCTTCCCCGCATCACAGGCCATTTTCAGCAGAAGGCTGCTGTCCACACCTGCGGAAAACGCAATGCAGATGCCTTCCTTTACGTGATCCGCCATCCACTGTTCCAGTGCTTTTTTCTTCTGTTTCAACGCTTCTGTCATGTCTGATCCTCCTGGTGTATGTGATACAGTTCATCTCTTATTCCAGCACAAAATGTCCCGGGGAACATTCTTTCATCGTCTCGCCCAATGGCTGACCGGTATCGTAATACAATATTTTTTTCTTTCGTTCAAGAATCGGATCCGGTATGGGAATGGCGGAAAGCAGCGCTTTCGTATACGGATGCACCGGATGCGTATAAAGTTCTTCTGTCCCGGCAAGCTCTACCAGCTTCCCCTTCAGCATCACGCCTACACGGTCACTGATAAACCGGACAACCGATAAATCATGGGCAATAAACAGAAAAGAGAAGCCTTTTTCCCGCTGCAGGCGCTGAAACAGCGTGATGATCTGTGCCTGTATGGAAATATCCAACGATGCAACCGGCTCATCTGCGACAATCAGCTTCGGATCCAGAATCAGACTTCTGGCAATGGCAACCCGCTGCCTTTGTCCGCCGGATAACTCCCCCGGCCGTTTGGACAGGAAATCCCTGTCCAGTCCCACATCCTTCATCAGCGCCTCTAAGCGCTGCCGGCTTTCCTGCATATGTCCCCGCTTCCCCTGTATGAAAAGCGGTTCCAGAATGATCTGTTCCACTGTCATCCTCGGATTCAACGATGCTGCAGAATCCTGAAAGATCAGCTGCATTTCCCGCTGCAGCTTCTTTCGTGCTCCCGCAGGATACCGCCCTGTGATCGGTTCCCCTTCAAACAGCACCTCCCCTTCCGTCGGCTGATAGATGCCCGAAATCATCCGGGACACCGTAGACTTGCCACACCCGGTCTCTCCCACCAGGCCAAACACTTCCCCTCGTCGGATTCCGAAGGAAACGCCATCCACCGCCCGGATGGTCATTCGGTTGCTGATGCGAAAATACTGCTTCACATTTCGCAGTTCCATGATCATATCTGTGTCCATTTTCCGCTCCTTTCCCGCAGCGCAACAGGCGGTGCGATCTGTGGTGCACGAGCATCCAGCAGCCACGATGCGGCATAATGCGTATCTGATATCCGGAACATGGGCGGCATCTGTTCATAGTCAATGGCCAGCGCATATTCATTTCGTACCGCAAAAGCATCCCCGGGCGGCGGATTCAGCAGAGACGGCGGTGTTCCGGGAATATACCTGAGCACACCATCTTCCACCGCCAGAGACGGCAGGGAAGACAGCAGGCCCCACGTATACGGATGCCGGGGATCATAAAAAACATCCTCCGCCGTACCGGTCTCCACCACCTTCCCGGCATACATAACAGCAACCCGATCTGCGATCCGGGCAACGCTGCCCAGATCATGCGTCACAAAAACAATGGCCACACCGGTTTTTTCCCGAAGTTCCAAAAGAAGATCCAGGATTTTAGCTTTTACCGTCACATCCAGTGCAGTGGTAGCTTCATCCGCAAACAACAGCTTTGCATTGGCTGCCAGCGCTGCCGCAATGACACAGCGCTGCCGCATTCCACCGGAAAAGAAATGGGGCTGCAGCGCAAAACGATCCGCAGCCTGTTCGATCCCTACCAGCTGCAGAAGCTCCAGCGCCCGTGCCTTTGCCTCTGCCTTCGATACCTTCTGATGCTTCAGAATCACTTCCATGATCTGTCTGCCGACAGGGACCGTAGGATTCAGCGTTTCCAGCGGATCCTGAAAAACCATAGACATCACATTTCCGCGGAGGTTTCGCATCTGTTTCTCTGTATAATGTGTGATATCCTCCCCGCAGACAGTCATCCTGCCGCGCCTGATGCGGGCAATCGGAGGCAAGAGATGCATCACAGAACGGCACATCACCGTCTTACCACATCCGGATTCTCCGACAATACAGAGGATCTCACCCGCATCAACATGAAGATCAACACCCCGGACGGCTTCGACTTCACCCTCCGGTGTATCAAAGCTGACCGCAAGATCCTCCAGTTCCAATACTTTTTCTGCCAATCTTTACACCTCGATTATCTGTTCAGCGTCCACTCCTCGATATTCCACATCACACCCACCGCATGATGACCGAGCACACGAGTCGTATCCAGACCGGTCAGCGCATTGGTTCCCACATAATTACCATCCAGATAAGCCACCAGCAGAACGCCCGGTTGCTCTGCATACACCTTCTCAAATTCCCCGTAAAGTGCCAGACGCTCATCCGGATCCTCCGTGTGCCTTGCCTCTGTCAGCAGACGGTCTACCTCTGCATTGGAATAGTGCATCGTATTATCACTGCCATCGGTCACAAACTGGCCAAAAGCCATATCCGGATCAAACTGGGTTGCAAACCCGGCCAGGAATCCATCATATCCCGCATTCCAGTCAAATTTGGCCACAAGAACCACTTCCATCTCCACACCGGCCTGTTTCAGCATTGCAGACATCAGATTGGCGATATCTACCCGTTCCTCTTCAAAATCCCGAGTCTGAATCGTGAAATGGAACCGCTGCCCATTCCGGACATAGATACCGTCTTCTCCCTTTTCCCAGCCAAGGGCTTTCATTTTCTCTGCAAACTGATCCAGATCATATGTATAAATATCCGCTTCCGGATTCGTACCCAGCGGATTCTTCTGAATAGGACTGTATGCAATACATCCCTGTCCGTTCAGGACACTGTTCACAATTGCCTCTTTATCCAAGGCATAGTTCAGCACCCCGATGGAATCCCCGTTATCCTTCCAGAAATCACTGGCCATGTTCATAGAAGCGCCGCGGTAATCCGCTGTCTTAAAGTCCCAGTTGGTATAACCGTCTTTCCCGCGGAACTTTTCTGCATAATTGGCATTCAGCCAGGCCAGATCCGCTTCTCCGGACTCCAGCATCGTTGCCTTGGTGCTTTCCACAGCGACTGTTTTGTAAATCACCCGTTCAATATTGGGAACCTTTCCATAATAATCTTCGTTCCGTTCAAAGGTAATCATTCCGCCGGTCATATCCCAGTCAACGAATTTGAAACGACCGGTTCCTACAGGGTGCTGGTTGAAGGATGTGGTATTCATATCCTCTCCCTCCAGCAGATGCTGCGGAATAATCCCTATCGTAAAATAACCCGGCATGTTGGCGCAATATTTGTCCAGCGTGATCACAACCGTCTCATCATCCGGCGCTGTAATATCCGTAATGTCTTCATAATTACTTGTCACAGAGCTGGTCAGTGTCTCATCCTCTGTCAGCACCTGGTATGTGAACACCACGTCCTTTGCGGTAAAAGCTTCCCCGTCATGCCATTTCACACCATTTTTCAGGTGAAAAGTATAAGTACAGGTAGCCTCATCGTATTCACAGCTTTCTGCCAGATCCGGCACTGCTATGCCATTGCCGTCATATTTCATCAGACCGGAAAATACCAGCTCCACAATCTCATCGTGAGAACTGAGAACCGGATTGATCGTACTCTCATTCTCGCCGGCATAGACCAGCGTATCAGACAGATTCTCCGCCCCGGTTTCTGCTTTTATATCTGTTTTTGCCCCACTCGTCGAGTCACTCTGTCCCCCACAGGCACAAAGACCAAAGCTTACCGTTAATGCCAGCAGCAGTGCTGCCAAAGTTTTACCATTCTTCATTTCTTTTTCTCTCCTCAAATTTACATATTTTTCCGTTACAGATTACTGTGCCTGCGATTCACTTCCTTCCGGAGATAGTTGCCCACATTCGTGATGCACAGTAAAGTAACGACCAGAAACAGACCGGGAATCACAATCACCCACCAGGTATTCATGATCAACGCCCGGTTTGCCAGTGACAACATACTGCCCCAGGACAGCACATCCACAGGCAGTCCCAAGCCCAGAAAGCTTAACGTGGACTCCATCGTGATACAGGTGCTGATATTGGAAACAGCTGCAAACATTACCGCCGACAGAAAATTCGGAAGCAGATGCCGTCTCATCACATACAGAAACCTGCCTCCGGTACATCTGGCATACAGTACATATTCACAGTTCCGGATCTGCCGGACTTCACTGCGCACAATACGGGCCATGCCAAACCAGCCGGTGATCCCGATCACGAACGAAAGCACAACTACATTTTTGGTCGGAAATATCGCAGAAAGGATCAGCACCAGCAAAATACCGGGAATACTGCCTCCGGCCTCTGCAATCCGCATCATCACCGCATCAGCCCGATCCGGCAGCGTCCCGCTGATACATCCGTAAAGGGTGCCGGTCACAGCAATGATCGCCGCTCCCAGAATACCGATGGTCAGGGATGTGCGTCCTCCGTAAAACATAATAGAATAAAGATCCCTGCCCAGCGAATCCGTTCCGAAATAAAATTCCGCATTCGGCGCTGTGTTTAAACTATCCAGATAAAATGCCGTTGGATCATGATTTGCAAATACTGGTGCAAACACACAGCCCAGAATGATCAGTCCCAAAAGAACCGCAGAGATCACCGGCTTTCCTTTCCATCTTTCTCTATATCCTCTTTTTTCTCCGGCAGCTGCTCCGGTCTCATGTCCCGCACCGACAACCACAAACCGGTCATCCTTCGACTCCATTGTTTCTACCATTTTACAGACTCCATTTCCTTCATTCTCGGATCTATTTCTTCATTTACAGTCTGTGCGATGAAGCTGCCGGCAAAAACGGCCATGCCGGTGAGCAGAACCGTAACCATGAGCAGGTTGTAATCATGGTATTTCGCACTCTCCACTGCCAGATTCCCGATTCCCGGATAATTAAATACCGCCTCCACCACAACGGTTCCGCCTGTCACATGGGGAATGGAAATCGCCATGATACTGACAATAGTCGGTGCAACATTACGCAGGCAATGCTTCCAGACAATCTCCCTTCCCGTACAGCCCTTTGCTTTTGCAAACAGCACATAATCCTTCCGCACTTCATCCAGCAGCTTATTGCGGATCATGTAGGCATAATACCAGAGATGACTGGTGATCATAACGATCAGCGGCAGGATCAGATGCTGCACCCGGTTGCCGATATTTCCTTTCATCCCCACATCATAGGCGCCGCTGCTGGGAAGCCAGCCAAGATTCACACTGAAGATCAGAACCAGTACCACTCCCAGCCAAAAGCCCGGGATATAATAAGTCGCTGTCCCGATTTTACAAATTGCTTTATCTATGAACCGGTCTTCATATAAAACGCAGAAAACAGCCAGCACAACTGCCAGGGCAAACACCAGCACATACGCCAGCAGGCCGAGCAGCAACGTATTCCCGATTAAAGGCCGAATCACATCCAGCACCGGCATTTTATACTTGAAGGACAACCCGAAATCTCCCTGAAATGCCTGTACAAGCCAGTGCGCATACTGTGTGCACAACCCGGCCTGCAGGCCAAGGCGTTCCCGCGCCGCCTCCTTCTCTGTCTCTGTCATCAGTTCCAGCGCATCTCCGTAGAACGATTGCAGCGGATCCCCCGGAGCCAGCCTGGCAATAAAAAATACGGCAATGGACAGCAAAAACATGCACAGTACCAGAAGAAGCAGCCGTCTGATCAGGCGTATACCGGGGGCAGACGTTTCTTCAGCTATGGTACGGTTGGCTTTCCTCAATCTTCTTCATCCTTTCCCTTTATCTGTTCCATGGCCGTCTGCAACACGCCATGGTATACCATCTGAAAATCCTCCCCGGAACCTTTACAAAGCTTTTTGATACTCTCATATTCCGGATAGATCCGCATCTTTCCTTTCCTGGTACAGATCTTCACATCCGCCGGTCCATACGGGGAATTCACTGTTTCAATCCGGCGATCCAGCACCGCCCGCTCCACAGGCATCTTCCGGATACCCACCGTTGTGGTATGTGCAAAGATCAGATCTTCCATCTCCTCAACCTTATCTTCCGTACAGATCACCCGCAGCAACACAGCCGGACGGTTTTTTCTTCATATAAACCGGTGTGTAGAACACATCTCTGGCTCCGGCCTCCAGCAGACACTCCATGGTGAAACCAAGCGCCTCCCCGGTACTGTCATCCACATTCGTCTCCAGTACCCAGATGTGGTTCTCGTCACAGGAGGACACTGGCGTCTCCTCTTCCAGCAGCATCGAGCGCAGAATATTTGCCCTGGGAAAATCCTTCTTGCCGGCACCAATGCCGATGCCCAGCACCCGGTACTGCTCAGGCAGTTCCTTTCGGGTACGCAGCGCTGCCGCAATGGCTGCTCCGGTGGGAGTCACCATCTCGCCCTGATTGTCTGTGATCTTCAGCGGCAGAGCGTTCATGGCAGAGATGTTCGCCACTGCGGGCACCGGTACCGGCAGAATCCCATGCTGACAGCGGGCATGTCCGGTTCCTTCATACAGCGGAGAAACCACTACTTCATCAATGCCCAGATTGTCAAAGCATACTGCGGTACTGATGATATCCACAATGGAATCCACTGCTCCCACCTCATGAAAGTGTACCTGTTCAATGGGCAGGCCATGCGCCTTTGCCTCCGCTTCTGCCACGATACGGAACATCTTCCTGGCCAGTTCCTTCGCCTTCCCGGAACCTTCCATCCGATCGATAATCGCATATACATCCGCAATATTCCGATGTTCATGTGCGTGAAGGTGCCCGTGGTCATGTCCATGATCGTGTCCGTGCCCATGCTCATGTCCGTGATCGTGATCGTGCTCGTGTCCGTGCCCATGCTCATGTCCGTGATCGTGCTCATGTCCGTGCTCGTGCTCATGATCAGGCACACAGGCACTCTCGTCCAGGATCACATCAAAATCGCAGGCATCGATGCCGCACTTGCATGTTCTGCCAATCCGGATCTGATATCCATCCACATGTAAGCTTGCCAGTGCATCCTCCAGCACCTTCCGGTCTGCACCCAGATCCAGAAGAGATGCCACTGTCATATCTCCGCTGATACCGGAATAACACTCTAAATACAATATTTTCTTCATACTTTTTTCACCGCCAGTCTGTTTATCTGCGTGGCCAGATAGCCTGCCCCGTATCCGTTGTCAATATTTACCACTGAAATGCCATTTGCACAGGAATTAATCATCGTCAGCAACGCCGAAAGCCCATGAAAGCTGGCGCCATACCCTACGGAGGTAGGCACGGCGATCACCGGGTTCTCCACCAGCCCTGCGATTACGGTTCCCAACGCCCCTTCCATACCGGCCACCGCTACCACGCAGTTGGCTTTCCGGATGCGTTCCCGCTGTGCCAGCAGCCTGTGGATACCCGCCACTCCCACGTCATAAATCCGCTCCACATGACTGCCGAAAAATTCTGCTGTCTGAGCCGCCTCTTCTGCCACCGGGATATCCGCCGTCCCACCGGTACATACCGCAATATTCCCCACATGCGCCTTCCCGGGCTTCTCCGCCTTCATGATCCGGCTGACGGGATCATAGACGATCTCCGGCACAAGTGCCTTCACCAGCTCATACTGTTCCCGACTGGCTCTCGTCCCCATCACTTCCCCATCCTCTTCATAAAACTTCTGAAAAATTTCCGCCAGATATTCATCCGGTTTCCCGGCACAAAAGACCACTTCCCCGAACCCTGACCGGAGTTTCCGGTGATGATCCAGCTTGGCATATCCCAGGTCCTCATACGGCAGATTCTTCAGCAGTTCTTCTGCCTGTTCCACGGGCATCTGCCCTGCCTGCACCTGCTCCAGCATTGTTTTGATGTCCATAAGCCTCTCTCCTGTTCTTCTTCCAAAACCAGTGCATGTTTTCCGGATCCGGACACCCAGAGCATCCCTCCGGATTAAAAAAGACCAGAAAAACAAAGCGTCCGATTCCGACGCCATGCCTTCCTGGTCAGTTATTCTCATCTGTCTTATCCTGATTCCGTTCACATACAAATGGTGCTGTCTTCCTGACAGCTGTTCATGCATATTTTAGCACAACTCATACCGGCAAACAAGCATTTTCTTTCCTATTAATCTAATGCGATGAAAAAGATGGCTAAACCGCCCGGAATAGTGTAAAATAGAACCAGTATACAAATGCGGTGGGAACTATTTATGAAACAGATCAAGCAGCTGCTTGCCGGACGACGGAAAAATATGTATATTCTGGCAATCCTTGTTATCCTCTGCCTGGCAGCAGAACTTCTTTTAGCCAACTGGAGGGATTTTTCCATCAAAGATGCCCCCGTGACCGTTCTTCCGTCAGAAACACTGACTTCAGCAAAGGGAGCCACACTGCTTCCTGACGGGACCATTCAGATTGACAGCGCCGGTGCCGAACTGGAATTCACCGGCCTGTCCACAGAAGCGCATACCATCACCATCCATACATCCGCACCGGAAGGGACGGTATCCATCGCCTCCTGCTTCCTGACGGATGATGCCAGCCAATATGACTACAAGCAGGCGTGCCTTCTGTACTTTCATCCGGCCGGCGGGCATTGTTTTTCCCGCGGGCCACTCATCAGCAACGGGAATCTGCACGGAATCCTTCTGTCCTTTGACCGGATGCACGGGAATTTCACCATTGACCGCATCGTTCTGAACGAACGCAGAGGTTTCCATTTTGACAAACTGCGGTTCTGTCTGCTGCTTCTTTTCGCCTGTTTCGTATGGGCCTGCCGTTCCCGGACACTGCGCACTCTTTTCTATGATCCTTCCAGCCGGAAGCACAGGCTTGTACTGACTGCAGGTGTTGCCCTGTGCCTGGCGGTGGTATGCTGGATCTACGGAGCCCTGGCTTCCTTTGGCAGTGCAGACCCCATCTCCTATCCTCTGGAAGAACCGGTGGCCTCCTACGGTGCCTACGTCCAGCAGTTTGATGCCTTTCAGAAGGGGCAGCTGTTTCTGGATCTGGAACCGGATCCCCGACTGAATACCCTGCATAACGTTTATGACTACAGCGAGCGGATCCACAGCTCTGACACTGCCGACTGGAAGCAGCCTTACTGGGACCGGGCCTTTTGCAACGGGCATTATTACTCCTATTTTGGTATCGGCCCGATTCTGACCGTATATTATCCGTATTATCTGCTCACCGGGGCACTGCCCGGGGATGCCTTTGTCAGCATGATATATTCTGCACTCTGTGCAGTCCTCCTGCTGGCAGTTCTGGAAGAACTCCGGAAGAAATTTCTGCCCCGTGTGCACCTGTTCCTGTATGTATTTGGATATATTACATTATTTTTTGCCAGCCTGATCCCACTTGTCATGGTCAGCTCCAACTTCTACTACATTGCCGTCAATGGGGCAATGGCGTTTGCCCTGCTGTTTTTCCTGCTTTTCTTTCATGCATTTTCCATGAAACAGGGCATCCCACGCAGACTTTATGCCGCAGCAGCCGGCATAGCCTTTGTCCTGCTGGTACTCTGTCGGCCCAATGCAGCCATTGCGGTCATGTGCGCTGCTGCTCCCACTGCCCTTTTGTATCTGGCAGAGAAGGACACTGTCTGGAAACATAAGCTTCTCGATCTGACAGCCTTCATTATTCCGGTTGCCA
This sequence comes from Oscillospiraceae bacterium NTUH-002-81, assembly GCA_032620915.1. Taxonomy (NCBI): domain Bacteria; kingdom Bacillati; phylum Bacillota; class Clostridia; order Eubacteriales; family Oscillospiraceae; species Oscillospiraceae bacterium NTUH-002-81. Next base: position 3,345,536 of record CP136052.1, read on the forward strand.
TCGGCGGTGCCCTGATCTGTGCATACAACATGGCAAGATTCGGAACACCCACGGAATTCGGCACCAGCTACCAGCTCACCGTCAGCGACATCACTTACAACACGCTGCGGGCAGACCCTTCCCGGCTGCTGGCCTTTGTTTATTATGATTTCCTGGAACCCCCGGATGTCAGTCTGATCTTTCCTTTTATCAGTCTGCATAAAGAGGTGGTATCCACCTTAGGCAATTACATATACCACACTTACAACATGGGATTGTTCTGTATCCCGCTGTTCCTCTGTCTGTTTCTGTTCTCACACCCGTCGATTGAACAAAAACAGCTTTCCAAGCGGCTGACTTATCTGTTCCTGCTGCTCGGATCCCTGCTGGTTGCGTTCCTTGATTTTTCCCTTGGAGGAATCTTCATCCGTTATCTGTGCGACATTACGCTTCCCCTGGGTATCCTGGCCCTGCTTCTGGCACTGGAATATGAAGCCCGGCTGGAGAAAGACCGCTGCATCCGCAGCATTCTTCCGGTTCTTTTTATCTGCAGTATCTTTATCGGCGCCATGCTCATTTTCGCCAATGAGAACTGTATGCTGCTCAATGATGCACCGGAAAAGTATCTGCGCATCATGGATCTTTTCCGGTAAAAATGATCCTCTTAATGTCCTGTCTTCCCTTTACCTGGAAAGCCCGATCCCGGCTCCCACCGTGTATACATCCCGCATGGCGTCTTTTACCAGCGTCTCCACCTGACGGTCATCCATCTTCTTCGCGCCGATCTGGGTCATGATGGCACTCATCACCAGATTGCTCAGTTCCGCGGAAAACCGCTTCAATGCCTGCCCCTCCACACTCTCATAGGAAATTCCCATCAATGTGCAGGCATATTCATCCATGCATGCAAACCCTCTGGGATCAAACAAACCGCTAGAAATGCCCCGGGCGGAAAAATCTCCCCAGTGGCGTTTCCACAGCTGGGCAATGCCTGCCCCGCCGTAAAAGCAGCATACCGCCGCCGCCTTCACCTCTTCCAGCGTGTACTTTTTCTGTCCTGTCAGCCGGACAATACATTCCGGGATAAAGCAGTCCGCAATGGCCGTCACGTCAGCAGCCACCGGCAGTCGATCCTGCACATAGCCCTTCTTCACGGCCAGGCGGATCATCTGCTTTAACAGGCGGTTCTTCTCCTCCTGCTTCTTCGCTTCCTTCGCCTCATCTGCCGCTGTCATCTGTAAAATCTCTTTTTTCAGCGTCTGGCACGGTTCGTAGTCGTACAGTGCCATGACTGTCTCCACCGCTTCCAGCGCTTCCTTGGGCCGATGCAGATTTTTCAGCGCCACAGCTCGTCCATACAGCGCTTCCCCAAACCGATCATCAATGAAAATGGCCTCCTCATAGGCCTCCAGCGCCCGTCCCAGGTCTCCCCGGAAGGCGGCCGCGTTGCCCAGTGCCAGCCAGGCGTCCGCATAGTCCGGCTCCCGGGACACCGCATCCTCATAAAGCTCTGCCGCCGAATCGTAGGCCTGCACCTGCATCATGAAATCGCCCTTTAGTTTTATGGAAAAACAACACTCTGCACAGTCCTGCGGGCACTTCTTTTTATTCTTATATTTACAGCGGATATGTTTTTTCTCATCCAGTCCAAGCCCGCTGTGTTTCGCCTTCGCAGGCTCCTTTTTTCTCAGAAATGAAAACATCTCTGCACGTCATCCCCACTCTCATCTTGTATATGTGTTCACCGGTGCCTGAACTGTCAGCGCAGCGCTTCCTCCTGTGCCTTGCTGATGCCCCGCAGCCGCAGAAAATAGCGGATACATTTTCCCACCAGGTCATAGATCACCGCAAACAGCGGCACACCCACGATCATGCCGACGATGCCCCACAGGCCGCCGAAAAATGTGATGGAAAACAGCACCCAGAAGCTGGACAGTCCCGTGGTGTTGCCCAGGATCTTTGGCCCCAGGATGTTGCCGTCAAACTGCTGCAGCGCAAAAATAAAGATCAGCAGATAGACCATTTTCAGCGGGCTCACCATGAGCATCAGCAGCGCCGCCGGCACCGCACCGATAAACGGCCCGAAAAACGGAATAATATTCGTCACGCCGATGATGGTGCTGATCAGCACGGCAAAAGGCCATTTGAAAATATTCATGAAAAAGAAGCAGATCAGGCCAATGATCAGTGAATCGATGAGCTTGCCGTTGATAAAGCCCTCGAACATGCCGTCCACAATGTGGATCTCTTCCCGGATCCGCTGAAACCATTTTTCTCCAAACACACCCAGCAGAATCACCTTCACCTGGTACGCCAGCTTCTCCTTACAGCTCAGCAGGTAGACACTGACCACGATACCGATGAGAAAATTTTTCAATAACACAATGATGCTCCATACCTGCACGGACACCTCCGCAATGATCGCCTGGATGTTGGGCATCAGCTTATTGCCCCGGGTCAGATTCGTCACATTCTCCTGGATCATGGCTGAAGCACTGTCAATGACCTGTTTTGCCGTATCGTTGTCTCTGGCAAACTGCTCCAGCCAGGCAGAAGCCCGGTTGATGTTCTCCGGCAATACCTGAATAATCGTCGTGACACTGGAAATGATCTGCGGAAATACCAGCGCCACAAACATATAGATGATGCCCGTAAACAGGATCAATGCACCCACGATCCCGGCCCCCCGGGCCACCGTGCCCGCCCGCTTCATGCCAGGCGCATGCCTGTCCAGCAGCTTTTTCACCCTGTGTTCAATGAAATCGCAGAAAGGCCGCAGCAGATACGCCAGCACAGCACCATACAGAAAAGGCTTCAGGATATCGACCACCCGCGTGATCACACTCTTGAATTCTCCAAATCGATAAAAAATAAAGAAAATAATGATGACCGCTGCCAGGACCAAAATCTTAAACAGCGCCGGATACAGGTATTTTTCTCGGTTTTCCTCTTTCATTGTCTTACAGGATCTTCCTTTCTTTGGGCTGCGCATCAGTTTCTGATAACAAGTATAACACATTCCCGGGAAAAACAACATCCATTGTCACAGAACATACATAACCAGTTCACCCGCGCCATTCGCAAAACCGCATCTTTGATGCTCTCCGCTGCGTCGCAGCTCATTTTTGCTCATTAGAAGGCGCTCCCTTTGTATATTCGCACAGCCAGATTTTCATGCAAGCATGAAATCTGACCATACGAATATACAAGTGAACTGGGACAAAAAGTGCCATGTATCTCCTGTGAAATACATGGCACGAAATCAGACATCTTCATTGATGATATCATAAATCGAATGCGTGATCAAAAATTCATATGCTTCTGTCAGCTCATCCACCGACACCTCGTTGTCGCCGCCGGCCAGCCAGGCCTCGATGGAAGTCGCAAGCCCCAACGCATAATACCGGCTTACATAGGTAACGTTGAGCACCCGGTTCTGGGGAACGTCCTTGATGCCCTTCTCGGTGATCTCCCGGCGGAACAGCTCCTCCAGCCGTCGCACCAGCACTTCCTCCAGACTGTTCTGTCCGCTGACCTGCAGCATCTTGGCATAGAATTTCCGGTTCTTATGGATACCCGTAAACAGGAACTTGATGGCTTCCTGCTGCATACCGTGTTGCAGAAGGCGATCCACCTCACTGACAATGTCCTCCGAAAATATCCACTCCACCAGGTCATATTTATCCTGAAAATGGTTGTAAAAGGTTGGTCGGATCAATCCCGCCTGATCGGTGATCATGCGGATCGTAATTTTATCAAACGGATGCTTCTCCAGAAGGCTCTGGAAGCTTTCAGCAATCAGCTTCTTTGTCAGATCTTTCTTTTGTTCCATTCTTTTTCACCTTTGTCCAATCCTGATTTTTCCCAAACCATAAATCTCTCAAATGGTACCATATTTTCAGGCAAAATGCAAAGGGCTTGCGTTATTTTTTTAATTATTTTACAGAATTTCCCAGCTTATTTTTTTCTTGTAATTCTCGTATTTCGGCTTCTTATGCTCCTTGGAATCCCACAGCTCTGCGGCCGGGCCTTCCCATTCCTTCGCATAGTTTTTACATTTTCCGCACAGATGCTCCACGCTCTCCGGGGACTGCAGGTCTGTGGACTTGGCTCCGGTCTCCTCCACCATCTTCTGCAGAAGCTCCGGATTCTCCAGCATCGGGCACGGTCTTAAGTGGTTGCCATTGAAGGGCTGGTTATCCCGGTATGCCATGAACAGCGGCTGCTTCAGTGCTTCCAGCAGTGTCACATCGTGGATGTTGGCGCTGGAATAATGGATGAATACACAGGGCTCCACATCGCCGTTGGCGTTGATATGGAAATAGTTTCTGCCGCCTGCGATACAACCGCCCACGAACTCACCATCGTTCTGGAAGTCCATGGCAAAGATCTGCTTGCCGCCTGTGGCGCCTCTGATCTCCCGTACCCGATGGTACATATATTTTCTCTGCTCCATGGTAGGCAGCAGATCTACGGATGCGTCATTTCCTACCGGCATGTAGTGGAAATACCAGGTGAACCGGCAGCCCTTCTCGATGATCATATCCAGGAACTCATCGGAAGTAACGGTGGAAATATTTTTACTTGTATAGCAGATGGATGTACCGAAGATCAGGCCGTATTTTTTCAGCAGATCCATGGCCTTCATGACACGGTCAAACACGCCCTCGCCACGGCGCAAATCATTGACTTCCTCAAAGCCCTCCAGGCTGATGGACAGGGACAGGTTGCCTACCCGCTGCATTTCCTTACAGAAATCCTCGTCTACCAGTGTGCCGTTGGTAAATGCATGGAACTCGCAGTCGTTGTGTTTCTCGCACAGACGGATGATGTCTGCTTTGCGCACCAGCGGCTCGCCGCCGGTATACATGTAGAAGTAAACGCCCAGCTCCTTGCCCTGGGTGATGATGCTGTCCAGATCCTCAAAGCTTAAGTTCAGCTTGTGGCCGTACTCTGCTGCCCAGCAGCCGGTGCAGTGCAGATTGCAGGCGCTGGTGGGATCCATCAGGATCAGCCACGGAATGTTGCACTGGTGGATCTCACGCATTTTCCGGATGGTCTTGGTGCCATGGAAAGCAGCCTCGAAGCCTAAGTTCAGGGCGGTCATCTTTGCCACGTGGGGATTGATCTCGTCCAGACCTCTGTTGATGTACTGCATCCATTTGCTGTCCGGATCCTGGATCATCTTTCTGGCATTGTCATATACCTGATCTCCGAATGTGTCACCCAGGAACTTCTCCGAGATATCCACGATATCCAGCAGTCCTTTTTCTCTGTCTTTATAAATATGTTTTAATGCCTGATCAATCGCTGTTGAAAATGCCGCTCTTGCAGCCTTATGTGTTAATGTTCCCATAACCGTATCCTCCATATCTCTTTAAAAATATCTATTGTATCAGGTATCGGATGATGACATCAATACCTGCAATAATCAGTATGATTCCGCCAATGGCGTAGGCCTTCGTCCGCTGCTCATAACCCAGTCGGTATCCCACGAATGTCCCCGCCAGCGCAAAGATCAGGGTGACCAGTTCCAGGATCAGCCCCACGGCCAGGATCTCTGTACCCAGAAAACCAAACCCGATGCCTGCGAAAAATGCATCCAGACTGGTCATCATGGCGGCTGCCCAGGCTTTCTGATAGCTGATCTGTCCGCGCCGCTCCAGGAAGTCTTTCTTCCGCCAGCCCTTCGCAAACATATATACCCCTAACGCAAGAAAAATAATCACCGAAAACGCATCCCACATGTTCTGCATCTCCGACGTCCGGGTCTGCATCACCGGGAATCTGGCGACCAGAAATCCAAGCCCCACAGCGATCAGCTGCCAGATACAGAAAATCAGGCCCATACAGACCAGTTTCTTTTTCTCTATTTTCTGCAGCGTAGCACCGACACAGACAGTTACCGCGAAGATGTCAAACGAAAGACCTATCGAAATGATCAGTATCTCGGCCAGATTCATTGTTTCACTCCCTTTCCGGAATCTCCTTTGTTCCTCTGTCTGCCTATACTGTAGCCTCCGTTCCCGAAAAAATCGACAGACAAAAAAAACCGGGTGTAAAATCCAAAACGACAAATATGGCCAAATGTCGTTTTGAATTCTACATCCGGTGTTGATTGTTGTTATCGTAAAAATAACCGTAACAGCGCCTGCTTCCACCATCGGTAAGGCTGATACCGCACGGGCAGATCCATCCAGGTGGATTTGTCCACGATGCTCTTCCGGTGACTGAACGTCTCGAAAGAATCCCTACCGTGGTAGCTTCCCATGCCGCTGTTTCCCACGCCGCCGAAGCCCATGGCTGAGGTTGCCAGATGGATCACGGTGTCGTTGACACAGCCGCCGCCAAAGGGAACCTGCCGCAAAATCTTGGCCTCGGTCTTCCGATCTGCAGTGAACAGATAGAGCGCCAGCGGTTTTTCCCGTTCTTTTACAAAACGGAGGGCTTCCTCCAGCCGGTCAAAAGCCAGCACCGGAAGCACCGGACCAAAGATCTCCTCCTGCATCACAGGCGCTTCGGGAGAGACATCCCGCAAAACGGTGGGCGCGATCTGCAGCGTCTGCCGTCTGCCATAGCCGCCGATGACCGCCAGCTCCCCGGCCAGCAGATGCATCACCCGATCATAGTGCCGCTCATTGACCATCCGGGGATAATGGGGATTTGCCAGCGGTTCCCGTCCCAGCTGCCGTTTTGTCTGGCGGCACAGCTCCTGCATAAACTTCTCCTGCACGGAGCGCTGTACCAGCACATAATCCGGCGCCACGCACGTCTGCCCACTGTTTAAAAATTTGCCGAAAACAATTCGTCTGGCCGCCAGGGACAGATCCGCCGTCTCATCCACGATACAGGGGCTCTTGCCGCCCAGCTCCAGCGTCACCGGCGTCAGATGTTTTGCCGCCTGCTCCATCACCAGCTTTCCCACCGATACACTGCCAGTGAAGAAAATATAGTCAAACCGCTGTTCCAGCAGAGCTGCACTGATCTTCCGGTCACCTTCCACCACAGTTACATAGCTTTTCGGATAAATCTCCTCCAGCAGAGAAGCGATGACCGCCGACGTCCGGGGCGCATCCTCCGAAGGTTTAAGCACACAGCAGTTGCCTGCCGCCAGAGCACCGATGAGGGGCTCCATCGTCAGCAGAAACGGATAATTCCAGGGTGCCATCACCAGCACCACGCCGTACGGCTCCGGCACGGTGAAGCTTTTCCCGTGAAACTGGGCCAGCGGTGTGGGGACCTTTTTCTCCCTCGTCCAGCCATCCAGATGCCGCAGCACATAGGTCAGCTCACTTAACGTCAGCCCCACCTCAGTCATGTAGGATTCAAAAGGCGCTTTTCCCAGATCCGCCTGCAGCGCCCGGCTGATCTCCTGTTCCCGCCGACGGATGGCCTGCCGCAGGCGAAGAAGCGCCGCCTTTCGAAAGCGGATATCCCGTGTCTTGCCTGTGTTGAAAAAATCGCGCTGTTTTTTCAGTAACTGTTCTATATTTTCCTGCATTCCGCTTCCTCCATTACTCCGCGCAGAACCGGTATCCGGCGTCACATACATCTGATAGGGCATGACGCCGCCGGGCAAAAATGTCAGGGAATTGCCGGTCAGCGACTCATATTCCGTGTTGCAGGTGCCGCCGCCAAACACCGGTGTCTGCAGATAGCCCTTGATGGTATTTTCCTGCAGGCTGTGAATAAAGGTCAAAACATCCTCGCTGGGTGCAAAGTTGTTAAACACACTGTAGTCCGTCAGGCTCTCATTCATGATCATGATGATATTCTGCGGCACCGTCTTCACTGTAGAAGTCCCGTCCATGGACGCCGTACTCTGGTCAATGGAATCCCGGATGCGCTGCACCGATTTCTGCGAATAGCCGTCCGGGGCCTGCACATTTTTCAGCCCCAGATAGGACATGCTGCTCAGCAGGAATCCCTGATTGGCATAATTTCCGCTGATGTCCCACTGATCGGTGCCGATGCCACGCCGCGCCTGAAAACCGCTTTCATAAAAAATCATGACAAAGCCAAACCCAATCAGCACCAGCAGGGCATCCTTGAAAATACGAAAACGAAAGGCCTGTCCTGTCGTCGCAGATAGCTGGCGTCGATGCGCACTGCTGCAAAGCCGGAATGCCAGAACAATAAACACCGCTGCCGCCAGCACTCCCGTCAGAAGCTGCTGTGTCCACTGCAGATCATACCCACCGGCCACGGTTGCCGCTGTCTTCGCTGCTTTCAGTTCCCAGGGAAGCACCGGCTTGCCCCGGAACTGGAGCACAAAATAATTCGCAGCCGCCAACGCCAGAAACACCAGGTTCACAATGGCTGCCGCCCAGGCCGCCCGGTCTGTCACCACATAAATGGCCGCATAAAACAGAAAATACCAGATGATATTGTAAAAACCATAGCTTTTGCTGACATTTTCCCAGTTGCCGCCGGCGTATTCCACCAGCCAGTAGGTAAATACCGGCCCCAGAAATAAAACTGCCGCCGACGCCAGCATGGACAGCTTCTGCCGGTTTTCCTCCACAAGAAACGGCTCTGTCAGAGTTCCACAGGCGCCATGACCGCCGACGCCGATCTTCCGCAAGATTCCCTGAATAAAGGAGGCAGGCACTGCAAGCAGTCCCACCAGAACCAGCACCAGGAAAATGGCCCGGGCAAAGGCGCGGATGTTCATCCGCTCATAGTCAAAAACCACGGTGATGCCGTCTTCCAGCGTGCCGCCATCTCCCACCGCAGGCATCTCCAGCGCCGCGCTGCCGCTGCTGCTGCTGCGGAAATAAATCACGCCCTGTGCCTCACCCGGATCACCAGCAGACGCCGCATCTGCCTGCACATGGCTTCCGCCGTTGGCCGCCGTGCGTTCGTAGTTCAGCGTAACTGTGTAAGATTTGCCCTTTTTCAGATCCTGATCCATGGGCACCCATACCTTGGCCACATCCTCGGCATAATCCGCCATGGCCACAGACTGGGTCACCAGCGTACCATTCTCATCATCCAGCCGCACCAGCAGCGTGCCGTCGGCAGACGCCGCCCCTTCGATCCAGAGAAACAGCTGATCCAGATGCTGCCCCTCTGACTGAAAGCTCTGAGACAGCTCATGGCCCTCCTGCAGCGGGATCGTCCCGTAATCAGCCGCCAGATTGATATTCGTTCCCCAGGGCTCCTCAAAAACATTTTTGTGGCTGATCAGAAACGCCAGCAGCAAAATGCCGATCAGTGCACAGACGATCAGACGTCCCCTGTGGGCTTTCAGTTCTGCTTTTACCTCTGTTTTCCATCCGGTGGCTCCTGTACCCGTCTGCCTGGTTCCTGTTCTTCCTTCTGTTGCTGCTTCTGGCTGCCCATTTTCCGTTTTCTTGATGCTCTGCGCCAGCTCTGTACCCATATCTGCTCCTGCCTTTCTATGCTTTATCAGTTTTATGCTAAAATAAAACATTAAACAGGAAGATATGGGATTTTAAACTTTTTCTAAACTCTGTTTAGCAAGACAACGCAATCCTGATCTGGCAAATTCCAGAAAGATTACGTTTTTTGCTTTCTACATCGGCTTACTGGCACTCTGCAATGATGACCTGATAACCGTCCAGCGTGATCACGCCTTCCGCCGCCTGCGCCTGCTCTTCCTCCGTGTATGCCCGGTTGGTCAGCAGAATCTCCTTCACCGGTGCCTCCAGCTGCAGCGTCCGGGGTTCCTCCCGGAAGTTTGCCAGCACCACCAGCCGCTGTCCCTCCCGCTCTCTTGCAAAAGCGATCAGGTCATGCTCCTCTTCAAACAACGCACGAAATGCGCCGTAGACAACTGTCTCTCCGTATGTTTCCGATTTGCGCAGCGCAATGAGCTGCCTGTACCAGGAGCGGACAGAATTCGGATTGCCCATCTGCGCTTCGGCGTTGATGCGCGTATAGTTGGGATTCACTTTCAGCCATGGTGTCCCTGTGGTAAATCCTGCCTCTGTCCCGGCATTCCACTGGAACGGTGTCCGGCAGTTGTCCCGGCTGTAGCGCTGCACCGCCGCCATGGCCTGCTCCTCTGTGCATCCGGCCGCCAGGGCCACCCGATACTCGTCCCTGGAATTGAGGTCATCCATTTCTTCAATATTTTTGAAGGCACAGTTTTCCATGCCAATTTCCTGCCCCTGATAAATAAAGGGCAGGCCTCGGAGCATCATCAGCACCGCTGCCAGCATTTTCTTACTCTTCTCCGTGCAGCCGCCGTCCGGCAGATACCGGCTGACGCCCCGGGGCTCATCATGATTTTCAATGATATTTGCCATAAAACCCACGTTGGCTGTGATCCGCTGCACCCGGTACAAAATATCCCGATACTCATCCGGCGAAAGCTTCCGCCGGTCATACCAGCCCTTCTCGCTGCATCCGGCCGCCTCCGAACTGAAATCAAAAATCGTAGAAAAATAACCGTTCTCTCCGATATACCGGGGCAGATCCTCCTCCCGGTAGTTGAACAACTCGCCCACGGTAAACGCATCCACCCGGTCGAAGGTTCTCTCCTTCATCTCCCGCAGAAATGCACCCGGCCCTTCCGCTGCCGCCAGCATCGTCGCACAGCTGCACAGGCCATCCGCCCGGTCCGCCGGAAAATCCTGGAACCGCAGATCCTTCTTTATATTAATGATGGCATCGATGCGAAAACCGGCCAGCCCCTTGTCCAGCCACCAGTTCATCATTTTGTAAATCTCTTCCCGCAGCTTCGGATTCTCCCAGTTCAGATCCGGCTGCTCCTTCGCAAACAGATGCAAATAATATTTGTTCGTTCCCGGAATCGGCTCCCAGGCACTGCCGCCAAAATAAGAGCGCCAGTTGCAGGGCGGCTGCCCGTTTTTTCCTTCTCGGATGTAGAAATACTGCCCATACTCCCCGTCCGAGTCTGCCAGCGCCTTTTGGAACCATTCATGTTCGTTGGAACAGTGGTTCACCACCAAATCCATCAGCACCGCCATGTCCCGCTTCTTCGCCTCCACCAGCAGCTCATCCATGTCCGCCATCGTGCCAAAGCACGGATCGATATTGTAATAATCTGAAATATCGTATCCCTGATCCACAAAGGGGGAACAGTATACCGGCGAAATCCACACGATATCCACACCCAGATCCTTCAGATAATCCAGTTTGCTGATAATCCCCCGCAGATCACCGATGCCGTCCCCGTTCGTATCCAGAAAGCTCTTCGGGTATACCTGATAGGCCACCTTCCCATGCCACCATTTTCTTTCCATACCTTCTCCTTCCTTTCCCTTTTTCTTCAAAAATACGCAAAAAGTTCACATTTATTTAAAGGGAACATCACAGTTTCTTCATAATCTTCCTCTATGATAAATCATGTAAAAGAAATAACTTTTTCATAACATACCTCTCTCTTACGGAGCCCTGCCGAAAGGCAGCGCTCCGATTTTTCTTTATTCCTCTTGTAACTAAAAGTTTTATTGAATAATCGCAAGCAACTCATTCGGTGTAACGATAAAAGGCTTTTGAGGAAAATGTTTCCCATTCCCTGTAACCAGATACGCATTATCCTCCTTCTTTGCCATAACGACTTCATAAAACACAAGATCCTTCGGGTCTGGAAGTCGCTCATTTGTAATAAGCCGCTCTGCAAATATCCCATTTGCTTTCATTACATTTAACAATAATTCAATAACACCATTATCAAATTTAAATTTTGGCCTGCGAAGCACCTGTGAATACTCCTCAAGAATTTCGTCATTGAAAACAGGAATAATCGTTCCATCAAAAACCGCCTCCAGCACTCGAACAGTTGCCGCATCTCTATGCTTGGACAACAATGCCGATATCAAAACATTCGTATCAATGACAACCAAATAATTCATAGGCGCCTTCCTCACTCCTTACTGTCACGGGCCAATCGGATTTCCTTATTAATCTCATCCAGCGACATATCCTGCAGATGATTATCTTTAGCTGCTAAACGTAATGCGTGAAATGCAGCACGTCCATCTTCTAAAGAATTTCTTATCGGCGCAGAAATTTCAAAAGGAATTTTCCTCTCCCGAACAACTGCACGGGCAAAAATATTAAAAGCGGTCGATGCATTCATCCCAAACTCTTTGCATAAATTATCAAACTGATTCTTTAAAGATTCATCCATCCGAACACTAAATGTAGTCTGTCCCATAAATCAATCCCTCTTTTCTCAAAATCAACAATAGTTATCTCTATATATTATACGAAAAAATTCATCAAAAAGTCAATAAATAGAACCTAAATAATCATATTTAGAACTTGTTGAGTTCGAATTATAGGATTTTAATTAAAATAAGTTGTCAGAAAACATCAGCGTGACTAAAAGTTCTTCGAATTATCATTACGCAAAAAAGAGCCAAAATCCTTTTAAAAGAATTCTGACTCTCTCAAAGTCGAAGTGACGTGATTCGAACACGCGACCTCTGCGTCCCGAACGCAGCGCTCTACCAAGCTGAGCCACACTTCGATTTGGATCATCCGTTCAGAAGATGTACTCCCTTGCCGAACGTCCAAGTGATATTATATATAAGCAAGTGCAGTTTGTCAACCGGTTTTTGAAACTTTTTTAACAAATTTTTTTACCAATAAAATTGGAGGAAATTTACCTTTCCGAGAAAATCCAATCTCTTTATTATCGTTTTAAAGTCATTGTAAGCATGTACCTGCTCGAAACATAAGAACTCTCTGAATATTCAAAACACTCCCCACTTTTTGTGTATGCTGTTCTATTAACCTTTAACATACATGTCTGTTCCGCCAGTTCCAAAAGTGCCGCAATTCGATAGGTTGCCATTACTGCCTGTATGCTTTGTGTCGCTGTATCAATCTCTACTCCTAATTTATGCTCCAATAACTCATACAACGAAGATGTTGACAATTCTTTTGTATCCAGATTCTCACATAATTTATAATTTAAGTATAATAACTGATAGCAAAGTGGCTTCCCATTCGCATATCGCAGCCGTTCTATTACCCATACCTTATCCTGACTATCAATCCCCATATAACCGGCTATTTCTTTCGGCGCTTCAATTATTTTAGCTTCAAGAATAAAAGAAGAACATTTGATACCCGCCTTTTCCAATTCCTCATGCAGGCCTCCCAGACGATTTAAGCTTCTGGGAACATTATCACCTTTTACGGTAGCTGTCTTTCCAAATCCACGTTCCAGAACATTTTCGGTAATCAGTTCATTAATAGCCCTTCTTATTGTAACTCTGCTGGCCTTATACTCTTCACATAATTGATTTTCTGTTGGGAGCACTTCTCCGGGTTTTAATTCTTCATTCTCTATCTTTCTTTTCAAATCTTCTTTAATGATATAGTAAAGGGGTCCTGTTTTTTTCTCCATACCCATTCCTCACTTTGTATTGCTATTGTATTTATTTTTATAATAATAATTTCATCTGTTTCTGTCAATAGCATACCAAAAACACTTTAAATTTTTATTTTCCAATATATTGGTGATTCATATCCAGATTTTTTATCAATTGATGAATTCTTTCACTTTTCTGCTTTGTAACTGGAATTTCCTCATCCATTCCAAGAATTTCAAATTGCGTATTATCAATGATCTCCTGCTTATCAACTCCCGGATGAATCGATAAGATTTTCATTCGTTTTGTCTTTTCATCAAACCCGAACACACCCAAATCTGTCAAAACTCTTACAGGGCCTTCTCCATTTAATCCATATCGTTCGCGATCGCCCGGTCCATTTATAAATCCCGGTGTCGTGATAAAAGAGACTCGTTCCGGGAATTTTCTTCGAATGTGTTTCGAAACAACAACTATTTTTTTCGCGCCAGACCCCATATCATTAGCGCCACCGCTTCCCGGTAAGCGACAAATCGGGTGCAAATAATCTCCCACAACTGTCGCATTCAAATTCCCATATTGATCTATTTCCGCAGCTGCCAGAAAGGCAATATCTACCTTTCCGCGTTGCACATACCCTAATGCATCAAACAATGACGTGTTCATTACGGATGTGCGTAATAACGGAAAATCTCCAGGTCCCTGAGGTAAATTCTCCGGTGAAGCGTCTATTGCACCCGATTCATATACCAGTTTTAAATTCGGTGCATGTGTCTGTTTTGCCAACATAGCAGCAAGATTAGGAAGACCAATTCCAACCAATGCAATATCGTGATCTTTTATAACATCAGCCGCTGCAGCGATCATAAGTTCTTCTTTCGTCCAGCACATCATATCTTCCCCCTGTTCTTTAGACTGATTCCATAGTATGGATCAGCTCTGAGTTCCATCAAGCGCTTCAATCCCACTTTATTCAAAAACGCATGCTCGTCTTTTGTTCCATAAATCCATTCCTCATAATATTCCTTCATTCCTTTTTCCGTTTTTCCACTACGGGTAATCATGGTTGTATGTTCAAGATCATAATCATAATATGTGTATACCCCTCCTGGATACGCCCCGTATGGTGCATGTACCACATAATCAACAAAAAAGGAGGGTAAAATTGTATGCTCATTTGTTTCTCTTATGCTTTCTGTACTAACAATTTCCTCCGCTGAAACAATTACTTTTTTTGCTGCACGTGCAATAATTTCAATTGAAGAGGTAATTCCATATAATTGACAATTTCCTTCCTGATCTGCACGGGCCACATGAATCAACGCAAAATCTGGTTCTAATTTTGGCACAATTCCGCATTTTTCACCACTAAAAGGGTCCTCCACTTCCATAATTTTATTGCCCCTGTCAATGTTCTGGATTGTCTGCATATCAGAACCCAACATAACTTTTACCGGCATAAATGGAACACCGATCGCTGCTGCGTAAAAACGATTTGTAATGGCAAAATGGCTATAGTCTTCCACCGCAATCTTTCCCTGTTCGACCATTCTTGAGAAATTAGGACACCTTCCATCTTTAGCCATATAATTGGAAAAACGAATTTTGTCAACGCATCCCGCTCCGCACAAAAGTTCTGCTGATTGTGCATCCCCCATTCCGGATAATTCCAAGTGTCTTTTTCTCATTCGAATCAATTGCCGTACAATACTCATCGGATTATTGGTCTCTGCAAAGCCACCAATTGCAAGATTACTGCCATCTGGAATTATTTCTGCAGCTTCTTCTATCGTAATTATTTTATTCTGAATTTCCGACATATCTATTCTCCTCTTCGATTCGTCGTCAGGTACAACAGTTTCATGACATCTATATCATTAATCCACTTTTCCCAGTCCTTATATTCCTCTATAGCCTTCAACAGCTGCACATCATCCATTTCATCGGCCCTATATCTTCCTTCTTCACAGGTAGGAAAACTCCCGTATGGTGTTTCCATCACAAAATCAATTTTATCGCTTTCCATTACCATATTGCGCTGATTCATTTGTATTGCTTTAGATGTAACAATCTGTTCCGCTGTAACTATAATGTGAGAAGCACACAAAGCCAGTCTAAGATTTTCCATTTCTTCTATCTTGTCTGTTGGATCGACCTGGATATTTCCATATATATCACAACGAGGGACATGTATGATCGCTACTTCTGGACGAATTGCCTTTCCTACAGTAATCATTTCCTGCGTAAAAGGAGATTTTATTTTTTTATAAATATTGGGATATTTATTTATCAAATCATCCGAAACATTACACGGTATATATTCCATGTTGTTTATACCTGCATACATTTGCTTTTTCATAACATCATCATTTATCTCTTCCGAAAATATTCTTTCACCATATCCCGCCCTTACAGCAACTTTCGCTGACAATGATTGGCCGTAGTCATATATTTTAAGACCATTTATATGTAATCTCTGCAATTCAAACAGCATTCGTATGGATTCATGTTTTCCAATAAATAAAATACTGCTTCCATGAAATACTCGTTTTTTCAAATCCGGTGTTGTTTTTTCTAATTTTACCTTTTCTGATCTCATATTTTTCCACACCTTTATGTTATTTATATTTTATTTTAATGTTATCAGTTTTTGTCAATATTGTCAATAAAACGTATTTTTATTGTGGTGTTTTTTTTATATTTTTCACTTGATATATTGATTTTTTTGTCTTTATATTATACAATAATAATACAAATTTATCTTTACATCTTATATTCATTGGAGGGAATAAACATGAAAAAAACTTTTTCTGACACTTACGTGTGGCGTGACATTTCAGATCCACGAAGAGCGCAAACTGTAGACGATCTTGAAGCCGGATTAAAATCTCCCGATTTTGAAAATCTAAGCATTCCCGAAACATTTGGACCCGTAAAAGAGATTATCGATGATCATAAAATCAAACGCTATGCTTTTGCACTTAACGATTATCTTCCCTGGGCAATGCAAGGAAACAGCCCCTTTGATAACACTCGTATCGCCCAGGCGGGATTACTTACAAATGACCTGTTGCAAATGTTCACTTTGGGATATCGCGGCAGTCAGGTTGTCGGTCTTCATACCGAAGAACAGATATGGTTTGATTCTCCCGCAAAGCTGGACGAAATCGTAACATTGGAGGGGACTTATGTAGACGCATATGAACACAGAGGACAAGGTTGCGTAGTACTGGAAGCCAATGCAAAAGGTGCTGATGGGAGAAGTATTATCCGTCACAGAGGAGTCGAAATTCTAAGAACCATCCCTGGAAATATCGTCGGCCGCGGCAGCGCTGCTCCTGAAAAAAGAGTGACCGGCAATCTGCCTCCCAATCCCCATTATATAGATACCATAACTTCTTCAAGTAAAATTGGAGACTGCTTAACTCCCTTATCTAAGAATATTACTGCCGAACAAGCTGCTGTATTTTCCCGTGTTGGTGAATTTGTCACCAATATTCATAATAATCTTTCAACTGCGCGAGCAGGCGGCCTACGCATGCCGATCGTGCAGGGAATGCAATCGTTTTGCACCTTTACAGAGTTACTTACACGCGCATTTGGAAAGGATTTCTTTACCGGAGGCTGGATCAAAGCTAAATTTATTGCCCCCATCACTGTATTTGAAGACTTTAATGTATACGGCATGATTACAAACATTGAGAAAGTGTCCGATACGCAGGAAAAAGTTTATTTAGATGTTTGGATCCGGCGCCAGGATGATCGCCTTGCAGTTGCCGGCTGGGCCAGCTGTCTCCGAAACACATCGGATGATTAAATAGAATACATTCACGGACTGAAAAACTGTGGTTAAATAGAAACCACAGTTTTTCAGTCTGTCTTACTCATTTTCTCTGTTACTATTCAAAATCCCAGTTCTTCTCCCACAAGTATCACTTTTATCCGATTTTTATAAGCAGAACGGCGCGTAATAAGAATCTGAGAACAAATACATTCCGGGCTCAAACAAGCCGTACATTCCCCGCTATCCCTGCAAGGAACCTTTCTTTCTAATTTCATTGCATTTTTCGGTGCTGCGACATTTTGACTCCTTTTAATTCCACTCTCCACATCAGGCACTACTTTATTCATTCCCGCAACTATCAATACATTTTCCGGGCCAAAACATAAAAAAGAAATTCGATCAGATCTTCCATCAATATTTATCATTTCTCCGTTCATTGTAATTGCATTTGTGCTCATTAAAAACCAGTCTGCCTGGAGAATATGTGCATACATTTCCATCTTTTCCTGTTTATTGCTATATTTTTTCCTGTCATATACAACATAAGGTCCATTTTGAATAACCTCCATTAATCCAATATCTTTTATTGTCTGAGAGCCTCCCCATCCAACAGAATTTCCCTCTGTAATTAATTCCAGTGCCTTTTTGCGCGCATCTTCTTTTGAATCGCAATAATAGCCCTGTATTTGCCTTGATTTTAGTCGTGCAATTATCGTTTGCGCAATTTTGCTATAATATTCATTCTTATTCATTTTCCCTCCAAAATATTTTAACCTTTATTTTCCTGTAAATAGCACAGAGGGCTGTGCAAATACAGCCCTCTGTAATTCAGGAGAATTTAAGCTATCACTCTTCAATCGAAGCAGGCTCACCTGTTAAATATGCATTAAGAAATTTCTTTCCCGGATCAATCTCTTCTCTAATCAGTCTCAGATCTTCTTCTGACGGAATCGGCGTAACAGGTACATTTTCCGGTATTTCAATATCAAATCCCGTATTCTCACGAACTTGTTCTACCGTTATTCCCGGATGTATGCTTTTCACACGCATCTGATGTGTCTCTGGATTAAAATCCATAATTGCCAGGTTTGTCATTACTCTGACCGGACCACCTCCGGGAAGTCCATCCCGATTCTCATGGCCTGCCGCTGTAATGAAATCAACATGGTCCACAAGAACACGTTTCGTATGCGGAACAATAATGCACACTCTCTTTGCATAGCACCCCAGCTCGCTCTGTGCCAGGCAGCCTGGTAAACGTACTTTCGGGTGCTTTATATCCTTTCCAATCATAGCAATATTCAAATTTCCCCACTTATCAACCTGTGCACCTGACGCAAAAGCCAATCCTACTTTTCCAAGCCGGAACAAACCTAACGCATCTTCCAGTGGGATCTGACTACGGCAGGGCCATTTGATGAGATCGTATTCCTGATTTGTCGGCGGAATGGATTGCTGATCCAGCAAAGGATCCAGTACCGGGCCCATCATACACAATGCATTTGGCGCATGTCTTTCCTGTGCAAGCCGAATACCGACCAGCGGAATGCCACAGGCACGAATGTACGCTTTGCCGCCTGTCCCAATTCCTGTAAAATTCATTTCATCATCCCGAACCAGTTTTGATACCTCAACAGCCAAAAGTTCTTCCAGTGTAAATCCATTCATTAGTTCCACCCTCCTCTCCCTAATTTCTTTTCTAACGCTTCAACGCCGCCAACTTTGTTGATGTACTCTTCCTCTGTAATTCCATACACATATTTGTTCAAATATTTCTGAAAACCTTCTTTTGTTTTGGAACACTCCTGGTAATATTCCCCATGTTCGTAATCCATATCATAGCGGCAGTCACATGAACTTGGATGTGCCCCAAAAGGAGCATGTACTACATAATCAACATAAAGTTTCGGAAGAAGCGTCTGATGTGGTGTTCTGATAATTTCCTCTTCCGGAACAATTTCCTCTACACTGACGATGCAGAGTTTTGCAGATCTTGCAATAAGAACGTCCATTTCATTATCCATCATTCGAATAGGATCGAACTGAACATTTCCATATTTATCCGCACGATGTGCGTGTACAATGGCAACATCTGGATGAAAAGCTTCCATTGCCGCATAACGCTCACCGGTAAACGGGCATATGATTTCTTTGAATTCAGGATTTTTCATAATATCCGTATTTAACGGCACTTTAGAAATAACAAAACTTCTGTTGAATACACCCGCCCGAAATTTATCTTTACAACAAGTCTCACTGAGATCTACGTATCGGCATCCACCTTCTTCGACCGTTCTTCTGAAATTCTGTGCAATTCCCAGCTGGAATAATCCACAATATGAAGACCATGCTTCTTTCGCGCATCCAGCGCCAATCAACATATCATAATTCATACCTGAACTCCAGGAATATAACGTTAAATCCTTTTTCTTTTGCCGGACAATTTCCCGAACCAAGGCCATGGGCGTTTTTCTCATAAGTGACCCACCGCTTGCTACTTTTGCGCCATCCGGAATATGAGATATCGCTTCACTAATCGATACTAACTTTGTTCTTCTCTCCTGCATAACTATCCCTTCTTTCTATAAAATGAATCTTCTTATATTGCTTCTGGCCACACAGTAAAACTTCCATCCAGCTTAACTTCAATCATAAAAGGTTTGTTTGCAGATCTTGCAAGTGCAAATGCTTCGGGAATTTCTGAAGCTTTCCGCACAATGCAGCCTCCTAATCCAAGTTCTTTTGCTACATTTACATAATCTATATTCGGAAAATCTACGCCAATATATCTTCCGTCTCCCATCTTAAAAAGCTCTTCCTGACGAATATTTCCAAAAGCAGAGTCATTAACTACCAAAACGATAATCGGGAGCCCTTCTCTTCCAATCGTTTCCAGATCCCCTAACGTCATGCCGAGAGATCCATCTCCAAGAAGCGCCACAACCTCTCTATCCGGGCAGGCTTCTTTACAACCAAGAGAAGCCCCCCAAAGCAAATCCCATATTTCCATAGTTGACTGGCTTCATGTAAGTCGTTCCTTTAGGGAATTTTGTAATATGCGTCCATGCACCAGGGTTACCAGCATCAACAACAAAAATGCCGTTTTCTCTTAATACTTTCTGCAATTCTATATGTAATGCAATAGGTGGAACAGGTGTTGCTTCCGTATCGACAATTGCGCCCTGGAACAGATTCTTTGCCCATTCTTCTTTCTTTGCAAAAATATAGTTTTTATAAGAAGCATCTGCCACATAGGATTCTGCTTTTAACTTTTTATTTAACTTATCCACAGAAGCTTTCGCATCTCCCACAACGCCGACAGCAACAGGATAGTGTCTTCCAATATTTTCCGGCACAATGTCAAACTGAATGATATTTTTCGCTTTAATCTCCCAACGGTTTGTGCTGATTGCAGTAAGTGTGGATCCTATCAGAATAACACAATCTGCTTCCTCAATTGTTGCCTTTGTAACAGCACTTCCATGTCTCGATCTTGGCCCAACCAAATTTTCAAAGTCTGTATCAATCGCACAGATACCATTATATGTACACACAATCGGCGCATCCAACAATCTGGATAATGCTTTCACCTCTTCCTGTGCATGAGCAAGTTTTACTCCATTGCCGATCCACAACGCGATCTTTTTATTTGCTTTGATCACATCAAAAGCTGCATCAATTGCTTCATCATTCGCAATACTCTCCGGCATTACACAGTAGTTCTTGGGATCAACATATTCATAGGAAGCCGTCTGATTTTCCACAACATCTCTGTACAGATCTACCACTACCGGTCCCGGCCTTCCTGTCTTTGCCACACGATAAGCCTCTCGCATTGCCCATACAACTGTACTAGCATCTCTTACCGGAATATATTTCTTACAAATACTTTCAAATAATAATTCATGATCGCTTTCTTGCGCATCTCCCTTTCCGGCATCTGGCAGTTTGTTCTGAAACACCAGGGCGATTACTGGGCTGGAATCTCTCAATGCTCCACCTAAACCTGTAATTAAATTTGTCGCTCCCGGTCCCGTCGTTGCCAGACAAATTCCCGGTTCCCCCTGTCAGTCTTCCCCATCCATCTGCCGCACATGCCGCGCCATTTTCATGACGCGTATGTACAAAGCGAATATCCGTATCATTCAACGGATCTGTTACATACAAGGTCTGTCCTCCGGGTACTCCAAATACTCTCTTTGCACCAAATTCCTGAAGCACCTTAACGACCAGTTCTCCTCCTCTATATACTTTGTTCATAAGTATCCTCCATTCTAAATTATATTCTTTACTTGTTCATGAAGCTGCATATACGCCCGATAAAGCTGACCGTATATTTGATTTACATTTGCATCTGGAATAAACTCTTTTTCTATCGGTATATCAGGGAATGTCTCCACCGGTATTCCTGTTGCAAGCATAGCCAGTTTACATGCTCCCGCCATAGTAGCCTCTTCTATGGAAGTTCTTTTCATACTTTTTCCAATAATATCTGCCTTTATTTTCAGCCATATGTCGCTCTTTGAACCCCCACCAAGTGCTATTACGTAATCACAGGCAACACCGGAAACTATTCCAAGTTCCATAATTTTTTTTACTGCATACCCGTTCGCCTCCAACATTGCTCTGTATATATGCTTTGATTTATGGAAAGGCTTTATGCCCCATATAATTCCACTCATATGTGGATTCCAGAAAGGAGTTCTCTCTCCCGAAAGACTGGGAAAAACATTCACGCCCTCACTTCCAGGTGTTACCTGTTCAGCCTCTTTATTCAATTCCTCCAACGATTTGCTTTTCTCTAACACATGATTTGTATACCACTCCAACGTCCCACCAAACATTCCCATCGGTCCACCCACAAGCCACAATCCTGGAACGACATGTGGATTTATAACCAGATTTTGACTTTTATCCTCCACAGGTGTCTGTGTCACAATAAAAAACACATCCGTCGTTCCCATTACAGAAACAGCTTTCCTTGCGGAGGTTCCTCCGCCTCCCAGTATACCTGTAGAGCCATCCACACTTCCGGCAACAACCGGAATTGTTTCCTGCAATCCGATTTCCTGACATGCTTTCTCCGTAACAAAATCAACAATTTCATATGGCCTGATCAATTCAGGAAGCAGTTTCTTATCCACACCAGCCCTAGCAATCAAAGCTTCACTCCATTGTGCTTTTCTGATATCATAAAGCATGGTGTAACAGGCACTGGTATGATCTATCGCCAGCTTTCCGCATAATTTTGCATTAATAAAATCTTTTAACGATATAAATTTGTATATTTGTTTGTATTTCTCCGGATATTTTTTTCTCAAATACTGTATCTTAAATACACCTAGTTCTGCGCTAACTCTTCTTCCATTTACATGGAACACCTGCTCATTTATATTTTTCCTCAAAAACTCTTCATATTCATCTGTACATTGATGCGCGTATGAATAACAAGGTGTTACCGCATTCCCTTCCTCATCTACACCTACCCATCCAACCAATGCGGATGCAATAATTGCTTCATACTTTTCATCTTTACTTATCAGCTTTTTTAGCATTGACCTGATCGTCTTCCATTCATCTTCAGGGTCAAAAACAGGCTCTGCTATTCGCTTAAAAATTTCAATTTTTTCAATTTCCAAATTTTCATTTTCTACCGCGACACGCAATGAGCTGGTCCCAATATCAATAATCAGATATTTCTTCAGCATCTTCTCACGCTCCTTTTATTCATTCCATGGAGGCTACACCAGCAGCCCCCATGGACATCAGGAACCTACTTATTCTGGATATCCTGAATAACTGAATAGATTTTCTGTCCAAGTTCACCATTTTCCTTCGCATATGCTGCAGAAGTTTCTTTTACTGCTTCAATCCACTTATCCCGGTCTGTCAGTTCCATGATTTTCAGTCCCGCATCCTCACACGCAGTATACTCTTCTTCTAATGCAGTGTCATGAAGAGAAAGCTGCAGTTTTTCTGCATCACTTACACATTCCAGAATCAAATTTTGGGTATCTGCAGACAATGCATTCCAAGCATCCAGATTATACGTTACAAATAACGGCTGGAACACATGAGAATCCATGATAATATATTTTCCCTGCTCATAAAATTTCTGCTGTGTAATGGTATCCATCGTTCCTTCCATTGCGTCAATCGCCCCCGTCTGAAGCGATGTATAAACATCTCCCAGAGGCATAGAAATTGCCTGCGCTCCCAATGCCGAAATGCTATTTACATAAATATTACTTCCCGGTGCTCTCAGCTTTAATCCTTTCAGATCCTCAATATTTGTAATCTCTTTGTTAGAAAGGATCTGTCTTGGTCCATCAAAAAAGCATCCTAAAAGTTTAAAGCCTTCTGCCTGGCAGGCCGCATCCAAATCATCATATAAGGTATCTACTGCCTCCTGAATCTGAGAAATGTCTTCAAATGCATAAAAGCATTCAAATACTGCTGTTGCCGGAACATACAGACCAATCCCCGCGGTGCCGGAAAAAATTAGTTCTACAGAACCTTCTTTCTGCGCCTGAATATGATCCTGCTCGCTGCCAAGACTTCCTCCGTGATACATATCAACGGTAATTGCTCCACCTGATTTTTCTTCAATCTCCTGCTGGAACAAATCCAATGCCTGCCCATGGGTCGTTGATTCATTATAAATATTACCTACGCGCATTGTGATCTTATCATAGTCACCGGCACTTTCCACTCCTTCATTTTTCTGAGAAACAGCTTCCTCTGTTTCCTTAGACGCGTTCTCATTCCCTGTATCAGACGCGCCGCATGCTGCCAGTGAAAACACCATAGCTGCTGCAAGAAGTGTGCATAAAATTTTTTTCTTCATTTGTAAATCCTCCCTTTTCTTTTTTACAAACCCCTCTTCGGGATATTGTTTCATAAAATCACATCACCCAAATAACAACGTCGGAATAAATGTAACCATCCCCGGAAATGCAATCAGCAACACTGTCACAACCAACAATACACATATAAACGGAATCAACATCGGCGTAATCTTTGTCATTGATATATTTCCAATTGTCGTTGTGACAAATAAAATACCTCCTACCGGCGGAGTCACAGCTCCGATCATACAAATCAGAGTAAATAAAACGCCAAAATGTACAGCGCCAATTCCGACACTCGCAGCAATACCGGCGAATGTCGCAGCAAACATAATAACCATCGGTGTCACATCAACAAACATGCCTAGAATGAAGATAAAAATAATAATTGCAAGCAAAATTGTGGTTGGTGTATGCGCAATTGAAAACAGGATTTCCTCGATTACCTCCTGGAAATGTGCCCGAACCAGAACATTGGCAAAAATTCCGGAGAGTGCTAAAAGAGTAAAAATGGTACATGTGGAATGTGCAGCACTTTTTGTAACCTCCATAATGTCTTTCCACGAACGAATACTTTTATAACAAATACCCAGTACCAGTGAAACAACACAGGTAAGTGCACCAGCTTCCGATGCTGTCGTCCAGCCAAATACAATTGCCACAAAAATAAATACCGGAATACAAAGGGCTGCCCAGCCTCTGTATAAGGCTCCTCCCAGTTTTCTTAATGAAAACGGCTCCACTTCCTGTCTGTAGCCTTTGGCTTTACACACAAACCGTCCCATAATCATCAAACCAATGCCAATCACTATTCCGGGGATCACACCTCCCATGAATAAGTTTGCTACCGATGTATTCGTGTAATATCCATATAAGATAAATAAGGTACTCGGTGGAATAATCGGTCCTACAACATTGGCGCAGGATGTCAGTGCCACTGCATACTCTTTTGAATATCCTCTCTCCTCCATATCAGGAATCAATGTTTTTCCAAGCATTGCCGCGCAGGCAGTTCCTGATCCTGAAATACTGGCCATCATCATTGCAGCCAGGACATTGACATAGGTGAGGCCACCTTTCAGAGAACCAACCAGAGCTTCTGCTATATCCAAAATTCTTTTTGTAATTCCTGCTTTATTCATAAGCTCACCAGCAAGAACAAAAAAAAAGGAATTGCCATTAATGAAAAGGAATCCACACCAGAAAAGGTTTTTGCCGCCACCATTGTAAGCGGAACTCCCAGTTTAAAAATATAAATCGTTGCAATGCTGGCCAATCCTATACAGCCAGCAACCGGTACGCCGATGATGATAAGCACAAGTAAAATAACAAAGATTGCCAAAGATACATACATAAATTACGCCTCCTTCCCGGTGATAATTTCATACAGTTTAAAAATAACTTCTATTACCACAAAAAATGATCCCACCGGTATTGCCAAATATGGCCAGAACATACTAACCCGAAGGACTACCGAAAGCTGTGTACTGTTAATTATCGCTGATTTCATTCCATATATCATAAGAATTCCAAACATCAGAATAACCATTAACCAGACAACAATTTCCATAACTTTTCTCGTAGTTCCATGCAGACGATCAGACAGCAGTGTAAGCTTTGTCTGTGTGCCCTTTCTGAAACCGATTCCCATCAATAACATTGCTGCCCAGATGATCGTATATCTTGTTACCTCTTCCGCCCACACAGCCTTCAAATTCAGCCCACATGTTCTGTCAATTACTCCTATCGCTGTTGCCAATACACCAATCATAAAAAATAGTGCAGATAGCGTTGGCAGAACTTTGTCAAATATTCCCCTTATCTTTTCAATCACAAATATCCACCTCCTGTTTAAATGATTTTCCGCGCATATAATTCCTTTATTTCATCATCCGAAAGGTTCAGATACTCTTTCAGAATTTCTTCATTATGTTCTCCCAACAACGGCGGACGATACCTGATTTCACCAGGTGTCCCTGACATTTTCACACATATTCCTGGAACTGCAATTTCACCAACTCCCGGATATTCTACATATCCAATCGCCTTTCTGTGCTGGAGCATGGGATTATTTACAATATCCGATACATCAGCAATTTTCGTAACCGGTACCCCCACTTCTACCAGCGCTGTCTCAGCTTCGTTTGTTGTAAGATTTCCAATCCATTGCTGAACAATAGCTTCCACTTCTTTAATACATTTCATTCTTTTTTCTACAATATTGTATCTATCATCCTCAGCAATTTCCGGTTTCCCCATCGCTTTGCATAATCTCTTAAAGAGCGGATCCGTCCCTGCATGTAAATAAATATTTCCATCTTTACATTTGAACAGATTTGCCGGACCCGTCACATCATCCCGGTTTCCTCGCCTTGGCTGTATTACACCATTTGCAACATAATTAGGAATCGCAGTTGCAAGAATGGTACTGGTACATTCAACCAATGATAAATCCAAATGCTGTCCTTCTCCGGTTTTTTCTTTGTGAAGCAACGCAGATACCGTTCCATATGCCGCATAAATTGCTGTCGTAAAGTCACCGGCCCAGGTTCCAACCAACAAGGGATCGCCACCATTTTCCCCGGTAACTCCCATAAGACCTCCCATCGCCTGACCGATACAATCAAATGCTGCACGGTCCTTATACGGGCCATCCTGGCCAAAGCCTGAAATATGTGTGACTATCAGCGATGGATTTATTTCTTTCAATGCCTCTTTTGATAAACCCATCTTGTCCATGGTACCTGCCCGAAAATTCTCAACAAGCACGTCCGCTTTTGCAATCAGCTTTTTTAAAAGTTCTATACTTTCTGGATTTCTAAAATCAACCGTAAGACTACGTTTGTTTTTGTTGTATTGTGTAAAGTAAAGACTTACAGAATCATCTCCCACTTTTTTAAAGGGAAGAAGGCCTCTTGAATCCTCTCCTACTGCTCGTCTCTCAACTTTTATCACATTTGCGCCCAAATCCCCCAAAAGCATTGAACAATATGGTCCTGCAATATACCTGGACATATCAATAACGGTATAACCTGTCAACGGTCCTGACATAAAACGCCCTCCTGCCTATGTTTTCGCAACACCTTGTTTGCATTTTATATTTCTATATTGTCTTGTTATTGTTATAATACATTGTCGTTTGTTTGTTGTCAATTCTTATTTTGTATATTTTTATCTTCTATAATTTGTGCATTTTGCCAATATTTGTTTTTAATTGTCTTTTTAAGACAAGTAAACGGAGATGATTTGCCGACGTCCTCTCAGCCGAGTATGTAAGAGGACTTTTCCTCAAAAGTTCATGTAGCAAATATCGTTGTGAGTATGCTATAGTATTCATGATGATGAAGTTTTTATTATTGACACAAAATTGGAAACTGAGTTTCATAAGATACAGGATGTAAAAGAGGACATGATGAGTGAATTGCACACACAGACCGAATCAGACTTTTATAAGGAGGCAGTAACGTGGAAAATTTAGATAAACTGGTAAATGAGCTGCGAAAGCTGCCCAATAAAACGCAGTGGCTGGAGTTCAAACACAACAACTATGAGCCAGATATGATTGGGCAGCACATCAGTGCGTTGGCAAACAGTGCCGCTATGTATGAAAAAAGCTGCGCCTATATGTTATGGGGCATTGATGACAAAACCCACGAAATTGTTGGCACAGACTACAATTTACAGACTCTAAAAAAGGCAACCAGGAACTGGAGAACTGGCTGCGCTCCCTGCTCTCCCGCAATGCGGATTTTGAATTTCATACAGTCCCGATGAATGAAAAAAACATAGGTGTGCTCATAATATATAGAGCAACTAATCAGACCGTGATGTTTGAGAAAGTTGACTATATCCGAGTAGGGAGTTACACGAAAAAATTGAACGAATATCCCGCTTTGCAAGCCCAAGTGTGGGACAAAATCCGCAACACAAAATTTGAAGAGCGTTATGCAAAGCAAGACCTGGAACTTGCCAACGCTTTGCGCCTGTTAGACTTTTCCGTATATTTTGATATCCGGAACATTCCGCAACCATCCAACAATGACGGTATTGCTCATTATATGGCAGAAGAAGGTATTATCGTCAAACAGGACAATGGTCTCTATGCCATTACGAATCTTGGTGCAATTCTCTTTGCTAAACGGCTGGTCGATTTTCCCCGCATTTCCCGCAAAGCCATCCGTGTTGTGCAGTACCATGAGAATAATCGTCTGAATATGCTGAAAGAAGATGTTGTCGAAAAAGGCTATGTGGTTGGTTTTGAGTGGCTAATCAAGTTTATCGAAGCGCTTCTCCCGACGCAGGAAATAATCGCCAGCGCATTACGGGAAAAGAAAACCGCCTATCCAAGCATTGCGGTCAGAGAGGCGGTTGCAAACGCATTGATCCATCAGGACTTTTCTGTGACAGGCACTGGCCCGGTAGTCGAAATTTTTGAAAAACGTATTGAGATCACGAATTCTGGAACACCACTCGTGGATGTACGACGCATTATCGATAACCCGCCAAAATCCAGGAATGAGAAATTGGCGTCTTTGATGCGGCGTCTCAGAATGTGTGAAGAATTAGGCACCGGATGGGATAAAATCGTTATTACTTGTGAGCTATATCAACTTCCGGCTCCGAAAATCGAATTATTTGAGGATAGTACCAGAGTTACTTTATTTTCTGAAATGCCCTTCTCCAACATTTCTATGGAGGATAAGTTGTGGGCCTGCTATTTGCATGCCTGTATTAAGCATGTGCAGGGCGAACAGCTGACAAACAGTTCGCTGAGGGAACGATTCGGATTAAAAGATTCCGCGGCGGGTACGGTATCACGACTGATCAAAGAAGCGGTTGCATCGGAGTTTATCAAACCCCTTGATCCAACAACCGCTCCGAGATACATGAAATACATTCCTATCTGGGCGTGATTTAACTTGCCGGCAACTTGCTCACAGGAAAAGTTTGACGTGATCTCCAGACCAAAAATGCAAGATATAGTATAAAATTGGGATTAAATAGGCTAAATGTAGTGTTCGATTAACTTGCTGGTAACTTGCTGAAAATCTTCGATCATACAGTAAATAGTTCACATTCAACCGAACCCTATGTTGGCAGGAGCGTCAGACAAAGCGTGATGCTTTTTTTTCCTTTTCCCGCTGGGCAACAAACACATAGGTATTCTCATCCGACTCAGCCTCGTCAAACCGATACCCCAATCCTGTAAAGCCCCTCATCTGTCTAGGATCTTCCACCTGGTGCTCCGCCAGGAAGCGTACCATCTCTCCCCGGGCCATTTTGGCAAAGGTGCCCTTCTGCTTCAGTTTGCCGTCCACCTGCTCACAGAATTCCACCGTGATAAAGTAATCCGCCGGGGCGATGTATTTCTCCACCGCTTTGGCATATTCTTTCGAAGCCAGGTTGATGAAAACACCGTCCGCATCCCGGGTGCCCTGATACAAAAGGTCGCCCCAGTACGCATAGAGATCTTTCTCCTGTAAATCAACCATCTGCCGCGCATCGGAAAGCTTCGCCTGCATTTCCAGCCGGTAGGGCACCACCCCGTCGAAGGGTCGCAGCACGCCATAAAAGCCGGAGAGGATCCGCAGATGCTCCTGTAAATAAGAAAGCATACCCTCCGTCATGACGCCGGGCGCCATATACTGATAGGCCAGCCCCTCATAGGCGAGCACCGCCGGGGTCAGCTGCCGCTCCAGATCCATATGGGCAAACCGCTCATAATTCAGCTCTGCCAGCTGATCGTTGCATTTCCACAGGGCTTTCGCCTCCGCCAGAGAAAGGCTCTGCACAGCATGCATCAGCTCACGGGCCTGTTCCAGGTATACCGGCAGGCCCAGCGGTGCCAGAGAATCAGTATCTACCCTCATTTTCTTGGCAGGTGACAGTAAGATCCTCATGCCAGTTCTCCCAGCATCTGTGCCGGATTATCCGCTGCCTTCACCTTGTCGTGAGCTTTTTCAATGATGCCATTCTCATCGATGAGATAGGTCGTCCGCACCACGCCCATGCTGACTTTTCCATACATCTTCTTTTCCTTCCACACATCGTATGCCTGGATGCAGGAAAGTTCCGTGTCTGACAGCAGCGTAAACGGCAGGCCATATTTTTCCTCGAACCGTTTATGAGATGCCACGCTGTCCTTGCTGACGCCCAGCACCACTGCACCCTTTTCTACAAACTGGGGATATAACTCGCCAAAGCCACAGGCCTGTTTGGAGCAACCCGGGGTATTGTCCTTGGGGTAAAAATACAGGATCACCTTTTTCCCGCGATACTCCTCCAGTGTATGGACGTTTCCGTTCTGATCCGGCAGGGAAAACTCCGGTGCCTTCGTTCCAACTTCTAACATTTTCATTCCTCCTCCATGTCTTTTTCTCATTCTACCTTATTTACAGCCGTTTGCCCACCAAAAATTTCACCCCGCTATAGAACGCAAAATCGGCAGAGCGATGCCGTTATCCTGCACCTCTCTGCCGATCATTTTCTGCGTGGTTCTCTTTATTTTACCGTTTTTAAAAATCCTTCACAGAGAAATTCCCGCATTTTCCCGCATTTCTGCGCATCTACGCCTTTTTCCTGTCCTATATACATGAACAGGGAGCACAGATTGCCCAGCAGGATATAAGCGGCATCCTCCGGCGAAATTTCTTCCCGGATATACCCCTCTGCCTGTCCCTGTCCGCACAGGTCACTGAGAATCTCCACCGGCTCCAGCACGCAGCCGGATTTGTTTTCCTCATAGATCTGCTTCATCTTTACCACCACCTCATCCGGGACGCCGCCGGGATGGTGGGTGAAGAACAACAGCTTTCCGAAAGCCTTCTGTTCCCGCACGCATTCCTCCACCCAGTGGAAGCAATACCGGATGCGGGCCTGAAAATCAGGTAACTCCCGCAGTTTTTCCCGTGTTTCCATCCCCTGCCTTCTTGCGTCATACATGACCGCGCAGGCGATGATCTCTTCCTTACTTTTGAAATAATCATACGCGGTTCCCTTGCCAATGCCGGCCCGGGAAGTGATATCAGACACCTTCATGGTACTGATATCCGCATTTTCATTCAACAGTTCCAGGACAGCCTCATAAAGAGCTCTGACCTTCGGTTTCAGTTCGTTTTCCGTTTCCGGCTTCTGTGGCTCCATTCTTTGGCTTCCTCCTTTTTCCGATTCTTTTGCGTTTTTCCTTCTTCTCTTTCCCGTATACCATGCGGTAGAACACCGGCAGAAGGATCAGGATCAGCAGAGTAGAAGCGATCAGGCCGCCGATGATAATGATGCCCATGCCCTGCATCATTTCCGTGCCGGTACCGATGCCCAGCGACATGGGCACCATGGAAATCACGGTAGTCAGGGTGGTGATCAGAATCGGGCGCAATCTCGTCTTGGCACTCTCGATGAGGGCATCGTCCAGCGACAGGCCATCCTCATTGATCAGGGCATTGACGCCATCCACATACAGAATACCATTGTTTACCACGATACCTACCAGCATCATGATACCCATAAGGGAGGTCATGGTCAGTGACTGTCCCGACAGGAACAGTAACCCAAAGGAGCCGATCAGGCTGAACGGGATGCTGAGCATGACCATCAGGGAATATTTCGGGGATTCAAACTGCATAGCCATCACAAGGAAAACGAGGAAAATTGCTGCCGCAATGGCTTTGCCAAGAGCGGTAAAGTTTTCCCGCATCATCTGATCCATGGTGTCCTCTGCCTGCTCCACCGCATCCGGCAGCTGCAGCCCGGTCACCAGCGCGTCCAGTTTTTCCTCCACCGCATCGGTATTGCCCGATACGCAGGCCGCGGTGATCGTTGTCTGATATTTTCCATCGGATTTCATGACCGTCTGCTGAGAATCCGTGTACTGCAGCGTTGCCATCTCCGACAGCGGTACGCCGCCCACGGACGCGTCTAAAAGCGTGCTTGCATTGGTATAAGTCCCCTCGGGATATTCCAGCATGACGCTGTATTCGTCGCCGTTGGATGTGATTTTCATGGCCTCGGTTCCGCTGATCATGCTGTAAAGACCGCCAGCTGCCTGTACCGGTGTCATGCCGTGGGCCATGGCCTGCAGAGGATCGATGAGCACTTTGATCTGGGTAGCACTCTCACCCGCATCAGAGGACACGTTCAGCACACCGGGGATATCCCAGGCATTTTCCTCCACAAGAGCTACCGCCTCTTTCAGATCGTCCAGGTTCGTTGAGGACAGCGTCACGGAAGCGCCCGAACCGGTGGCCATCATGGAAGACATCTGACTGCTGACGCTAATATCCAGCTGGATACCGGTCATATCCTTTGTCTCCTCCATCCACTGGTCTGCCACCTCCTGGCTGGACATTTTCCGCTTATCCTTCAGATTGACGGAAATACTGCCGGAGCCCTTGGAGGATGTCAGGGTGTAGCTCTCCACATCCGGGTGGGCGGCCACCATCGCTTCCAGCTCCTGCATCCGGGCATCCACCTCAGATACTTTTGTACCGGAACGGAAGGTTGCCTCCACAGAGACCATCCCTTCATCTATGGAAGGCATCAGTTCCACCTTCATGAGTCCTACCAGGGCAAAGGCTGCCACCAGAAGAAATACCGCCACTGCCATACTCAGCTTTTTCCGGTACAGCAGTTTTCGCTCCATTTTTTCATATTTTCCCTTGATCCGATCCAAAAGACTGTTGATTTTCAGTTCTTTCTTTTCCCTCGGCTGGAATATCCAGAAGAACAGCGGCACCAGAGTAAGTGCGGACACCAGGGATGCCAGCATGGCAATGATGATCGTGTAGCCCAGCTGTCCGAAAATCTGTCCTGCCAGACCGTCCTGCAGACAAAGGGGCAGGTACACAACTACCGTGGTGATGGTAGATGCCACGATGGAGCTGGCAACGCCCTGGGCGCCCACCAGCGCCGCATCCTTGAAATGCAGCTTTTTATCCTTCGACCGGAAGCAGTTTTCCAGCACCACACTGGAGCTGTCTACCATCATACCAATGGCAATAACCAGTGCCCCCAGGGTAATGATGTTCAACGAAAAGCCTGCCACTGCCATGACGATAACCGTCACCAGCAGAGAAATGGGCATGGCGCTTCCGACAATGAGGCTGGCTTTCCAGTCGCCGAAGAAAATGAACAGTACGATCATGGACAGGATCACACCCATGAGCAGCGTACTCCCCACGGAGCTTGCCGACTGTAAAATCATGTCGGATGCGTCATAGGAAGCAGTGGCCACCAGACCGGGGTGACTGTCCTCCATCTGCCGCATCACGTTTTTCACATCCCGCACCATGCCTAACGTGCTGGCGCTCTGGTTCTTGGTAATGCTGACGGTCAGTGTCTCTTCTCCGTTGTACCTGCTGATACTGTCGGGATCTTTTTCCGCCCACTGCACCTCTGCCACATCAGACAAATGTACCAGACTGCCGGTGGAGGTAAACAGCGGGATGTTTTTCAGATCCTCCACATTCTCCACATCTGCTGAACTGATGGCACTGATAGACTGACTGCCCTGCTCCAGAGAGCCGATGGGGATGGTAAAATCTGTCGTCGCAATATACTGGGCAATGCTGCTCATGGTCAGGCCATACTGGTTCATTGCATCCTCATCCAGCAGCACCTGCACATAATTTTCCCGGCCACCGCTGACCTCCACGCTGGCAACAGAACCGATGGCTTCCAGCTCCGGCACGATATCCTCATTGGCCAGGGAAACCACATCACTGCCGTCCGTGGTACTCAGAGAGTACATGATGCTGGGCATGGCATTGACATCCATTTTCATGACGACAGGTGTCTGGCAGTCATCCGGCAGCGATGTCTCTATGGAATCCAGAGCCGCCCGCAGATCCAGATACGCGTCGTTGGTATCGGTGCTGTAATCATACTGTAACAAAACCATGGAGCTGTTTTCCTGGGAATAGGTTGTCACGGAATCCACACCACTCAACGATCCCACTTTTCCCTCAATCTGGGAGCTGACCAGCTCCTCCACCGACTCCGGATCCGCTCCCGGATAAATGGTCATTACAAGCATCATCGGCATATCCATGTCCGGCATCAGCTCCAGCCGAAGTCCCATCAGGGAGGAAATACCGAATACGGCCAGCGCCAGCACCACCAGAAGCGTTGTGACAGGCCGTTTTAAGGAAAATTTTGTCAAATCCATACTTACTCCCCTGCCTCCGCATCTTTCCGGTCACTGTTGCTGTCATCTGTACCTGTCCCGGCTGCGGCGTTACTGTTGTCAGTATCGCCGGTTGCAGCGTCACCGGCTGCGTTGTCTGCTGTGGTGTCTCTGTCTGTGGTAGCTGCGTTGCTGCTATCTGCGCTGTCTGTAGATGCAGTATTGCTGCCGTCTGTGCTGTCTGCACCGGATACAATGGTGACTTCCGCGCCGTCACGCAGCTTGGAAGACCAGGTGGTAACCACCTGACTGTCCGCTGTCAGCCCATCTGCAATAGACACCTGGGTGTCGTTCATCAGCCCTACCGTTACCGGGGTCTTCACCAGCTTGCCGTCCTCCACGCAGTACACATACGCATCTCCCGCAGAAAAATAAACCGCATCGTAAGGGATGATCAGATCTCCCTCTTCCCGCTGGGTTGTGGCATGTACCTTTACGGATACGCCGCTGGGCAGCTTGTCGCTGACCCCGGGAATGGTCGCTTTGATCTGGAACAGCCTGGTCTGGGCCCCGGCCATGGTGCCCACCTCTGTGATGGTGCCGCCAAAGGTCTCATCACCCCGCTCTACAGTAATAGCATCTCCTACCTGCAGCTGATCCTTCACTTTTTCAGCTACCTGAAAGGTCACCGTCATGGAATTCTTATTGGAAATAACAAAGGCAACGTTACCGGCTGCCGCCATGGCATCCTTTTCCACGGAAACCGTCTCTACCTGGCCGGAAATGGGTGCCGTCACGGTGTAAAAATCCAGCTGATACCGGGCGGATTTCACCCCAACGCCCGCCTGTGCAAGCTGTGCTGCATAGGTGGCATCAGTCTGGGGATACACCTCATCCTGCGTGATGTCGTAGGTCTCCTGCGCAGTTTTCAGGTTGTCTTTTAAGGTCTCCTTCTGGGACTTGGCTGTCTCCAGGGCAGATTCCAGCTGGGATTTGCCGGAGGTCACCTGAGAAAGACCCGACTGGGCATCGGAAAGAGCGCCTTTTGCCTGTTGTAATGCCAAATCCGCTTTTGAAACCGTATTTGCCTGAGTTTCGATTGCCAATCTTGTTGCATCATCAAGCGTTTTTAACACATCCTGATCATCTGATCCGTCTGCCTTCAATACGCCAGCTTCCTCTTTTATTCTCTGTAACT
This sequence comes from Oscillospiraceae bacterium NTUH-002-81, assembly GCA_032620915.1. Taxonomy (NCBI): domain Bacteria; kingdom Bacillati; phylum Bacillota; class Clostridia; order Eubacteriales; family Oscillospiraceae; species Oscillospiraceae bacterium NTUH-002-81. The sequence goes on from CP136052.1 coordinate 3,380,781, forward strand.
CTGCTTTTGCATCAATCAGTGCCGTTTCCTGTGTGCTGACCGCACCCTGCGCACCCTGCACAGCCGCTGTCAGCTGCTCCTGCTGCTGTCCCAGCGTATCGATCTGCCCCTGCATATCCGAAATGCTGCTGCGCACCTTATCCAGACTGTCCTCCAGCGTATCAATGCTCTGCTCGGTCTGGTAATTTTGCAGATGCCGGGATCCACCGGTGGCCGCAGTTACCCCTGCAGCGGCCTGACTGTAAGCGGCTTTCGCACTGCTCATCTGCAGCTGTGCCGCCTCATCGTCAATCTTAAACAGGACATCGCCTTCCTGCACGGTATCTCCCACAGCATAGTTCACCTGCGTCACCGTTCCCGATACGAGGGGTGTCACATACACCTGCTGCTCGGGAGAGACCGTTCCTATATAGTCCGTATCCAGTGCCACTTCACCGGATCCCGGGGGCTGTACCTCTACATTTACCTTCTCTGCTGTCTCTTCGGTCTGTTTCTTGCTGCTGCATCCCGTGATGGATACCCCCAGCACGATCACCAGCCCCAGTGCCAATACACGTCTGTTTTTCATATTGGACCTCCTCTTTTTCATAAAGCACACGCAACCGTTTTCCCCGTTATGCGTTATTTTCTGACATCTCCTGTGAGTCTGGATTTTCTCCCCTTCCCACAGAAACAAGAATCCGACCGACCAGTCGGTCGGTCGGAAACTGTCTCCTATTATAGGGTTCCAAAAACATTCCGTCAAGCAAAAGCACCTGTAAATTTTATAAATATTTCGTTAAGAAATTTATTTTTCAATCCCCTTCGTCTTCAAAAAATCCACCCAAAGTCCGTAATTGCCGCCATACAAATGCAGCTGATCAAAGGATTCCTCAGCACTTAAATTGCCCTCCTCATCACACACCACTTCATTCATATCTATGTAAAAAATTTTCTGCCCGTCCGCCAGCTGAGCGATCCGGTCATTGCGCTCGGTGATCCCGGCATTATTGAAAATCGGATCTGTCTCTGATTTTTCTTTTCCAACCTTCATGATGGCCTCCACGTAGATAATTGCATCCGGCTGCAATTCCCCGATCCGCTGCACCGCCTCTTCATATTTCTTCATAAAGGTATCCACTGTACCCGTGCCCATCTCGTTGATACCGATCTGGAGATAAATCTTGCCAAAATGCCGGGTGGTCAGCACCTCCTCCAATGTCATCTGCTCCACGACCGGTTCCGTTGCTACCTGGGCTTCTCCAGACTGCTCTGCTCCGTCCAACGCTGCCTGCGCTTCCTCCGACTGATCTGTTCCATCCGACACTATCTGATCTTCTCCGCTGCCGTCTCCTGCGGCTTCACTGTCTGCCGTACCGTCACTTTCTGTTACCAGATTCCCCGGCGCCAGCTTCGCCGTGATGGTCTTATCCCACATGTCGTACACAGTCAGCCCCACCGATGCAAAGAAAGAGGCATTGTCCATATGCCCGTAATCCCGCAGGCCCACCGTTCGGGAATCCCCGATAAACAGGGCGTCCGCAAAATAATCGTCGCCCACCTCCACGAATTCCTTCGGTTTCGGCGGTTCTTCTGCTGTGCCCGCCGCATCTCCGTTTCCGCCTTCGCCAGGCTGCCCGGCTGCCTCCACCGTCTGATCCGAAGCGCTGCCGGGCTGTGCGCCCTGCCCCGCCGTTTCTGCCTCGCTTGCCACCGTCTGCTTCTGGGGTGCACTCCAGGGGTAGATACCGTCGTGAAGCCCGGCAAATACCAGTTCAAAATACGGTGTCGTCCGGGTATCCACCGTGTACCCGGCATACACATCATCTTTTTCCATATATCCCACCGCCGACAACACCAGCCAGCCGACGGCCAGAAGGATGCATACCTTACACCCTTTCCATCGTTTCATCCATTTCATCCCCATTATCCAATCTAATGCACTTTAAAAGCTAAAATACAGGAACGGATTATTGGCCGACACGGTCATATAGTAAACCGACGCCGCCAGCACCGCCACGATGCACACCGCACCTGTCCATTTTTCCCGGATTTTCTCAAACAGCCGGGCCGGAAGCGGCGTGGAAAACAACACGCCCACCACAAACAACGGCCAGTAGGACTGCCATTTCTGCACGTAATCCAATGGCTGCGCCCCCGCAGCACCCGCCCCGAAAAACGGAAACAGCCGCGTAATATACACGCCCAGCTGCTGCACATCCGTGATGGCAAAAGCCACCCACGTCAGCGGCAGGAAAAAGAGCACATACAGGTGCCCGATGACCTTACTTTTATCCAGGAACCGGAACAAAAACAGCTTTTCCACCAGCATCAGTGCCAGCAGCGCACCGCCCCAGATGAGAAAATTCAGCTTCGAGCCGTGCCACAGCGCCGTCAGGCTCCATACCACGATCAGATTCAGGAACGTCCGCGCCTTCCCTTTCCGGTTACCCCCCAGGGGGATATATACATACTCCCGGAACCAGCGGCCCAGGGTAATGTGCCACCGCCGCCAGAATTCTGTAACGGATTTGGACATATACGGGAAATGAAAGTTCTCCGGGATGGCAAACCCCAGCATTTTGCCGATGCCTATGGCCATCATGGAATAACCCGCGAAATCAAAATACAGCTCCAGCGAGTAGCCAAACGCCCCCATCCACGCCAGCGGTGTGGAAATGCTGGCAAAGCCGATGGTCTGGATGTCGTTCCACAAAAGGCCGATCCGGTCTGCCACCAGCACCTTCGCTCCCAGTCCCAGGATCAGCATGCGCAAGCCCTCTTCCAGCCCCTCCGCCGACAGCTCCCGTTTCCCCAGCGCCTCCCGGACTTCCCCGTAATTCACGATGGGGCCGGAGGCCAGCTGCGAAAACATGGTCAGATACGTGCCCAGCTTTAACAGCGACTGCTCCGCCGGGAACTTTTTCCGGTAGACATCGATCATATAGCCGGTGATCTGAAACGTATAAAAGCTGATACCCAGCGGCAGCGCCCCGGCCAGCCCTGTATATTTGAAGAAGATCAGCACACTGAAATCATAAGTAAGTGCAGCCCATAACCACAACTTCCTGCCCTTCTCCTGTTTCTCCATCCGGCGAGCACACCAGAAATTCACCAGCACGCACACCGCCAGCAGCGCCGCATGCTCCACCCGCCCTGAAGCGTAGAACACGAAGCTGCCCACCAGCAGCAGCGCGTTCCGGTATCTGGGCTGCGCGAGATAATATATCATGAAAAAAACCGGTAAAAACCGGAATAAAAATTCAAAACTGTCAAATGCCATTTTCTCTTTCCGTTTCCTGTCCCTGTTTCTCTACAGTGTATTCACACCAACCATATTATATATGAAAAAAACCGTTGTGGGGAACGATTTCCAAAATTTTAGAATATTGTAATATTTTTGACGAGCAAAAGTGAGCTGCATCGCAGCGGAAAGCATCGCAGATGCGGTTTTGCGAATGACGCGGGTGAACTGTTTTTCAATAAATGCGTAAAATGATAAAATTCTGTATTGACAAATACCCCCTACAGGTATATATTCATACCGTAGTAAATACCCTCTCAGGGTATATTGATCATAAAATATCAATAAGGAGCCATCATACTATGAGTGAACAAATACAATCCCCGGCAACACCGCAGGAAAAAGTCTGTTGCTGCTGCGGTGACACACACGCAAAGACAAAGGAGCGCACCGACAAGGAACGGCGCGACCTGATGAACCGCCTGAAACGCATCGAGGGCCAGGTGCGCGGCATTCAGAACATGCTGGAAAATGACGCCTACTGCGCTGACATCCTCGTGCAGGTGGCCGCCGTCAACGCAGCGCTGAACAGCTTCAACAAGGTGCTCCTTGCCAATCATGTGCGCACCTGCGTGGCTGATAATATCCGCCAGGGCAACGATGAAGTCATCGAAGAGCTGGTGACACTTCTGCAAAAACTGATGCGCTAAAATCCATCCGCAATGCAGAAAACAGCATCCCTTCCCGGCTACATGCGAGCACAAAAGGGTATGTAGATTTACGACATTTCAAGAAAGGACTGAGACAAATGGAACAATATAACGTTACAGGCATGAGCTGTGCCGCCTGCAGCACCCGGGTCGAGAAGGCCGTCCAGAAGGTGCCCGGCGTCACCTCCTGCTCGGTCAGCCTGCTGACCAACTCCATGGGCGTGGAAGGCACTGCTTCCTCCCAGGCCATCATCGAGGCGGTAGTAAATGCCGGATATGGCGCTTCCCTGAAAGGCGCCGCCAAAAATGCGGGCAGCGGTGCCTCTGACTATGAAGACATGCTGAAAGATAAAGAAACCCCGCTGTTAAAAAAGAGGCTCATCGTTTCCCTCTGCCTGCTGATCCCTCTCATGTATTTTTCCATGGGACATATGATGTGGGGCTGGCCGCTGCCGCACTTCTTTGACGGCAACCACATCGCCATGGGTCTGGTACAGCTTTTGTTCACCGTGGCTGTCATGGTGGTGAACCAGAAGTTTTTTATCAACGGTTTTAAGAGCCTGGCTCACCGGGCGCCCAACATGGACACTCTCGTTGCCCTGGGTTCCACCGCCGCTTTCGTTTACAGCGTGTATGCCCTGTTCGCCATGACCAGCGCCCAGGTACAGGGAGATGCCGAGGCAGTCATGTCCTATATGCATGAGTTTTATTTTGAGTCCGCAGCCATGATCCTGACGCTGATCACTGTGGGTAAAATGCTGGAGGCCCGCTCCAAGGGAAAAACAACCGACGCACTGAAGAGCCTCATGAAGCTGGCTCCCAAGACCGCCGTTGTTTTAAAGGATGGCGTGGAGACCGAGATTCCCATTGAACAGGTACACATCGGCGACCGTTTTGTGGTACGCCCAGGTGAAAATATCCCTGTAGACGGCGTGGTTGCCGAGGGCACCAGTGCCGTCAACGAATCCGCCCTCACCGGCGAGAGCATCCCCGTGGACAAGGCCCCGGGAGATACCGTTTCTGCCGCAACTCTGAATCAGTCCGGCCATTTGATCTGCGAAGCCACCCGTGTGGGTGAGGACACCACTCTGTCCCAGATCATCCAGATGGTCAGCGACGCCGCTGCCACCAAAGCCCCCATCGCCAAAGTGGCTGACCGGGTATCCGGCGTTTTCGTTCCTACCGTAATTACCATTGCCATCATTACCACCATCGTGTGGCTGCTAGCCGGACAAACCATTGGTTTCGCCCTGGCAAGAGGCATTTCCGTTCTCGTCATCAGCTGCCCCTGCGCCCTGGGTCTTGCCACCCCGGTTGCCATCATGGTAGGCAACGGCATGGGCGCCAAGCACGGCACCATGTTCAAAACCGCCGTTTCTCTGGAAGAGACCGGCAAGATCCAGATCGTTGCCCTGGATAAAACAGGCACCATCACCAGCGGTGAACCCCGGGTAACCGACATTCTTCCCGCTGGCGGCTATACCGAAAAAACCCTTCTCGCCAAAGCCTGCGCACTGGAAAAGAAAAGTGAACACCCGCTGTCCCGGGCTGTCCTGGCCCTGGCACAGGAGCGGGGCATTGACGGCGGAGACACCGAGCAGTTTACAGCTGTTCCCGGCAACGGCCTCACCGGTGTGTTAAACGGCCATACCCTGGCAGGCGGTAATCTTTCCTTCATCGAGAAAAATGCTGCCGTGCCGGAAGACCTGAAAGCACAGGCCAGCGCCCTGGCAGAAAAAGGCAAGACACCGCTGTTTTTCAGTGAGGATGGGCAGCTCATCGGTATCATTGCCGTGGCTGACGTGATCAAAGAGGACAGCCCCCGGGCCGTGAAAGAATTACAGAACATGGGCATCCATGTGGTAATGCTCACAGGCGATAACGAGCGCACCGCCAAAGCCATCGGCGCGGAGGCCGGTGTAGATGAAGTCATCGCCGGGGTACTGCCGGACGGCAAAGAGGCGGTCATCAGCCGTCTGAAAAAGAAGGGCAAGGTTGCCATGGTAGGCGACGGCATCAACGATGCACCTGCCCTGACCTCCGCTGACATCGGTATCGCCATCGGCGCCGGAACCGACATCGCCATCGATGCCGCTGACATCGTGCTCATGAAGAGCCGCCTGTCCGACGTGCCCGCTGCTATCCGGCTGAGCCGCGCTACCTTACGCAACATCCATGAGAACCTGTTCTGGGCCTTTATTTACAATATCATCGGTATCCCGCTGGCTGCCGGTGTGTGGATTCCGCTGTTCCACCTGACCCTGAACCCCATGTTCGGTGCCGCAGCCATGAGCCTTTCCAGCTTCTGCGTGGTTACCAACGCCCTGCGCCTGAATTTCTTCAAGATGCATGACGCCAGCCACGACAAGCCCCATAAAAACGCCCTGGGAAGCGCCCCGTTACTCAGCGGTTCATCCGATACCAGTGCCGATACAGGCGCAGTTGCTGCAAATACCAAAACATCACAGACTGCAACAGACAACAGCAACGACACCGTCATTACCCTGAAAATCAAAGGAATGATGTGCGGCCACTGCGAAGCCCATGTGAAATCCGCCCTGGAGGCATTGGACGGTGTAACAGAAGCTACTGCCAGCCACGAGGCAGGCACCGCCGTTGTGCACCTGTCCGGGGAAGTCTCCGACCAGACACTGAAAGCGACCATCAAAGAAGCTGGATATGATTTAAAGAAAGTGTTACGATAATCCTACAGGATTTTCCATCGACAACAGATTTCGAAGAAAGACAAATCAATCGATATCTGTTGAAAAAACAATTCCTGAATACATTTTAATATCCGTGTGAACATAAAACACGTTCTTCACACGAGATAAAAACAGGAATGATTTGAAACAATCAAAACCATTGTTTATCATAATAAAAAAGAAGTATAGGAGGAAAAGAAAATGACAGAAATTACAGTTGGTGTAGAAGGTATGATGTGTGGACATTGCGAGGCGCACGTAAACGATACGGTGAGAGCCGCATTCCCGTCCGTGAAGAAGGTAACCTCTTCCCACAGCAAGGGACAGACCGTGATCCTCACCGAGGAGGATATCCCGGAGGACAAGCTGCGCGAAACCATTGACAAGACCGGGTACACCGTAACCTCTGTTTCCGCCAAGCCCTATGAGAAAAAAGGGCTGTTCGGATTCCGCAAGTAATCGCAGCCACTCTGGTAAAATCATCTGCCGCGCGCACATGGAGCATCCCGACAGATGATTTCCCACAGAATGCAGCACAGTCCAAAAAGGCAGCCCCTCACACCTTTCAAAGTGATCACGGGACTGCCTTTCTTGTTTTTATTTCATTTCTATTTCCCAGAGTCCTCTCCTGCTTTCAGCTATCCCTATATACGCTCCGCATAACCGAATACTTTCCTGAACAAAACTCTGTGAATTAAACCATTTTTCTGCACACTCGCGCCGTTATCTTTCCTCGCGGAAGTACGCCAGACCGAGACTTGCCGGAGGCTGATTTTCCCGCTTGCTGCGCATGCTGGTCACCACCAGAACGACCAGAGTTACCACGTAGGGGATCATTTTATACAGCTCCTGGTATTCCATATGATCCATGCCGGTGGGCAGATACAGGTACAGGATGTACAGGCCGCCGAACAGGAAGGATGCCAGAACGCTCAAGTTCGGACGCCAGATGGTGAAGATCACAAGGGCAATGGCAAGCCAGCCTCTGTCACCAAAAGCATCGTTGGACCAAACGCCGCAGGCGTAGTCCATCACATAGTACAGGCCACCAAGACCTGCGATCATGCAGCCGATACAGGTGGCAAAGTATTTGTACTTCGTTACATTGATACCCGCCGCATCCGCAGTGTTGGGATTCTCTCCCACAGCCCGCAGGTGAAGCCCCGTCCGGGTATGATTGAGAATATAAGATGCCGCCAGGGCAATGATGACTGCCAGATATGCCAGAAAACCGTAGGACAGGAACAGCTTGCCGAATCCACCCAGTTTTCCTGCAAAGGGCAGGGATTTACTGAAAAAATTACTCGTTGCGGTCAGGGCGATAGACGGCACATCACTGTCCACCAGCTTGATCAGGGAACCGCCGAAGAAGTTACCGAAGCCAACACCAAAGGTAGTCATGGCCAGACCGGTTACGTTCTGGTTCGCCCGCAGAGTAACAGTGAGAAAGCAGTACAAAAGCCCCATGAGCAGTGCCCCCAAAAGGCAGCACAGCACCGGAATGAGCACGGCCAGCACCGGATTCATGGCTGACGCATCACCCACGGAATGCTCATAGAAAAAGGAACCGATGACACCGCTGATGGCCCCCACATACATGACACCCGGGATCCCCAGGTTCAGGTTGCCGGATTTTTCGGTGATGATTTCCCCGGTACTACCGTACAGCAGCGGGATACCCTGCACGATCGCTCTCGGAATAAATGCAAGCAAAAAACTCAACATGATTACTGTTCCTCCTTTTCTGCTTTTTTACGGAACTGCAGCCGGTAAGTGATGAAAAACTCACAGCCGATGATGAAAAACAGGATGATACCTGTCAGGATATCGGAATACGCATGGTTCAGGCCAAACGCTGTGGAAATCTCGCTGGCGCCCCGATCCATGAAAATAATAAGGAAGGTGGCAAATACCATGGTCAGCGGATTGAATTTGGACATCCAGGAAACAAGCACGGCGGTGAAGCCCTGGCCTCCCGCGATGGTCGTCGTGATGGTGTGGTTGATGCTTCCCACAAGAAGCAGACCCACCAGGCCGCACAGTGCGCCGGACAGCACCACCGTACGGATGATGACCTTTTCTACTTTGATGCCCACGTATTTCGCGGTATTTTCACTCTCGCCCACAACAGAAATGGCATAGCCCTGTTTGCTGTAATTCAGGTAAATATACATAAATACGGTGACGATGACAGCCACAAAAATGCTCAGCAGATATTTGGAACCGAACAGCTGGGGCAGCCAGCCCGCGTTGGAATTCTGGTTGATGATGCCGATCTTACCGGAGCCCTTGGGCACCTCCCACAGGATGGTGAAAAAAGCCACCAGCTGGGTTGCAATGTAGTTCATCATCAGGGTAGACAGCGTCTCGTTGGTGTTCCATTTTGCCTTGAAAAATGCCGGGATAAAGCCCCAGATGGCGCCGGCAGCCACACTGGAAATCACCATACAGATGATCACAACCACGTTAGGAACTTTTTCTCCCAGACAGATCATGCAGGCTGCAGCCGCCAGTCCGCCGATGAGTACCTGTCCCTCGCCGCCGATGTTCCAGAACTTCATCTTGAACGCCGGTGTCAGCGCCAGCGCGATCAACAGCAGCACGGACATATTTTGCAGAGTGATCCATGTTTTTCTCGCAGTACCGAATGCACCGGCAAAAACAGACTGATACACCTCTACCGGGTTAATGCCGGTGGTCAGTGTCGTGACGATGCCGCACACGATCAGTGCCAGAATGATGGCCACTGCCCGGATGCCCACCGACTGATACCAGGGAAGCACATCCCGCTTCACCACATGAAAAAACGGTTCTTTCTTTTTCTCATTCATCGCTTTCTCTTCCTCCTACCGAAGTCATCATCATTCCCACCTGATTTTTGTCGGTTGTCCGCGCATCCACGATGCCGCTGACCTGGCCGCCGCACAGCACCAGGATCCGGTCAGACAGCTCCATGAGCACGTCCAGATCCTCTCCGACGAAAATCACGGCCACACCGTTTTTCTTCTGCTCATTGATGAGCTTGTAAATCGTATAGGAAGAATTGATATCCAGGCCGCGCACGGCGTAAGCCGTCAGAAGCACGGTCGGCGCAGAGGCGATCTCACGGCCTACCAGCACCTTCTGTACATTACCGCCGGACAGTCTGCGCACCGGTGTGGTAATGCCCGGGGTCACCACCTCCAGGTTCTCCACCACGTTCTCCGCCAGCTCCTTGGACGGCTTGCGGTTGGTGAAAGGCGTATGTCCTCTGCGGAAGGAACGCAGCATCATGTTGTCGGTCAGATCCATGTTGCCCACCAGACCCATGCCCAGCCGATCCTCCGGCACGAAGGAAAGGGACACGCCCATCTGGGCGATCTTCAGCGGATCCTTTCCGATGAGCTCTTCCTTGCTGCCATCATCCTCCACGTAACGGATCGTGCCCGCTTCCGTGGGCTGCAGACCGGCAATGGCCTCCAGCAGTTCCTTCTGGCCGCAGCCGGAAATGCCTGCGATACCGAGGATCTCTCCGCTGTTGGCGGTGAAGGATACATCCTGTAATTTCAAAATGCCGTCCTCGCTTCGCACGGTCAGCCCCTGCACCTCGATCCGGGGCTTGGGATCCACCGGATCGGGCCGCTCAATGTTCAGTGTCACCGCGTGGCCCACCATCATGTTGGTCATCTCGGTTACGTTGGTATCCTTTGTCATCATGCTGCCGATATACTTTCCGGCCCGCAGCACAGCCACCCGGTCAGACAGGGATTCTACCTCATGCATCTTGTGAGTGATGATGATAATGGCTTTGCCGTCGTCCCGCATTTTCCGCAGCACCCGGAACAGCTTCTCTGTCTCCTGGGGCGTCAGCACAGCCGTGGGCTCATCCAGGATCAGAATATCCGCTCCGCGGTACAGCACTTTTACGATCTCTACCGTCTGTTTCTGGGACACGGACATATCGTATATCTTCTGCTTCGGATCCACCTCGAAGCCGTATTTTTCACAGATCTCCTCGATTTTCCGGGAAGCCTCTTTGATGTTCAGCTTCCCCTCCAGGCCGAGGATGATGTTTTCCGCAGCGGAAAGCACATCGATCAGCTTGAAATGCTGGTGCACCATGCCTATCCCTAAATCAAAGGCTGCCCTGGGGGAGCGGATGACCTCCTCCTTGCCATTGATAAAAATCTGTCCCTCATCCGGGAAATAAATGCCCGAAAGCATGTTCATCAGCGTCGTTTTTCCGCTTCCGTTCTCGCCCAGCAGTGCCAGAATCTCTCCCTTATAGATGTCCAGACTAACTTTATCATTGGCGATTACGGAGCCGAAGGTTTTTGTAACATTTTTCATTGAAACTGCGGCTATCTTGGTTTCCATCATTTGTCCCCTTTCGAGTTAGTGGCTGATCCGCCCCTTTTTCTGCCGGTCCGGGAAAGCCTTTTCCTGTCGGAATCGGTTGCCCCGGGCTGATAGAAAAAGGGCGGCGCGGCGATATACGCTGTGCCGCCCTGTGCAATCTTTTATACGGTCAGATATTGCACGGTTCGCTATTAAAATGCGGTATCCAAAAGGTTGATGTCATCAATCTTCACATCGAAGTACGGAGCAGAACGGTACTCGGACTCATGGAAGTAACCATCGCTTACTACCTCGTGATCCGGTGTGTAATCAGCATCGGTATCGATATCTGCCTCGTAGCTGTCCAGAGTCTTGCCCTCTACAGTAAATTTGGAAGTATCGAATACATGCACATTGCCAGCCTCGATGTCAGCCTTTGCTGCATCTACAGCTTCCTGTGTGCCCTCTGCTACAGCTGTGCCAAGCTCGCTGAGTTCAACAGAGCCGGTTGCCAGAGTTCCTGTCCAGTCGGTGTCGATGGCCTTGCCCTCTTCTACACACTGGATGGCATACTCAAAGTAAGGCTCCCAGTTGATTCTGGAAGATACCAGGAAGGTGTTCGGGCAAGCACTTGCTGTGCTTCCATTGTAGGAAACGTTCGGCACGCCTGCGGTCTCACATGCGGTCGGTGCACCCATGGAGTCAGCATGCTGGCTGATCAGTACGCATCCGTTCTCGATCAGTTTATTTGCGCCCTCTTTTTCTGCGGTCTCATCATACCAGGATCCTGTGAAGGTTACGTCCATGGTAACAGTCGGGCAAACAGAGCGTGCGCCAAGGAAGAAAGAGGTGTAACCGGAGATAACCTCAGCATAAGTATAAGCGCCGACATAACCCATCTTTGCCTGATCCTCTGTGATCTCGCCATTTGCGATCATCTCATTTAACTTGGTTCCTGCAACAACGCCTGCCAGGTAACGGCCGTCATAGATGGATGCAAATGCATTGTGGTAGTTGTCCAGATTCTCTGTGTGTGCTTTTGTTCCGGTAGCGTGGCTGAACTGTACTTCCGGGAACTCCTTTGCAGCTTCGATGATGTAATCCTCATGTCCGAAGCTATCTGCGAAGATGTAGTTACATCCTGCATCAGCAAGCTCGCAGGCTGCCTCATAGCACTCCTGTCCCTCAGGGATGTTTGTCTTGGTCATGTACTCAATGCCGAGTTTCTCACATGCTTCCTTCGCTGCGTTTAAGAAGTTCAGGTCGTAGGTAGAATTCTCGTCATGCAGGAAAATAAAACCTGCCTTTACGGTGGTTGCAGATGTGGTTCCCTCTGCGGAATCTGCAGTGTCCTCTGCACTCTCATCTGCTGCGGCATCCTTCGTATCAGCGCTGCTGTCGGAAGAAGATCCGCATCCTGCCAGCATTCCCACGGTCAGTGCCATGACTGCAAGTAAGCTTACAACTCTCTTTTTCATCACTTTTCCTCCTGTTTAGATCTATTATCAGTTCTCAACACTTGTCAGTATAGGCATTTTCAGACAATATTGTCAAGAGGACGTGAAAAAATTATTAATTTTCCATAAAAACGACGGCATTCTTCTTCCTTCTATTTTATATTTTATGGTAAAGTAGGGATATATTTCTTGTTTTTCACTTTTTATTTTAGGAAATGAGGGAAACTGACTTTGAATATGTATGACCTGACACAGACCAATCTGCACCTGCCGGACAGCTACGGCGGCAATCTGGGAAAACAGCGGCTTCTGCGGCTGCGGATTTTCCGCATACTCACCGGCCTGCTGGCGCTGTTTGTCCTAGCACTGATCTTTACCACCGCCGGATGGGACGACGATCCCGGCCCCCGCATACGAAGCTGTGTCCTTCTCTATCTCTGCGTCCTGGCTTCCATGGGGCTGCTCCTTTTTGCCAAGACACGTACCGAGATCCGCCGCCTTCACCGGGAAAGCTTTCAGGACTGCCACGACTACAACTATGTGCTTTACCGCACTACTTATAAAAATAACCGGGCAATGCAGATGACCCTGCTCCTGTCCATGGCAAAATATCAGCTGCTCATGCACTGCCCCGACCAAGCCAGTCAGGCTCTGCGGCAGCTCTCTCCCGAGAAACTGAACAAATCGCAGCTGAAAAGCTACTATCTTTACCGAGCAGCGGCAGAATTTCTTCTTCAGGACAGCATCTGGCGGGATGATCTGGATGCCTGTCATCTGGTACCGGTGGAAAAGGCGGCCATGAATGCGCAGGAGCTGGAGGAAGCCTTCGTGGAAGAAAATTCCGACGTCTGGGAAGGTTCGCCACTGTGGAATGTTCTGCGAAACTGGGATCAAGCGCCGCAGCCCAAGGCACCTGTGCTGATCATTTTTACCGGTATTTTGCTGCTGTACACCGGCGTCTTCGGTACTGTACCGAATCTGCTGCCTGACGGCGTGACTTATCGCCCTCTTTTTGAAACGGCATCGGTATCTCTGCTGTTCCTGCTCTGGTGTGCCCTGTCTATCTACTGGGTATACCGGCTGTTTGGGGCCATGCGCCACAAAACTGGCCTGCCCGCCATCAGTAAAGTGCTTCTTGGCATCGTACTCATCTGTCTGGAGGGTATGTTCCTGCTCTATGGCACCGGGTGTATGCTGCTGGTCTTTCTCCATGCGCCTACAGAGGAAAGTGTCACCGCAGACGGACTGATCTATATGCGGGAAGACACCTTCATGGACGGGTCCATTTATTACTATCAGCAGGCCATGGGGCCGCTGCTCTGCCGACGGCTGACTGAGGAAGAGCGGGAAAAATACCATATTGATACGTATGAGAACAAAATTACGGATGACCGCTCATTCGACGCTGATGGCAATGGTTCACCCAATGCGTCCGAAACCGGCATCCATGCTCCTGACAATGATGGAACATCAGAGTTTGGCACTAACAGTTCCAGCTCTTCTGCGTCTGCTGACTCTGAATCCGACACGGCTCTCCTCTCGGAATTCCAGGCGGTGTACCAGCTGCTGGCCGATGAGGGGCAGCTTCCCGCCAACGACATTGACACTTTAACGGTATCTTACACTGCCAAGGGTACCCCTTATGTCGTTTTCCAGGAAACGCAGTCCGGCACAGACACGATCCAGAACCGGCTCGTCTACGACCGGGTATCAAAAAACGGCGCCTGTGACCTGTTCGTATATTATCAGGACACAACGCCGTCTGATGGAGAAACCCAAACTTCGATTATGGAATTTTATGCGGTAAATCCCCGGACACTGGCCGTCACGCCGGGGGAAAAACACGCCTGGGCAGAGGTACCGTCTGAAGCGTACCGGGAAGCCACCGGAGAATAAAAAGCTAAAGAAGTTTGTCCTCCCAATCAGCTTCCTTGAAGCCCACCAGTATCTGATCTCCATTCACCACCAATGGCCGCTTCACCAGCATGCCATTGGTGGACAGAAGCTGCAGCTGCTCCTCCTCTGACATGTCTGCCAGCTTTTCTTTCAGATGCATTTCCTTGTAAAGCATCCCGCTGGTATTGAAAAATTTCCGCACCGGCAGTCCGCTGGCCGCCTGCCATGCTTTCAGCTCTTCCACCGTGGGATTTTCCTCCACAATATGGCGGTCGGTGTAAGCGATCTGGTGCTCATCCAGCCACTTCTTTGCCTTGCGGCAGGTGGAACATTTCGGATATTCGATCAATAACATTGCGCATCTCTCCTTTCACAACATTTCTCCATCATTTCTTTGATTGCAAATATTTCTGCAATACAGGGATCAGCGTATTCATATCAATGGGCTTTGCCACATAGTCGTTCATGCCCACGGACAGTGCCTTCTGCCTGTCTTCCGCAAACGCATTGGCCGTCATGGCAATGATGGGGATCTGCGCTTTGGACTTGTCCTGCAGCTTTCGGATTTTACCTGTCGCCTCGTATCCGTTCATCACCGGCATCTGCACGTCCATCAGGATCAGGTCGTAGTATCCGGCCGGTGCTTTTTCCAGCAGCTCTACACAGGCCACACCGTTGTCCGCCCGTTCCACAACCAGTCCTTCTTCTCCCAGCACACTGTGAATCTCGATCGTTCCGCCCATGAGATCCACCAGCTTTTTCACAATGCCCATTCCCAGTCCGGTGCCGTCCACGCCGCTGATGGTGGAAGAACGCTCCCGGGTAAAGGATTCAAAAATATGCTGCTGGAACTCCTCTGACATCCCGATGCCACTGTCCGCAATGGCAATGGTCATCATGCACCAGCCGTCCTTTTCCATGGGCTTCTGGCTGAGGGCACAGCGGATAGAACCGCCCTCTCCGGTATATTTATTGGCATTGCTGATGATATTGAGAATGATCTCTGACACATGGGAACTGTCCATATACACATACGGGTAACGGATATCCTTCACCATAGATAGCACCTGATGCCGTGCTTCCAGCGATACATGGAACATGAGCAGGCAGGAATCCAGCATATCCTCCACATTTGTCGCGCTTTCCTCCAGCATTGTCTCGTTGTTCTCGATCCGCGCCAGCTCCAGCACATTGTCAATGATGGACAGCAGCTTTTTGCCGCAGATGCGGATATTTTCCATGTATCCATGCAAGACCTCCGGTTCCTCCAGATGATTGCCTGCCAGCTCGGCGTATCCGATGATGGCATTCATGGGCGTCCGGATGTCATGGGACATGTTGAAAAGGAAGGTGGATTTTGCCTGATTGGCAGCCTCCGCCGCAGCCGCACTCTCCTCCAGCAGCCGCTGTTGCTCCCGCTCCTTTTTCTTCTGGGCCCGGGTATACCTGGATATCCAGGCAATGAGCAACACTGCCACCAGAACGGCCATCACTGCAAACCCCAGCGCCCGGCGGTTGCTGGTCTCGATCCATGCATAGGAAGATTCCATGTCCATCTCCACGCAGAGCGCGCCGATGATCTCATGGGAACCGTCGGTGGCACGCACCGGATAACAGGCCGTGAAAATATGTCCCCAGGTCGTATCCATGATCTCCTGGGAATAGATTGTCTCCCCGTCCAGCGCCGCGCTGATATACAGGATCATCTCCTCCTCAATGTAGGTTCCCGGATAGGCAAAATCCTCCGCCAGCAGATCCAGACCATCCACCAGATAGATGAGCCTGCCGTCCGCATCCCGTTTGGCAGTATACAGGTAGCGGGTAGAATTGAGGCTGCGCAGCTCGTTCAGGCTCTTCTGCAGCTCCTGGTACCGTTCCAGCTTCATATCCGCCCTGTCGTTGATCTCCGCATAATCTTCCCGTGTAAACTTGTTGGAGATCACCTGATGCATACCGTCGGAGCAGGAAATATTTCGTTCTACAGCCGCCTCCAGTGTGTTGTGTGCATAGCTTTTCTGCAAAATAAACGTATAAACAGCGATAGCATCACCACAACCAAAAACAAAAACACGAAATTGCCTGCGTGGCTGTATCTTTTCTTCCTTTTCCCCTGCTCCATAAATTACCCCCCACCGGATACCCGCTCGTCACAGTTCACACGCGCCATTCGCAAAATCGCATCTGCGATGCTCTCCGCTGCGTCGCAACTCCTTTTTGCTCATATGCTGGCGCTCCCTTCGAATATTCCTGCAGGCAGGCTCTCATGCAAGCATGCCGCCTGCCCACAAAAATATTCGAGTGAACTGTTATGTATATTATACAAAATATCCGAAGAAATGCATAGACATTATTTTCAGGGAGTGTATAATGGAGGTGCAGAACTATTTCTATCAAAGGGGAGTTTAAAGTATGGAAGAGGAGATTCTCAAGATATACGACAACTTATATAATGTCATTGGCGTTGCACCCCGTTCTGAGGTACACAAGAAAGGCCTGCTGCATCAGGTCGTCCATCTGTGGATGATGGAAGTAAAAAACGGCGAGAAATGGCTGTATTTCCGGCAGCGTTCCATGCACCGGAAGGATTTTCCCGGTCTGTATGACCTGATTTCCAGCGGTCACATCGATCCGGAGGAGACGTTTGAGGACGCCATCATTGAAAACACGGCAAACAAACTGGGCGTTGTACTGACCCGCGACGACATCCGCCACATCGGCAACATCCGTCAGGTGGTGGACAAGGGCGATTACCACGACAATGCTTTCTGCCAGATTTATTTCTGCCAGGTTTCCAACCCGGAATTCCATCTGCATTACGTGGAAAATGTGGTAAAAATGCGCTACGAGGACTTCCGCTCCTGGCTGCTGGGCCTGACCGACCGGGCGCCGCTGTACAGGGTAGACGGCACGCTGCTGTGCAACACCTCCAAGAAAGACTGGTGGCTCCGGGAGAAAGAATTCCTGGGCGTAGTCAGCCCCTATATTGAAACTTTATAAAAAACTTTATAAACAGCGTACATTTTCAGCGCTTCGAGGCTTTGGTTTCGGAGCGCTTTTTCAAAAGGAGAGAGACTTCTGGATACCCTGCACCGCTACGATACATCGATTTTAAAAACAGATACGGAAATAGAAACCATGGACCGAGAGGCGCTGCTTCTGGAACTGCAGAAAACGCGGCGGCTCTGCCACTGTTTTGAGGATATCATTGAAAACCTTCCCGATACCATCTATGTCACCGACGCCCAGGCCCGCACCATGCGGGTGAACAAGGCCTACGAGGAGCTGTCGGGGCTGAAACGGGAGGAGATCCTGGGCCTGCACATGGGTGATATGGAAAAACAGTACATTTCCCAGTCCGGTTCCCTCCAGGTGCTGAAAACCGGCCAGGAGGCTAATATCGAGCTGGTTTTCCAGCGCACCAACCGGCACGCCTTCATCTGCAGCAAACCCATTTATGATGAAAACGGCAACCTGGAAATGATCATCAGCAACAGCCGGAATTTTGAAGAGATCCAGCGGCTGGAAGAACGGCTGGCCGCTGCCGAACAGCTGGCAGACAAATACCAGGCGGAGATCCGTGCCCTGAAGGAACAGTTCCTGCCCCCTGCCATAGACATGGTGGCCGAGGACAAGAAAATGCTGGATGTACTCACCCGGGCTTACAAGGTGGCAAAAGTGGATTCCACCACGCTGATCCTGGGCGAGACCGGCGTCGGCAAGGAAGAGGTGGCCAAATATATCCACGAAAACAGCCCCCGGGCCAAACAGCGCTTCGTCAAGGTCAACTGCGGCGCCCTGTCGGAAAATCTCATCGAAAGTGAACTGTTCGGCTACGAAAAGGGCGCCTTCACCGGTGCCAGTAAGACGGGCAAGATGGGCCTGTTTGAGGTTGCCAATCACGGCACGATCTTTCTGGATGAGATCGGCGAACTGCCGCTGGACATGCAGGTGAAGCTGCTGCGGGTGCTGCAGGATCAGCAGGTAACACGCATCGGCGGCACCGAGCCCGTGAAGATCGACGTCCGCATCCTTGCCGCCACCAACCGGGATCTGCTGGATATGGTGGAGCACAAGCAGTTCCGGCAGGATCTCTATTACCGGCTGAACATCGTTCCCATCCACATTCCGCCGCTGCGGGAGCGGCGGAACGATATTATCCCGCTGGCGAAACGGTTCCTGGATGGTCTGAACCAGAAATATCATTTTGAGAAAAAGCTGTCCAATCTGGCCTACCAGTTTCTGACCGAATACAGCTGGCCCGGCAACGTCCGGGAGCTGAAAAATGTTATTGAACAGGCCGTCATCATGAGCGAGGACAACCTCATCTCCCTGGATGACCTGCCCCTCATCGGCTATGGCAAGACTCGCACGTTCCAGCCCGATGAAAATGTGAACTTAAAAGAGGTACTGGAGCAGATCGAATACGAATATATCAGCCGGGCCTATAACCACCACAACAGTGTACGGCAGGCCGCCCGCTCCCTGCATATGAATTACTCCACATTTGAACGAAAACGCATGTATTACGCAGAAAAATATCCCGGGGCAGCTTCACGCTAAAAAGGAACCTCGTAATACAGGGTTCCTCAGACTGCAGGTGCCTGCGGCGGGTCGCTTTTGCGATACCTTTCTATCCCGCCGCAGTGCATCTACGTTCCATTTCCATTTACTGACACTTATCTTTTAATTTTTCCCATTCCTGATCCACGTGCTCCTGGGCAGCTTCCAGCATCCATTCATTGCCGGGCTTGAAGCAGTGACGGAATCGTCCCTGTAATTTCATAAACTCTGTCACAGGGAGCTTTTTCTTCGGCTCATAATTCAGATACCATTTTCCCTCAATATATTCGTAAAGCGGCCATACACACGTCTCCACCGCCATCTTGCAGACCAGTGCCAGATCCTCCGCCGGATACTGCCAGCCTCTGGGGCAGGGGGACATGACATTGACGAAGGCCGGGCCGGGGGTGTAGATGGCCCGGTGGGCTTTTTCATGCAGATCTTTCATGTTACCAATGAACGTTGTCTGGGCCGCATAAGGGATCTCATGGGCTGCCAGGATCTCCGTCAGATTTTTCTTGTTCTGCTTTTTACCAAAGGATTCCGTGCCGATGGGCGTCGTTGTGGCATTGGCAAACCGGGGCGTAGAGGAAGAACGCTGGATGCCGGTGTTCATGTACGCTTCATTGTCGTAACAGAAGTACACCATGTCGTGACCACGCTCCATGGCACCGGACAGGGACTGGAAACCGATGTCATAGGTACCGCCGTCACCGCCCAGCACGAGGAACTTGTACGTGTCGTCAATTTTTCCTCTGCGTTTCAGCGCCAGATAAGCAGCTTCCACGCCGCTGCACGTTGCTGCCGCATTTTCAAAGGCAGAATGGATATAGGAATCCTCCCAGGCGGTAAACGGATACAAGAAGGAAGAAACCTCCAGACATCCGGTGGCGTTGCAGATGACTGCCTTGTCCTTCTCATCCAGGGCACGGGTCACCGCACGGGAAAGAATGCCCGCGCCGCAGCCGGAACACAGACGGTGCCCGCCCACAAACCGCTCGGGCTTGCTCAGCTCTACTTTATGATTATATGCCATATCAGAGCACCTCCTTTTCTGTGCTTCGCTGTCCCATGTGCAGATACCGTTCGCCGACCTGCCCGGTCTCGATGATACGGAACAGATGGTTGAATACGTTTTCCACATGGCTCACGGTGCAGTCTCTGCCGCCCAGACCATATACCACATTGATGAGCTTCGGCCGGTTTTCCAGATCATAGCAGGCCGCTGCCGTCTCCGCGTAAACCGGGCCGCCGGTGCCGGAAAAGCCTTCGCTCTTGTCCATCACTGCCACAGCTTTGACATGGGCCAGCGCTGCTGCCAGCTCCTCCGCCGGGAAGGGACGGAACACCCGCAGCTTGATCATGCCCACCTTTTTCCCGGCGGCACGCATCTGATCCACGCACGCTCTGGCCGTTCCTGCCGTACTGCCGATGAGTACGATGGCTGCCTCCGCATCCTCCATCCGGTACTCTTCGAAGAAACCGTAATGGCGTCCGAAGGTTTTTTCAAAATCCGCAGCCACGGCAAGCACTGCTTTTTTCGCATTTTTCATGGCCACTGCCTGCTGCATTTTGTGCTCCATATAATACGGGCACGTATCATATGGGCCCACCGCCAGCGGATTGTCATGCTTTAACAGATAATTTTCCGGCTGGTACTCTCCTACGAAAGCCTTTACCTTCTCATCCTCTTCCAGCAGAATATTCTCCACTGCGTGGGAGGTGATGAAACCATCCTGACAGATCATAATAGGCAGACGCACGTCCGGCGTCTCCGCGATCCGCATGGCCTGGAGATAATTGTCATAGGCCTCCTGGTTATTTTCCGCATAAATCTGGATCCATCCCGCATCCCGGGCTCCCATGGAATCGGAATGGTCGTTGTTGATGTTGATGGGGCCGGTGAGCGCACGGTTCACACAGGCCAGGGTGATGGGCAGGCGGGAGGAAGCCGCCACATACAAAAGCTCATACATAAATGCCAGACCGCAGGAAGAAGTGGCCGTCACCGCCCGGGCACCTGCCGCCTCCGCGCCGATGCAGGCAGACATGGAAGAATGCTCCGATTCCACCGTTACGAACTCGGTGTTCACTTTGCCATCCGCTACATACTGGGCAAAATACTGGGGGATCTCCGTGGAAGGAGTGATGGGAAATGCTGCAAACACATCCGGATCAATCTGGCGCATGGCATAGGCAACCGCCTCATTGCCGGACATTCTCTCTCGAATACTCATTTTTCTTCCTCCTTCACAAAATCAATGGCTTCAAAGGGACATACCTTCCAGCAGATGCCGCAGCCCTTACAATGGTCGTAGTCAAATTCACACCGTTTTCCGGCGGTTACCGGAATGGAAGAGTCCGGGCAGAAGGGGGCACACAGCAGACACTGCTTGCATTTCTCCTCGATCCATACCGGCCGGTTGGAACGCCACTCTCCCGTGATGGTCGCGCGGGCGGTTCCGCCCTCATATACCTCGCCGCCCACGGTCATCTCCTGCCAGGGTGACTGCTCATTAATGTCAGATGCTTTGATTCCCATTACGCCCGTACCTCCTTCATTGCCCGCTTCAGGCACTGCATATTTCCTTCCACCACCTGTGGTTTCGTCGCAAATTTGTGCCGGAAAGATGCTTCCATATCAGCGATAAACTGCTCCGGCTCCAGCACCCGGCTCACTTCCACGATAGCCGCCAGCATAGGCGTGTTGGGGAAATATTTTCCAAGACATTCCTCAGAAACCTTTCTCGCATCAATGGTATAGACCCTTCCCTCATAGCCTCGCAGCATGGGCCGCAGTTCCGCCGCGCTGCGCTCGGAATTGATGACGATGGCCCCCTCCGGGTTCAGTCCCTTCGTCACGTCCACCGATTCCAGCAGCGTCTCGTCCACGACCACCACGTAATCCGGCTCATAAATGTTGGAATGGATGGAACAGCGCTCCTCACTGATCCGATTGTAAGCCGTGATCGGCGCACCCATACGCTCCGGGCCGTATTCGGGAAAGCCCTGTACATATTTTCCGGCAGTAAATGCCGCATCTGCCAGCAGCAGACATGCCGTCTTGGCACCCTGTCCGCCCCGGCCATGCCAGCGGATCTCTGTCATATCTTTCATCATCTGTGCGTTCCTCCTCAACTAAAATAGAATATGGGATTCTGTAATACAGGATTAAAAAAGGCTCCCGTCCCGTAAAAGGACGAAAACCTGTGCAATCGTTATACCACCTGTTACCTGCATACCATCATATGCGCTTCTGATAACGGGGAATACCGTCAGAACCTACTGTACCGCGGCATCCGCGCTCCCGGGCACCTGCAATCTGGCAGTGCCGCATGGATCCTTTCGGACACCATTCCTGTATTTCGGCCTGAAACTCCGGAGTGATTTTCAAAAAAGACTTACTGGTACCGACTTCCACCGTGCGTCGGCTCTCTGAAACGTTCAGTCAGCTTCTACTCTCTCCATCTTCATTGTTCTCATCTGAAATTAAAACCTATGATAATCAAAAAAGCAGTATCTGTCAAGAAAAATTTCAGGCATGCCCGGACACGATCCACGGTGCCGGTTCTGTCTGGAACGTATTTCTGGACGTCAGCTTGGACACCGATACCTGAATCACCTCGGTCTCTCCGATGCCGTACTGTTCAAACAGTGCCGGAAGAGAGGCGGCACACCGGAAATCCAGCGTGTATACCACAAACTCCATATGCGGGTTCAGCCGAAGCATGCACTGGATCTCCTGCTCCATGCTGGCAGACGCCACCAAGAAGGTCAGCGTCGGCACCGGCAGATCCTTCACTGTCTCATCGGTCACATGATCAATGATCGTAATGTTGTTCAAGCCAAACTGATGGATATTCTCCTCCATCGTCCTGCGGTCATTCTGGTTGTACTCCACCGCAATGATATTTCCCTCGCTGGCCAGAATCGCAGCCTCCACCGCGATACTCTCCCCGCTGATGATACAGACATTATCCCCGTAAGAAACGTGCATCTTATTCAGGATCACAGAACGGATCTCGCTGCCCACATAATGAATCGAGCCCTTGGAAAAGCTGCTGTTGCGCATGCCGATCTTGTATGTGCTGCGCGCATTGGGATTCAGGATCAGCATTGCCGCTGACGCGTTGATGCCCCGGTCGATCATCTCTTTTACTTTGTTGTGACAGATCGGGCCCTCCGGCTCAGATCCCACATTGTACCACACGTCACACTCACCGAGGCCCACATCCCACATCCGGTAAAAAATATCCGGGTGGCCTGCCTCCGTGAACACAAGCACTGCGTCATTGGATTCCACCGTCGGAATCAGATTCTTATTCCTGCGGGTGATATCCAGGATCTTCACCTTCTCCAGATCCACCTGCGTATTATCCGCGTAATATTGAAGCCATGTTAAAATATGTGTATTGCCAAACAAACGGTTATCCATATGGCCGCCCCTTTCCACAAAGCGTAATCTTATGGTTATTATAATCTATTTTGGATGGGGCTGCAAGACATCAGTTACAGCGGGGATTTGTCCTTCTGAATCGAATCCGCAATTTCCTGTATCTTCTCCTCGCTTTCTTCCAGTGCATCCGCGATCTGCGAGATCGTCTGTCCTTTTTTCAGCTTTTTCTCCACCAGTTCAAGCATCTTTTTCTCGGCGCCCTGCTGCATTCCTTTTTCAATGCCAATTTCCAGAATGTTCATCTTCACAGCCTCCCATTCTTCTGAATCCTTTACTTCTTCCACAATATCATTCAGTTCCACGATCCGTTTATCTTTTACCAAAATATCCGGATTATTCAGCCTTGTATCTTTCATATATGATAACATACTTATCAGCTCCGGTGCGCCATTTTTGCTCTCCATATTAAAAAATATTTTCTTTGTCCCGTCATCCAGTTTTAAATCCGGTACCTCTTCACACTGCTCTGTAAACGTATATTTCGCCCGATCTCTTCCAAAAATATCTTCCTGCGTGATAAAGATGATCACGGTGGATGGCAGCATCCGATAACGAGTCTCTTTTCCGGATTTCAGGATCGGCGTGTCCAGCATTCCCTGGTAAAAACGCGAACGCTTCCGCAGATCATCCTGTCTGACATCGTTTTGCATTTCCATGTTGAACTGACGATTATCCACGGACTTCGCCCAGGCATCCAGCCGAATGGCACGCTTTCCGCTTTTATTCAACACCACCTGCTCCACCTTCACATCCTGCAGCTCAATGTCCGGCTCGTCCATAAACACACTTAACACGCAGCGATATGCCCGCGGATCTTTCATCACCGACAAAAACAAGGCGAAATCGCTTAGGTTAAACTGATAGCCCTCTAATAATTCGAAATTTTCTTCCATTCCATATCCTCCCATGATGTTTGATCTTTTTCTTTCTTCATGAAATCTCGCGGCAGAACTGCCAGATGACTTGCAGAATTTGATTTTAATATAGAAATTAAATGTTTTTCAGATAGGATAATTTTACAATAACAGGAAGCAATCGTACAAGGAATTCTTTTCGACAAAAAACGACGGCAACAGCCGCCCGCAGGAGAGAACTCCCACAGGCGGCTGTCTTGCAGCGTTTCTATGTTATTTTGCAAATGCGGCGTATTTGCTGCACACATCTGCAGCGTCCTTCACGCCGTAAAATACCAGTCCGGTTATTTTGCTCGGATCTTCCTTGTCCTTGCGCACGCCCAGCACGGTATTAGCTCTGCTGGCAGAAGCCTTGGTCTTGCAGGCATCGCCGATGTAGATGATCTCCGTTCCATCCTCCTGGATCTCGGTTCGGTAATCGGTGTTTTTGTCAATGCGCATCATATTGGCCCGCTCGTCTCCGATGACAAATGCCCGGTAATTGGTCAGCACGTAAGTGAGATCGTTCTTGATCATCTTCGGATCAGAAAAAGAATGGGCACAGAGGCTCACCGGAACGATGCATGCCAGTACACAGGCAAAGATGAGCTGGATCGGGTCTGTCTGGGTGCGGAATGCAAAAGGCAGATAAGCCACTGCAAATACCACGATATAAATGGCGCACACGATCCACAGCACCGGCAGCTTCTGTTTATACGCACCGGACAAAACAGCAAACGGTTCACTTTTGCCTTCCCATAATACGGTTTCTCCGTCTAAAAGCTCTTCTCTAAACTTGTTTCCCATAAAAAGCACTCCTTTAAATAAATGTTATTGTTTTTATGGGTTTAGAATACCAAGCTTCTGATTAAAATTGTGTTAAAAACAAATACAATTCCGTAAAGATTTAATAAAAAACATGGTTGCCGATGACAATGCCACTGATGTCCCCGGTGTTGCGCCGGAAGCTTAAGCAGCCGCCCACATTGGAGCTTCCGCCCACCGCCGCCTGAGCCGCCTGCCGACAGCTGGACGTGGCACTGCCCTGAGAAAGCGCCAGGATAAACCGACCGCTGGCCACCGGGCTGAACTGGCCGCTCTGATAAATCACGCCCATGATACTGTTGGGATAGCTGCTGCTCCGTACGCGGTTCATGACCACCGCGCCCACCGCCAGCTGTCCATCATACCCCTCCGAACCGGCCTCACAGTAAATGATCGCCGCCAGCATGTCCAGGTCACTGGCCTGCACATTGCTTGCCGCCCCGTTGTTGGTCGTCCCGGTGCTGGTGGTGGTCTGTACATTGCTGTTTTTGCTGGCTGCCGCTGCGGCTTTCTTCTTCTCTGCCTCGTCCTCTTCCTTCTTGGCCTTGGCAATGAGGGAATCCAGCGCATTCTGCTGGCTCTCCAGCTTTCCTTCATACTGATCCACCAGCTTCTGCGCCTGGGCGATCTCATTCGTGTATTCGTTGATCTTCGTTCCGGTGGACTGCACCAGATCGTTTACCTCCTGCTGCTTTTCCGTCACCTGGGCCTGCAGCGTCTCCAGCTCTTCCTTCTCCTGCTGGAGTCGGGCCTCGGTGGCCTCGATCTGCTCCTTGGTTTCCCGGAATTCCGTCAGCATCCGCCGGTCATAGGCCACCAGCTCCGACGCATAATCCGCCTGGTTTAAAAAGTCATTGATGCTTCCCGCCTGTAAAAACAGGGTCAGGTAGTCCATATTTCCATTCTCATACATGAACTGGATACGTTTTTTCATATCCGCATACTGCTGCTCTTCTTTTGCCTTCGCCTCCTCCAGATCCTGCTCCGTGATATTCAGTTCTTCCTGTTTATCTGTAAGCTGGGTCTCCAGATCATCCAACTCCGCACTCAGCTGGGCAAACTGGTTGTTCAGCTCCAGCAGATAATTCTCCAGCTTTGTTTTCGCCGCTTCCAGCTTCTTCTTCTCCGATTCCGCATCGTCCAGCTTGTCCTGCGTCTCCTGCTGCTGCTTTTTCAGGCTGTCGATCTGCTGCTGGGTCTTGGTGCTGGTGGCCTCTCCCACCATGCCTGTCTGCAAAAACAGCGCCACTGCCAGCACACACGCGGTCACAATTTTTCCCGTATCTCTCATAAATCCATCCTTTGTTGTCACTTTGGGGTCAACAGGTATATTCTCTATCATACTATATTTCCCCGTTTCCCGCCAGACTGATTTTTATAAGGACAGACAAGTTACCGTTCACACATATCATTCGAAAAATCGTATTTTCATGCTCTCCGCTGCTTTGCAGATCATAAAAGTTCCGTGAAGTTGTAAATATAGCGATCGGCCAGCTTGCGGAGCGCCGGTTCGTCCTCCACCGTGTACCGGTCAGAAATAGCAACCACCGTGCAGCCTGCCTGTACCGCCGTCTCCACCGCGTGCAGGGAATCCTCGAAAATGGTCAGATCTTCCACGGGCACACCGATCTTGGATGCCACCAGCGCCCAGTAACCGTCCTGACTCTTGCCGCAGCCCAGCTCTGAGCTGGTAAACAGCTGCTCCACCATGGGCCACATGCCCACCCGTGCCAGCGCATGTTCAATTGGATCCCGCTCGGAAGCCGTTGCCACAAAGATCCTTGTTCCCTGGTCGTAAAGCTTCTTCATGTACGCTCTGGCATCCTGCTTGTCCTCGGCCTGATAATAATAGAAATCCTTCACCGTATCCTCGATCTCCCGGGTGATCTCCTCCGCCGTTTCCGGCATGTGGTACGTCTCCTTCATATAGGCGGCCGTCAGCGGCACAGTCATCACCTTTACCTTCTCCGCCAGCTCCGGGTCAGGCTCATAGCCCTTTTTTCGCAGATAAATATCTCCAATATTGATCCACACCCCCATGGAATCCAGCAGTGTTCCATCCACATCAAAAATTGCACAGCTTATTTTTTTATCCATTGTATCCTGATCCTCCATTTTGCGCAAAAAATCCCTCCCCGGAAAATCCCGGAGAGGGGAAGTTTTATTTTACTTCATCATACTGTAGTTGCCTTGTTTCGTCAAACACATTTCCTGCAAGGCACCCCACATTTATTGTCAGGATACCCTAAATCATTCTCCTGCCTGCCACTCCACCGTCGTATCCTGCGCGCCCATGAGCCCGTTTTCCATGGCATAAAAGGTAATCAGCTGCTCCTTATCCGACGGATCATAAAGCTGCCGCTCCATATAGGAATTGCCGTCGCCGTCTGTCTTCTCGATCTCCACCAGAAGATAGGCCGCACCGCTTTCTGTCCGGAGCGTCTCCGGCAAGGTGCCGGGGTCGTAGGTCTCCCGGGAAAGCGCCTCGTTATTTTTATCCATCTGCACAACAGTGATGCTCACCGGCCGGTTCATCCATGCATAGGTAAGAGAAACGCTGCCGGAAGATTCCGGATCCCCCAGTCCCATCTGAAAGCTGCCGCCCTCCGCAGCGCCGCCTTCATTGGCAAATCCGTTGCCTGCCTGCACATACAGTTCTCCGTCCGCTGTCTCATACACCGGATTCGCATAGTAGGTGCCGCTGGCATCGTTGGAAGAAACCACGTAAATCGTCCCGCTGATGCTGATCTTGGTGCCATCGTCGGTCTCTGTCACGTTTAATCGAACGTCCTGCACCGCCGGATCACAGAGACTAAACCAGCAGTCGCCGCCATCCACCAGCGGCCAGCAGGAGCTCATCATTTTTACACCGGGAATATCTTGGAAAGAAACTTCCCAGTCGCCTGGATCGTCGCTGTCCTTCTTGTCAATGATGGCATATTTCCGCTCCCGCTCTTCCAAGGGGCGGTCATCCCCCCTCCTCAGCCGCCGGAAACACCAGATACGTATCAGTAATGAAAGCCCCCACCAGCCGGTCATCCCCGCTGGTTTTTACCGTGCTTTCTGCACTTGTCCCACCGGCTCCCGCTGTCTGGCCACAGCCGCCAGCCAGCAGGGCGGTACAAAGGCCCACCCCAAAGGCAGCCTGTATCCACTTCCTTCGTTTTTCCATCGTCTGTCTCCGTGAATTATTTCATTGCATTCTTAATTGCCGCCAGAAGATCCTCATATTTCTCATAAGCGGGCAGTTCCGGGTGATCTGCCTTGATCTTATCCGTGCTTCGGAACAGGAACCCTGCCTTGCTGGCCTGGATCATGCCCAGATCGTTGTAGGAATCGCCGCTGGCAATGGTCTCAAAGCCGATGGACTGCAGCGCTTTCACCGTGCTCAGTTTGGACTGCTCTGTCCGCATCTTGAAACCGGTGATCTCTCCATTCTCTGCCACCTCCAGGCTGTTGCAGAACAGTGTCGGCCAGCCCAGCTTCTTCATCAGCGGGGTGGCAAACTGGGTAAAGGTATCGCTGATCAAGATCACCTGGGTAAAAGAACGAAGCTCATCCAGAAATTCCTTTGCACCCGGCAGCGGATCGATCTTCTCGATGGTTGCCTGAATCTCCTTCAATCCCAGGCCATGCTCCTTCAGGATACCCAGCCGCCAGTTCATCAGCTTATTGTAATCCGGCTCATCGCGGGTCGTCCGTTTCAACTCCGGGATACCGCTTGCCTCTGCAAAAGCAATCCAGATCTCAGGTACCAGTACGCCTTCCACATCAAGACAGGTAATATACATATGTCATTCCTCCATCGCACAGTTTTTTGATGCACCCATCTTATCACAGAAGGGCCGTCTCTGTCCAGACACTCCCTTCGTCGATTTCGTGTGCATACAGCCACTCATCCGCCACCAGCAGTGTTTTCTGCTCTCCTGCGGGATTTTCCAGCGTCACCAGCACCTGCAAAGGCTCACCGGCAGGGCGCTCCTCACATCCATAGTCCGCTTCCTGGATCCGTCTGACCTTCCATTCCATAGGATTCCACCTGTCCTTCCTCGTTCCTTCATCCGGCTCGTTGTATTTTCCATTTCATCACATGCACATCCCCATTTTCCGACAAACGCACAGGCTGCGCCCAGCCGCTTCTGCGATCCGGGCGCGGGGTTTTCTCCATGCAATTCTACGGATTTTCACTCCTGCTATGCGTCTGACCGGGCGTAGCAGTTTTTCATCTGATTGCTCAGTTCAAACAGCACCTGATCCAGCGTGGTGGCTGCATCCTTTTTCAGCAGCTGTGCCATTTCCTCATTGGCCTGCTGCCGCAGCCGGGTCTGTGCCTTGGGATCGCTCTCCTTCGCCAGAAGATCGTCGTAGCGGTTGATGATGGCATGCCCCTCGGACATGACCTTCTCCTGATAGCGCTCCAGATGGAAAATGGAACCCTTATAGGACGCGTCGGCCATGGCCGCGATGAGGCGGCTCACCCAGTAAAAATTATCCGTGGAAACGTCCGCCGCCGTGTTGGATACATAGGCAGGTGTCTCCTCCACATCGGTGTAAAACGGCACCAGCACGTTGAACGCATTGGAAGCAAAAGCGATCCACTCCACCGGATTTTCGGAACGCATCTGGATCACCGACAGGAAATCGTTCCGGTTGATGCCGATGGAACGGTAAGCGCCACGCATAGAATCGTCTCCGTAAGCGGCATACGGGTCATAGGGTGTTCCCTGAAAATGGGCAGAAAGAGCATACTTTACGTCCTCTATCGTGATCTTTTTCTCCGGCACCATACACCAGGGCAGATCATCGGACTCCGGCGTATAATCTGCCAGCGGACCATCCCATTTTTTCGTGCGGGGGTTAAAATACCGCAGCAGGAACCAGGCCCGGGGCGTGTTGTATACATGATCCGCATCATCGTGGCTGCCAAACGCCGCTCTGGCGTTAAACTTTCCATCCACAGACAGATCCAGGTGGTACTTTTTAATAAATTCCCCCAGGTCGGCGGAGCACATGTGTTCCTTCTGCGCCGTCAGCGCATCCTCCAGATCAAAATCCACAATGCCCTGCTGGTTAGGCATCACCACATAGTGATCGTCCGGTACCCGCTTTGCCATCCAGTGATGACCGCCGATGGTTTCCAGCCACCAGATCTCGTCCTTATCCTGAAATGCGATGCCGTTCATCTCGTAAGTGCCATACTGTTCCAGCAGGCTGCCCAGACGCGCCACACCCTCTCTGGCGGTGTGGATATACGGAAGCACCAGATAAACGATGTCCTCCTCGCCGATGCCGCCGGGCACCTCTTCCCTGCCATCCGCGGCAGGCTGATACTCCACCAGCGGATCTGCCCCCAGCACCCGGGGATTGGAGGTGATCGTCTCCGTCGCCGTCATGCCCACATGGGCTGCGTTCACGCCGCTGGCCGCCCACACGCCCTTTCCTTCCAGCACATTGGGCATGGAGGTATAGCGCATGGGATCCTCCGGCAGATCGATCTCCACATGAGAAATCACAGATTTATATTTTCGCGGCTGCTCCTCCGGGTGCACCACCACGAATTTCTTTGGGGTAAAATGACCGGCGCCGGAGTCATCATTGCGGGCAATGATGGTGGAGCCGTCATAAGATGCTTTTTTGCCGACCAGTATTGTTGTACAGGGCATTTTGTTCTCCTCCTATTTTTTTCATTTATCTGTTCTGTATTGTACCACATCTGTTCACCACAATATAGCCTATATAACCGGCCACAATTCCAACCAAAATTCCACCCAGTATATCCGTCGGATAATGTACATATAAATACAGTCTGGAAAATGCGATCAGACACGCAAGGATCAACGCCATTTTCCACAGTTTCTTTTCTCCTGAAAAATATAATGCCGCCACTGCTGTAAAGGATGCTGCTGTATGACCTGAGGGAAAAGAAAAATCATCCGGTCTTGCAATGAGCAGCTGAACCTGTGTATTTATATCGCATGGACGTATTCTGGCAAACAAATTTTTTAATATCCCATTGCATAATATAAGATCTGCACATAACGCTGCCAGCAATACAACACCGCTTTTCCTCGTCTTTGGAATTGTCAGCAGTATGACCGTCAACAAAATCCAGATCATCCCCGCATCGCCCAGCATGGTGACAAAACACATCGCTGCATCGCCCACAGAAGTCCGTATATTTTGCAGGTAATCCAACATCTTAAATTCCATTCCCATATTTCCACATTCTTTCCTTTCCCCACTTTCTTCTTTCATCAGCTGCATTCCCACTGCCAAAGCAAACATCCGCATGCACATGCGTATTCACAGGGTCAGCCCCCATACGCCATAGCCACTGCGATCAGCAGAGACGGCAGCAGATTTGCCACCTTGATGGTTTTAGGCCACACCAGATTGATTCCCACACAAAAAATCAGGATATTACCCACCAGTGAGAGATTGTTCAGAACTGCACCCGTCATAAAGCCGGAGAGCACCACGGCAAGGGCAGTCATGGTGCCTTGCAGCACCGCCACCGGAATAAATGAGAACACACAGCCCTTTCCCATAGACGATGCCATAATGAGAACGATGATAAAATCCAGAATTGCCTTTGCCACCAGTGTGGAATGATCGCCGTAAATGCCATCCTGAACGGAACCGATGACAGCCATGGCTCCGATACTTACCGTCAGGGAGGCCGCCACAAAACCGCGGACAAATTGATTGTCACCATCGCTGCGGGTCTTATGCTTGAGCCACTCGCCGAAACGCTCAAACTGCGCATCCAGATCAATGAGTTCTCCCAGCAGTGCCCCCAGTGCCAGTGACAGAATCATCACCATAGATCCTCTGGTGCTCAAAGTCCCATCCGACCCGATGGACAGCATTTTGGAGAGCGTTCCTGCCGCTCCCAGAAACATCACAGAAAAACCTGTGGCTTTAATGATGGTATCCTGATAACGTTCCTTCAGAAAGCGTTTGAACAGGATGCCCAGCACGCCGCCCACCAGAATGGCCAGCGCATTGATGATCGTTCCCAAACCTCGCATTTTTATTTTCCTCTCTATGATCGTTGTTCCCCTGACCCGCATCTATCTTCCTGATAATTTCTTCAGTCTTAGCAGCTGAAAGCTTTTCCCGAAAAAAAGTAATGTATCAAATGAAAATATCCTGTAGTCTGGCAATCGATGCCAGCAGTTCCATATCCGTCGTTCGTCCTGTGAAAATTTGAGCTATTTCGATAAATGATGTCATCACAAATACTGCTGTCTTTCGGTATGCTACTTCACCTTATAAGAACACTTCGTTTTTGTTTCTGACGCTCTTTAAGGCGCCAAGCATCTGTTCCGTTTCCTGCTGTAATGGAAGCGGACGAATTCTCGCCTGTTCCGTACAGACATGAGTACAGGCCATACAAAGAATACATTTCTCTGCATCCGTAATCACTGCTCCATCTGAAACTGAAATAGCGTTTGTCGGACAGACCGTTACGCATTTTCCACACATCGTACAGGATGGTATAGAAATTGGTGTAACCGGCATATTCATCTCTGGTTTGTATGGACGATTGCCTGGAACATGAACATTCTCTGTAGCAGTGCTATTCTTGACAGATTCTGCAAATTTATGGATTTCTTTCTCATCTTCTCCATCTGGTCTTCCCGCTCCTACTTCAGGTGCCATGGAATGCTGCGCTACAAATGCACCTGAAGCAATTACTGTAAATCCACATTTCATCAAAATGTCATTCATTTCCAACAGAGCATCTTCATATGCCCGATTTCCATAGACCGCTATCGTTACTGCCTTTTTTCCGGTTCCTGAGAGTTTTTCTATTTTCTCACGTACAACCGAAGGAATACGGCCTCCAAAAACAGGAGCTGCAACAACAATCATTTTGCCTTCCGGCTTCTCCATCATAGGTTCCTTACTTCCCAGATCATGCCAAATTACTTCTTTTTCCATCGCATCCGCAAAAATACTACTCACTTTTTTCGTCCCTCCTGTGGGACTGAAATAGTATACCTCCATTTTATCTGACATTTTTTACCTCCTACAAAACAATTAGAATTTCTATTTCTGCTGCCATGCCATTACATAATCTTTTTCCCCGGTAGCTTCATCCAGGCCGCTATACTGAATCTCAAATCCTTCTCTCTGATAAAAAGATATGGCCGGTATATTTTTTTGATATACATTTAAAAGCAGTTTGCTCCTTGTATCCTTTACATAATTCAGCAGAATTTTGCCAATGCCCTGCGACTGCATTGCCTCAGAAACAAAAATGCCTTCTATATATTCACCATTCATTCCGATAAAGCCCTGTATCTCATAATTATCTTCATAGACATAGACGGTTGCCTGCAACAGCAGTTCTTTCACAAGCTCCAAATTTCTTTTCCAATATTGAGCAGAGATAAAATAATGGGCCTTTATATTGGTATCCAACCATATATCTGCAACTATATTGATATCTGCTTTTCGTAATTCTCTGATCATAGCGAGAGACTCTCCTTCTACTTCTGATCTAATCAATTCTCCTTCACATCTATTCCACCGCCTGCACCCCCCCCCAAATGGTTGAGTTGCCAGATTGGTTGTCAGCCCTTTTCGTTTTCCAAAAATCGTCCCAATATGCCTGACATCTAATCCACCGTCTCAAATCGTGACATCTAATCCGAGGTTACAACCTGACACACATTTTGCAGTAGATATGTTTCCACATAAAATAACCGCGCCTTTTCAGAAGTCAGGCTTCTAATCCCAACTCCCGAAAAAGCCCGGAATCTATGTTTTTTAATTTGTCTTACGCCACGCTGAATGCGCTACAGAAGCAAAGCTACCGTCTCGACATGCGTTGAGACGTCTGAACTGCTCTCTTTTTTTACCTCATCGGTTTGTGGAAACATGTCCAGTGCCTCATCGGTTTGCAGGAACTTATCAATAGTTACCGCCTCTGCTTTGCATCAACAAACTGGAATTTTCAAATTAGTCTTTGCAAATAACCTTTGAACCTTCACCATCAATTACAATTCCCTGGCGGTTGTTAATTGGGGATAGATTCAAATCCGAAAATTCAGTCATTATTTTCTCGGTAACTTTCTTAAATGGTGCTGTAAGATAATGCGGAAGAACATAGAAATCAATCAAATCAAGCCCTGCATCATCTTCTTGTGAGTAGTCCTCCGGCTTTTCATCCATTTGTTCAATATATTGGATAGTTGGAGCGCATATAATCGCACCTGCCGATTCACCGATCATCAGTTTTCCCTTTTCCAATTCCTTCTTCAATAGCTCATCCGTTCCCGTTTTACGGAGCTGGTCCATAAGGAAGAAAGAATTTCCACCAGTAAAATATATCACATCCGCATCTTCAAAAACAGACTGTATCGTTAAATAAGCCTCCGTTGAAATATCAATTTCAGTTACGGCTGCTCCCAGTTTATTGAATAGCTTTCGAGCCGAGCCGACATAACCGGTATAGCCTTCACGCAGCGAAGCTGTGGGAATAAATGCGACTTTCTTGTTATCAATTTCTTCTTTTATCAAACTTCCTACACTTGAAAAGTGCGAACATAAAAACAGTTTCATCCATATCCTCCTTAATAAATTCCGATTGAGATTTCACCTGTTTTAAGAGATTTAATAACTGTTATATTTTGTTATTAAATTCTCCGCAAACCCTTGAAAACACTGGATTTGTCGCAGGTGAGCTTTCCCTTATTTTTTCCCTTGTGTTATATCGTCCCATCAGTGTTTATGAACTCTGATAAGGGCACAAGATGTCCGGTGGACCTCTGCTCTGTGCCGCCCGGTTCACAACGTCCAGTGGACGTTGGCTCTGAACCGACCGTAGTGGAACGAAGAGCGGCAGCGGAGACAAAAAAATTATATAAAACAGTATAACATAAAATAAAAGTGACATGGTGGACTAATTGAAATGCTTCTTAATTTTTGCTACTAATGATTGATTAAATGATAAGGAGATGGGATACGATGAGAACAATATTTGCAGAATACAATCCACAACGAAACAGCATTTACATTTATACAAATGTTGGCTATATGCTTCGAGACTGTGCATTGACTTCACTTGCAGTCGATGAACCACTTGAATATGCGAGATTATATCTTGAGGGCAATTTACAGATGTGGGTAGATGCAGAAGATTCATTAGAGTTATAAAATGCAAGCAGCCTGTATGCTTCATTACACACAGGCTGCTTAATCAAATTTATTATAATTGATGAAAAATCGGTTGCATTTTGTCAAAAGTACAAAACTTTTTGAAGCCAAGTGCTTTTAATTCCTGTTATGATACTGAGGATATCCCAGCAATACTTGCTATCCCTGATACCTTATTCTTTCTACCAGCGTTTCCTTTTTCAGATTACTGCTTAAAACACAGGAAAGCACAATTTGTAGAATACCAACCAAAAGAATCATAACAAGAATCGGGATAAGAGGAACGTGATAAACGTTCATTCCAAAAATCCCATTATGCTTCGCATAGGAAAACAGTGCATAGCCAAGGGGCAGACCGGCAGCAAGTGCGACGCAGATGGTGCCAACCGTAAAAATCAAGCCCTGTATTTGTAAGCTCAGATTCAACTGCTTATTGGTCATGCCTACTAAATATCATCAGATCACTTTAAAAGATACCTTTTCAGACTGCCAGGACATATTCCTGGAAGATACCCCTTTCTTTTTCCAGCTTCTCAATAACACTCTTGACATTTCCGAGTTCATCCCTGCTGATTTTTACCATGCCTTTCACCTGACTCTGGGGCGGAAACGGACTTATCCCCTGGAGGGATTCCGCGCCGCCCTTCAGAAACAATTATCTATGTGTCTATTACCAATACAAGATTCATTATCTTATAAGAATAGGTACTCTATCCTTCTACAGAACTATTATCAAAAGTAATAATTCCATCCTGCGAGATATTTAATACGGTTTTATCTTTTATTGCATTAAATTCTTCTTCCTTCAATGTAAAGATTGGTACTCCCCGTTGATACAATTCATATCCCATAATTGACCCTAATGATATGATTGGTTCTGCCTCTATACTGATCAATGCGGCAGGCGCTGTCTGCTGCCGAATCATTTCAAGCATAATTCCTGAACCCGAACATGAGCCACGCCCAGCTGGAATTAACAGAACTTTTCCTGTCATGCATTGCCCATTTAAATCATGGTGCACATCTATCACCTCTCCTGTATGTGGATCAACGCCACCCCAAAAACTAAGAGGAACTTTAGAACAAAGTGCAGGCGCACAAACACTCCCTGCAACGACAATAGTTGCCTTTAATTCTGTCATAACTCTACTCTCCCTTCTGTTGCAGCACTAATACATTGTATAAGGCTGCCAAAAACAATCGCTGCTCCAGTTGTTCCCGGTGCATAATGTGCCATTTTACCAGAATTTGTTACAATTGTTTTGAATCCCTGGTTTTTCATTGGGAAATTATTAATACAGCTATCCTGCATAATAAAAATCCCCAAATCTTCCAATTCTTTTAAGAGTCCACTTCGCTGTGCCAAATCTTTTTCTGCCTGACCAGTCTGAAGCCAGAATTGTGTTCCTCCTTTAACTTTCCTGCCATTCATTAGATGAAGAATCTGCTGCATTTCTGAATAGGAAGCATGTGGACAACCTACTACAACAAGATCTACATGTTCATTAACCGCATTAGTTAATTCCCGTTTTGTTGCTGCAATATCCTCCGGACGAATAACTTTTGTAATTTCCGGGTTTTTTCCTTGAAGAGCTTCCTCAAGAGAAGATGCCTCTGGCGTAATTCCTACTGCATGGAATAGACCGACTGAACCACCTGCGGCAGATGCTGCTGACAAAGCTTTTAAATTATCGTGTGTAGTATGCTTGGGCAGCCCTTCGATTACAGGTATTTTAGTACCGCATGTTTTTCCAACCAAATAACCAAGCAATGCATAATCTGAACTATCCGTGAAGTCATTTCCTGAAAATCCTTCCAGCCTATACAGATACTGAGCTGCGCGATTTTCCGTTAAGTGCAATCCAAATTCAGGGACATATCCTACAATTGCACAACAAAGATCTACCAAATCAGGATACCGATTGGTGCGGGCGCCAACTACTGAGTTAATGTAATTGACTGCATTTGATTCCGACCATGCAATATTCTCACCAAAATGTGGTGTATTGGCGCATTGGTATGGCGCACACGACCAAGTTGGTATGCATCCTAACTTCACATATGCCTCTTCAATTCTTCGGCTTTTATCCGAAAAATCTGCTGGTGTTTTCAATAGCTGCCACGCTTTTGTATCACGTGCAGTAATGTTCGTAGTGGATGGCACTTCCACTTTTGTGCCAATTTTCACCAAGTATTCGACAAAATCCAAGCCTGCATCCCAGATTGTTGTGTAACAACATCCGTCCATATGTGCACTATGCACTGGAAGTAAACGCTTTGCTCCATAAAGCTCACCCATACGGGCTACTATTCGCATCGCAATTTTCTTTCCTTCCCCTTCTTTGCCTTCCAGCATTTCTTGCTGCCTTGTTGTTAATTCCATATTATTCCTCCGAACTTATACATTTTCCGTAGCGCTTACGGGTATTTCTTCTGATTTTGTACTTCTTTTTTCTTTCGCATTTTTAGCCAAAGCAATAAATACCAGAACAATAAGCAGGATTCCTATCGCGCCTCTAATAGGCATGAGGACATTGAGCATATTTGAAAAAGGAAGCACACCACCTAAACAAATTCCAATCAAAATCAATACTATCTGAAAAATCCTGCTGTTTCTTGATGTCACATTTTCTTTAAAAACCATTTCATCTACTGCAAATAAATACCCCGATATAGTTGTAAATATCCCAAGGAAACAGAGAATTGCATATGTCCATGCCAATGCTGGTACTAATTTTGTTACTGCTGCTAAAGTCGGAAACGGATTCATCTCATACGTATTCGGATCCATAATACAATCAAAATTAAACATAAGCACAATCAAGGATACACAAACGCAGAACATATAGCCTAAATTTCCAGAAAACGCACATACTACAGCTTCCTTCTTCGACTTACACCTCTGTGCCAGCATAAGCAAAAACGGGAATGATGTAAAATTGAACTCTGCCCCATAAACCACGCCGTTTATAAATGCATTATTATGTTCTGCTAATCCAGGTATCCAGCTAAACGGCGGAAGCGCAAACAAATTTATCTGCATAATCTCACCAGCTGCAACTGCTTCTTTTGCACCATATATATTATCAAGATCCGGCGTTGTTGTAGCAAGAGCTATAACTCCAAATACCACCAGATAAATTATGATAAAAACT
This sequence comes from Oscillospiraceae bacterium NTUH-002-81, assembly GCA_032620915.1. NCBI lineage: Bacteria > Bacillati > Bacillota > Clostridia > Eubacteriales > Oscillospiraceae > Oscillospiraceae bacterium NTUH-002-81. The sequence goes on from CP136052.1 coordinate 3,419,145, forward strand.
CCAATAGACCCTAAAACCTTTTCAAGCGATTTCAATCCACCAAGAAGAGAAACGAATGTAACAATTCCCACAAGCACTGATCCTACCCAATTTGGCAGACCATATTGCTGATTAATAAGGCTTCCTGCTCCGGCAAACATCGTTAAAAAATTTAATAATAGCATAATACCCGTAAATATTTGTACGAATTTGCCAAATCCTTTTCCCCCCCACAACCCTGTAGCCTTCTTCACTTCCTCTCAGCTGCAGCTCATAACTTAAAAGATAAATTCCTATTCCACCCAAGGCAAGCACTATTGCAGCGCCTAGTACAGCCCAACCGACATCCTCCCCCATGATCCAAAAATCTGAATACATTCATTTCCCGAAGCAAAGCCAGCACCGACACCATAGGATATTACCGCACCAGTAATCGTAACGACTGTCGCAAAGCTGACACTGTTTTTTCTTGCACCCATTTTCTTTTCTTCCTCCTTTGAATTAAATATTTTTTGTCATCTTCTCACCTTTTTCATGAATTCATTGAATTTTTTAATCGCGATTCTTTGTTTTTTATATAATATCACCAAACCAGCGGAAAGCCGATTAAAATACTTGCCTCTGACACTACATTTACAGTCAAATGACCACCCGTCAAACGGGCGGTTTGCTCTGAGGCTATAAGCCTCTGTTACCGGACAGCGCCTAAAGACGCTGGCTTTCACTTTATTCAAGCCGTATTCCCTTTGACTCGCCGCTGTCCTTGAAAGGGTCTTCGTATTCTTTCACACTAAGTTTATCCATTGCAATATCATGTTATTTGCGTGTTTATCGAATATCATTAATGAACTTTTTCCTTTGAGGTATCCCATAAACTGTGATGCACTGAGTTTGGGCGGTATGCTTACCAGCATATGATTAGCGCCTATTAGGAAAACACACTGTCAAAGGGGTTTGTAGCGGGGGTTAGCCCGCTACTGCGGTATCTTCCGTAGTGTTGATTTCAATGTACTCGGCAATCTTGCGGAGCTCGTCAGCAAATTTGAATTTCACGCTGATATTGCCGTTTTCATAGACCTTGATATAGTCCACAAGTTCAACCAAGATTTCACGGTTGAGGGCTTCAATGTTCTGATACTTCATAAAGGCTACCAGTGCAGGATGCTCGTTGTCCACACCGTTTGCCAGTTCTGCGCGTTCAGCGTTCAGCCGGGTAAGCACCGCGGAAATATCAGAAGTCTGCCGTTCATAGTCAGCCTTCATATCCCGGTATTCCTGCTGGGTGATTTCACCGTCTTTCCAGTCCTGATAAAGAGATTGCTTGTAGCGTGTTATCTTTGTCAGTTCCCGCTCTTTTGCAGCTATCAGATCGTCCAGTCGGTAAGACTGGCTTTTTTTGATTGGAGCGGAATTGATCTGCGTGACGATTTCCGAGTAGGAAACAGCCAAATGTACCTGATGCTGTACAGCGAACAAAACAGCAGCCTCCAGCCGTTCATGCTTGATTGAGTGCATGGTGCAGGCTGTCCGGGAACGGTTCTTGTAGGTTGAGCAAGAATAATATACATTGTTGTTCTTGCCAACGCATCGGGTAATGGCCCGCCCGCAATCGGCACATTTCAGAAAGCCGCTGAATAAATGTACCTCACGGCCTTTCGGGGAAGTACGGGTATCACGCTGTAAGAGAGCCTGTACCTTATCGAAAGTTTCATAGTCGATAATGGCCTCATGCGTTCCAGCGACTTCTACCCATTCCTCACGGGGAACAGCTTCAATCTGGTGTACCTTGTAGCTTTTCACCCGGCTTCGGCCTTGGGCTAAATCCCCGGTGTAGGTCGGATTGGTAAGAATGGAGTGGATCATGCGGACTCCCCACATAGGATCGTCATACCCTCTTGTCGAAACAGGCAGGCCCTTTTGTACCTTGTAAGCCGAGGGGCTCGGTACGCCGTGTTCGTTCAGGTACAGCGCGATAGCACGTTTTGATGACCCTTGAATAAGCATTGTGAAAATGAGTTTGACATTTTCAGCAGCATCGGGATCAACAATCAGCCTGTGCTTGTCCTTTGGGTGCTTTACATAGCCGTAAGGAGCAAATGCTCCGATATACTGGCCGTTGCGCCGCTTGTAGTCAAATACCTGCCGGATCTTTTTGGAAGTCTGATAGCAGTAATTATCGTTCATCACGTTTGTAATGGGAACGATGATATTTGAAACGCTGTCGGGGTTCTTGTAGCTGTCCACATTCTCAGCAAGGCTGATAAAGCGAACACCCATTTGAACAAACAGGTTATCGATCAAACTTCCGGCATCGCTATAATTTCGTGCGAAGCGGGACAGGTCTTTTACTATAACGCAGTTGATTTTACCACTCATGACATCCGCCAAGAGCCGTTGAAAATCTTCACGGTTGGCGTCCGTTCCAGTATGACCATCATCCACATATTCCGTGATGCTTTCAAACTCGTCAATGTTTCGTCGGTAAAAATCGTTCAGTAGGTCACGCTGGTTCTTTACGCTGTTGCTATCGTCTTTTCCTTTTTTCAAATCTTCCTTTGAAAGTCGGATATAGATGCCCAGCCGCCAGCGGCGGATTGTGTAAGAGGGAGAGAAACTCTGCTGATACCCTCTGTTTTTTGCTCGTGCCATTGTTCCTCCTTCCCTATCACATTACACTTATATTATAACTCTGTCCGGGGAGGACAACAAGGATGCCTCCGCTTCGGGACACTTTGTCTCGAAGAAGCAAAACGAGCTGTAACCGAAGTTACAGCCCGCTTCTTTGCCGCAGCAGGAAATCCGTCAGCTTATCTTGGAGAGATGGCCCGCTTTCAGCAAATTCAATTTTCACGCCAACACCACCGATGCAAAAGCAGTATGGATTTTTGACAGTCTGCAAAAATCGAGAGATGCGCTCCTTTCGGGAAAGCGCATTGTCAAAGGTCATACCGCTCACATCAGGCAGGGACTCGGCAGCCACCGCGCCAATGTCAACGCTTCTCATTTGTTCAAGTTCCTGTGTAGTTAATTTCACGGTAAACCTCCTTCGCAGATTGATAGAACGCCCCCCGCTGTTTGGTGGGGAAACGCAACAGGCCAGCACCACCGGGATGCTGGCCTGTTGCCTTACTCCACCTTGGGACACTTTGTCTCGAGGTTTATTATAGTTTTTGAATATTAGAGAGCGCCGTACATATTTACTTGGCCTGTCCAAAGACAATCGTTATTTTCTGTGCGGCGCTCTCAACGCAAGTAAAGCGACAAGCCCGGAGGAACAGGCAGCCAACCTGTTCAGCGCCGGATCATGGGCTTGGGATGACCGGGCCCATTTACAGTGTTGGTGTTGTTCGTTCAATCTCTTTTAGGAGATGTCACTGCGCACCCACTGTCTGGCTCCCTGTACTTACTCAGGGCTGCCGTTATTCCCTTGCGTTAGGAAGAAAACCTCCTCTCATAAACCGAGACATTTTTTCATCAATTCCAAGTGGGTTAAGATGAAAAAATCAAAAAGTTTTTTTCATGCGTTCAAGGCCACGCTTGATCGACTGGCGAATAGACTCCTCATGTACGCCCTCGGCCTCGGCAATTTCCTTAATCGACTTGCCAAGAATGATATGTGCGTCAATTCTGCGGCCCTGAATCTCCGGCAGAGAATTGAGAGCGTTCCACAGACGAAGAAAGGTTTCCATTCGTTCAAGGAGCTCCTGCGGGGTCGGCTCATGCAGGCAAGCGGAATACTCAATCCCGTCATCGCAGTCCAGAGAATACTGCGCCTTGTGCCGGGAGAGCCGCCGCTGATAGGCCATCTCATAGCGGGCATCGGCCTTGAATACCTCGGCCACCTCGTCAGAAACTTCGATAAGCTGATCCTGCGTGTACCAATAATAAATATCTTTCAAATTGATAGTAGTCATCGTAAAATCCTCCATTTCAGTTTGTTCGGGGTTGGTCGGAAACGAAATGGAGTAACGGCGGAGAACGGCACCGCACCTCGGGACACTTTGTCTCGAAGTCTGGAAAGCAAAATGCGCCTGCGCGACACAAGGCCGCACAAGCGCACGAAAATATATTTTCGGTTATGTACTGTTTAATTTCACGTTCAAAGCCCGACTGCTCCAATGGAGGGGCTACGCTTTTTTTAGCTGGTGCAGATCATGGATGCTGCGAAAAAGAGAAAAGGACACGGCAAAATAACCTCCCATCGGCTACCGTGTCCCTGCAAGTCGTCATTGGTTTGTGTAAACGCAAAGAAACGGCGGCTCTGATTTCTCAAAACCGCCGTTAGGGTAATAACTTAAAATAGGCGCGCAAAATCACCTGCCCCAACCAACGGTTTTTTTTCTTTCCCCGTAGTCGGGGCAGGTTCATACGCTATCTAATTATTCTTTCGTGACTAATTCTTTCAGCCGTTCATAGGTTTCTGCGCTAATATCATGTTCAATCCGGCAGGCATCAGCCTCCGCCGTTTCAGGATCAACGCCTATAGATATAAGTTGCTTCGTTAAAAAACAATGGCGCTCGTAGATTTTTTTTCAGCCACCTCCTGGCCAAGATCGGTCAGGTGTAGATAATGGTTTTCGTCTGTTGTCAAAAAGCCGCCCTCTCGTAAAGTTCCTACTGCGTAACAAACGCTGGGTTTTGAAACCTCCATGTACCGAGCAACATCCACGGAACGCACCATACCGAGCTTCTTTTGAAGTATAAGCACGGCCTCCAAATAATCCTCTCCGGCAGTATGAAGTTTCATAGGCAGCTCCTTTCGTCATTAAGCAAGACTCCAGCCAGCCGCACTCTTTCGGATATTGACAAAATCCTGATAGATACCAGGCTGTTTCAAAAGTTCCTCATGGGTTCCTTGCTGTGCAATCTGGCCGTTGTCTATAACTAAAATCTGATCGGCGTTCTGGATGGTATTTAGGCGGTGAGCGATTACAAGCAGGGTCTTTCCCTTCACCAATTCGGAAATAGCCTCCTGAATATAGCTTTCATTGTCCGTATCTACACTTGCGGTAGCTTCATCCAAAATGACAATAGGCGCGTCTTTCAGAATACAGCGGGCAATCGAAATACGCTGTTTTTCGCCGCCGGAAAGTGTTGCACCGCCCTCACCAACCACCGTTTGGAATCCGTCGGGCAAAGCCATAATGAAATCATAGCAGCGGGCTTTTCTGGCAGCCTCATAGACTTCTTCTTCCGTGGCATCCGGCTTTCCCATGATGATATTGTTGTAAATGGTGTCCTGAAACAGATACACGCGCTGGAATACCATGCTGATCTGATCCATCAATTCCGACAGAGGTACATTGCGAATATCCACGCCCCTTATCGTCACATTGCCGGATTTTACATCCCAAAGTCGCGCCAGCAAGTTTGCAATGGTGGACTTACCGCTACCGGACGGTCCAACCAGCGCTGTCATAGAATTTTTCTTCATGGCAAAACTGATATGATGCAGAACCTCTTTATCCTGATAAGCAAATGTAACATCGTTGAACAGGACTTCCGGCTGTCCCGGCTGTGCCTGAGCCGGAATATGCTGCTTGCCGTTGTCGGAAAGTTCCGGTTCATCCAATACCGCTTCAATACGATCAAGGGCAGCGTTCATAACGGTTAGTCTGGATGCTTCTCCATAGAGAGCCTTCAACGGGCCAAAAAGATCAAATACAAATAGCAGAACACTCAACACATAAGCCAAAGAAAGCGCACCGCTCTGTTCCAACACAATAGACAGGCCGAAAATTGCCGCAATACCAATACCGTAAAGGATATTCAGCCCCATTGTCCACGGGGTCATTTTTCGTTCAAAGTCAAGCGATGTATTTCTGGAACGCTTGAAATTGCCGGACAGTTCTTCGGATTTTTCTCCAAGCAGGTTATAGCTCTTAATAACACCAATGCCCTCCACAAAAGACAGCACCGCATCGGTCAGCCGTTCACTCTGCTCCTGACGGCCTGCTGCTTCTCGTAGGGAAACTTTGTTCATTCCCTTAGATACCAGCCATGCCAAAATAGTAACTATCGCAGCGATCAAGCCAAGCTGCCAATTCAGATAAAACATGAACGCCAGCAAAACCAGCGAGGACAGCAGATAGCTCATCATGTTTCCCAGCGTACTCATAGCGACTTCTTCAATGAACACCATGTCGGTACTGAGGACAGAACTGATCTTGCCAATATTGCCGGAAGTGAAATATCCCATCGGAAGTTTCCGCAGATGGCCGCCCAATTCGATACGCTTGTCAGCGAACATCAAATATCCCGCTGCACTTTGCAGGCTGTCACTAAGATAATGGACGAGCATCTGAACCAGCACAATAGCGGCAAGGCCAAGTCCCACATAAAGGCAAGTCTGCCCGGTAATGGTCTTGTTTGCAAATCCACTCAAAACCACAAAGGCCAGAAAAATCGGCATTTTGGACAGAATGGATTCCAGAAACGCACAAACAAATGCGCCCTGAATACGGCTCTTATAACGGCCGGAAAGTTTCAATATTCTTGAAAACAAAGCAAACATTTATTTCCCCTCCTTTGCAGTGTGTACTTTCCACTCGGCGCTGTCTTGTGCCGCTTTCCACAACTTTTGATATTCAGGGCAGGACTGGATCAGCTCTTGATGTCTGCCCGTTGCAACCAGTTTTCCGTGATCCATAACACAAATCTGATCTGCGTTCATAATGGCTGGTAATTTGTGTGCAATAACCACAAGGGTCTTACCTTTTACAAGCTCTGCAATGGCGGCCTCCATCTTTTCTTCGTTTTCAGGATCGGCATAGGCAGTTGCCTCGTCAAGCACCACAATAGGAGCATCCTTTAAGATTGCCCTTGCCAGAGAAATACGCTGGCGCTGACCGCCGGAGAGCATTTTTCCTGCATCACCAGCCATCGAATGAATACCCTGCGGAAGTTTCTCAAGGAACTCTATACACTGAGCTTTCTTTGCGGCCTCCACCACTTCTTCATCCGTTGCGTTCAGCCGACCAAGCCGAATGTTTTCGAGCAGAGAGGTATTGAACAGGTATTGATCCTGTGCCACATAGGAGATACGGCTGTTGAGTGCTTCAAGACTCATATCGCATAGTTTCTGCCCACCGATGGAAATACTGCCTTTCTGTGGGTCATAATAGTGAATCAGCAGTTTCGCTAATGTACTCTTGCCGGAGCCAGATTCACCAACAAGGGCTGTTTTCTGTCCAGCTTTTGCCGTAAAGGAAATGTCATGGAGAACTTCATCCTCAATTACAACAGGCTTTCCATCCGGGCCGGGCTGTGTGGTCTGATAAGCGAAAGAAACATGGTCATAAGTAATGGTGTCATCTTTCCCGTGGAACGCACCTTCTGTCTGCTGGAGCTCCGGCGCATCCAACACCTGCTCCAATGCAGAAATTTTATAGTTAAGCTGGGGCATGGTAGGCAGGAAACCGAGAGATTTCAGCAGCGGCATACCAATACTTAAAGAAAGACACAGTACCAAGATCAAATTAGGCAGAGTAGACCAGCCAGAGAGAACGAACCATGCGCCAACAGGCAAAGTCAGAATAATGGTGCATGGAAGCAGACTGCTGTAAATTGCCATCCACGGCCACGCCGCCTTGTACCACGCCAGAGTATAGTCCCGATAATCTGATACATCTTTGCGGAACCGCTCGTAGGAATCTGCGTCCTTATTGAATACCTTGACAACTTCCATACCGTTAATGTACTCAATAATGGTATTGTTCATCTTTTGTCCGGCCATGTAGTAAGGCCCCATTTTCTTCATGCCAACGGAATACATCGTCATCATGGCAATCAGACTGATCGGAATGGATGCCAGCGACAGAAGCGCCAGTTTCCAATCCACAAAGAACATTGCCACATAAACCGCAATAGGGATCATCAGGTTTGCAATTCCCTCCGGCATGGAGTGAGCCAGCAAAACTTCCAGACTGTCTACATCATCCACGAACAGCTTTTTGACTGTGCCGGTGCCTTTATCCTGAATGACACCAAGGGGCAGCTTTTCAAACCGTTTTTGAAGTGCCGTCCGCAGACGGAGCAGCGTGTCGTAAGCGGCTTTGTGAGAAAGATTCAGCCCCCAGCCATAGAAAAGGGCTTGCAGCACCAGACACACCAAGACAAGAACCACGCGCAAAATGATAAAGGATGCTTCAATAGATTCACCCATGACCAGCGGCGCGATCACCTGATAAGCCAGCACAAAAGGCAGGACGCCCATAAGAACGCTGACCAGTACAACGACCGTGGCCACATACATATTTTTCTTATATGGCCCTGCGTACTCAAAGATTTTTTTGAACATAAGCCCTCCTTATATTGAGCCGTACTGTCTGTGCTTCAAAAACAAGAGGCCGCCAAAGTAAAGCGGCCTCTTATCATTATCTTTCTGTCCAGTCAAGGCGGCCCTGACATTCATAATTTCTAAAATTCACTGGCGGATTCGGAAAAAATCCAAAACCTTTTTACTGCCGGATTCGTCCAATGGATAGCTTTCTTTTATTTGCCCTTTTTCCATATGGACTACATACGAACATCCCGCCATCACCAACTCCGGATCATGCGTAATAACAAGAAGCGTTTTGCCCTGATCCGCGAGTGACTTCAAACTCCGCGCAACTTCCCGCATATGTTTGAGATCAAGCCCGCTGGTTGGTTCGTCAAACACAATGATCTCCCGGTTACTCACAATGGCAGATGCGATCGCTACCCGCTGTTTTTGCCCGCCGGAAAGAGAAAGCGGGTGCCTGTCTTTATATTCCAGCAGATCAAACTGTTTAAGGATTTCATCTGCAACAGTTTCATCCTCGTTGTCCATGCTCAGAAGCACTTCATCCATCACGCTTTCGGTAAATAGCTGATGGCTGGTATCCTGCATTACCATGTAGCAATGTTTGAGCCGGGCTTTCCAATCAAGGGTTTTCCCGTCAACCTGCAAAAGGCCACACTTCTTTTTCCAGTCCGCAAATACAGCGGGCCAAAGTAGATTTTCCAGCGCCATTCAGGCCGATAATGGCAATCGTTTCTCCAACAGGCAGTTCAGCACTCGGAATATGGAGGCTTTCCGGTTCCCGCTTTTTATACGCAAAGCAGAAATTTTGAAATTCCATCAGTTTAGCTGTATGCGCCTGATACTGATTCGCGGGTTTCAACTTCGAGAGAGAAAACGGCCGCAGCCCCATTTCTTTTCGAGTGCTATCCGATAAACTGTCAAATTCAGCAGGCGTGTATTCCCGTTCAATCTCCCCATCTTTTACATACAGCACACGATCTGCAAGATCGTGAAGGTAGTAAAGGCGGTGTTCTGCAATCAGAATTGTTTTGCCCTGCTTTTTCCAGAGGCTCAAGACCTGCCGCAGGTCATCAATAGCAGCCATATCCAGATTAGAAGATGGTTCGTCAAGGACCATAATTCCCGGTAGCAATACACTTGATGAAGCACAGGCTATTTTTTGCTTTTCGCCCCCGGACAGAGCAAACACGCTTCGCCCCATCAAATCTTCAATATGATAATCGGAAACTGTACGGTCAATCCTTTTCAGGATATCTTCCTGGGGATAGCCTAAATTTTCACAGGCAAAGGCTAATTCACTATCCGTATCCACGTTGAAAAACTGACTTTTGGGATTCTGGAATACAGATCCCACCATAGCAGCCAAGTCATAAAGCGGCGTATCTGATACGCTTTTTCCGTCCAGAAGGACATCGCCCTCTAAATTACCTTCGTAATAATGAGGCACCAGCCCGTTTACCAAACGGGTAATCGTTGTTTTCCCGCAGCCGGATTCTCCCGTGAGTAAAACAAATTCCCCTGTGTTTATGGTGAGATTGACATTTCTAATCCCTCCGCCGCTGGATTCTTCACCATAAGAAAAAGAAACATTTTGAAAATCTATCATGGCAAAATCCCTCCTGCGGAAATTATCGGGGAAGCAATCGCCCAAAACACTACAAAGCAACAAAACAAGATCAGCACCACATCGGCAAAATTGAATTTAAGCTGGCAAATGTTTGTGCGTTTGACAGGAGCGCCGAGGCCACGGGTAATTGCCGCAGCGGAAAGTTCCTCACCGATTTTCACGGAGCAGGTAATCATCGGAATCAGCTTATACTCCAATATTTTTGAAGGTTTTTTCCCTCCAAGTTTAATCCCACGCATTTTCATAGCGTCACTGATTGCTTCTGACTCCTGAAAGACAGTTGGAAAGAAGCGGAACATGACCGTTAAGGGGATCGTCACTTCTTGAGGCATATGGATTCTTTTCATGCCGGAAATCAATTCACTGACCGTTGTTGTTTTCACTGCATAGGCAGCAATCGCAACACTGGGAAGGATTCGGCAGAAGAATCCGGTTGTAAACAGAACGAGGAAATTCAATATCCCCGTAAGGTGCGGCAAAACATAAATTTGAACAGCATAAAAAGCAGAAAACACAGCAATATAGCCCACAGCTTTTGCACATTGTTTCGAGGTAAGCAGCAATATAGCCGGAACCGTACAAAGAACAAGGCGGATCAGCCCCATAGCTTCTCCGCCTGTTCCACCCATGACAAAAATGCTTATGATGAAGATGAGCAACAGTTTTGTACGCGGATCGAGCCGTAACCCTTGTTCTGTTTTTTTGCTGAGCAGAATTTCCCGCGCCATTATGCAATACCGGCACGCTGGAAGTGCTTTTTGCAAATAGCTTTCCCAATCACACCTCCGACAAGGCCAAACACAAAGCAGGCAACCAGCAGAATAGGCGCAATCCACATAGGCATATATGTATTAAGGGTAGCTGCATATTCAGCGCCGTATCCTTCAGTCAACATTACCATATAGCTTTCACGGTTCAGGAAAATGGGAGCAAAGTTGCCAAACACCCAGATGCTGAACACGCCGCAGGAAAGAACTGTACTCTTTGCACTTTTGTAGTCCGCCTTTTTCAGGATCACGTCGGCCAACAGGCCGCCAACGAGACCAGTTACCATAGTAAGATAGCCGTTGCCGAAGAACACCATGATTAGGCCAATCAGGAAACCCATGATTGCAGTCATCCCGAATTTTTTAGCCTTTGTAACATACAGCATATAGGGGATGCCGCCAATCAAAGGGCACAGCACCGCCATCAGCGGAATAAAAATGGGGATAAAGCCAAGCATCGCCACCAGCATAACAATCACGACATAGATGACGGTGTAGATGCCGATAGTAATTAAATCTTTTCCCTCAAGCCGGGAACTTTTTTTCTGGGAACTCATACCAGTATCCTCCTTATATCTGAGAAAATGCGTTGTGTGGTTAGAGTGTTCTAACCACACAACGCATTTTAGCAATTTCATGCCCAATATCCAACCCAAACCCGATTTCATTCTACCCAAAATCGGTATTTTTTAGGTTTAGCCAATCGTATTTTCATCTTTATAGTTCTTAGGTATTACTCCATATTTCTTTTTGAACGCAGCCGCAAAATTGCTTGGTTTTGAATATCCAACAAGCGTTGCAATCTGGCTTACGTTCAAGTCGCTTTCCAAAAGTAGCCCGGCTGCCTTTTCCAGTCTTTGATCTATGATATATGCGTGAACAGATGTCCCAAATAAAGAATTAAATCCCTTTGTCAGTTTGGAAACACTGATATTTACCTTTTTCGCCAGTTCCTCACAACTTGGTGCAAAAGCAAGCTGGCTGTCGATGATCCGTTTTGCTTCGGTAATCGAGTCCCTGTCACTTTTAGAAATACTGATATAGCTTGATGAAAGAATACTAAGTTCCAATACTTCACTCAAATACACGGACAGCAATTCAAAAACCTTACTTTCCAGAAATAAATACCCTAAACCGCCCCGGTATTGCGTAAAATCTTTTACCTCCGCAAAAATGTGCTCCATATACGGGGTAATGTTCACTTTTGAAATGCCAGTCAATAACTTCTTCTCATAAGCATCTATCTCACTATCTTCAAAGTAGTCATTCAAGATTTTGTGAAAATAGGGCATGGGAATTTTTATATTTTTGAAAAGGAAGTCTGTTTTCCCGGAATAACACAGGTATTCCATCTTACCATGTCCTCGATAAATACAAGATTCGCCTTTCTGTATGCTGACACTTTGACGTGCATCTGCAATATTCCACGATACGCCATCATTGAAGCAAAATAAAAGTTGAATATAATCTTCGCAGCTTACACCCTGCACATTCATATCAGAAAAATAGTTCATTTTCCAGTCTGATACAACAGCTCCTTGCTTTGTAACAACCTGTGAAATCTGGCCTGTTCCCATATCAGCCGGAATATCTATTGTCACTGTCTGCGGAGAGTTGGAGAGCAGATCATGGTACAGCTTCGTCATGTATTGGTTTGTCATCGTGCGCCCTCCTTTCTGGGTTAGCCAAGGCTAAGCATATAATACTTTATATTTTGATGGCAGTCAAGGTAGGGTCGCCAATTGCTAAAGTGAAATTAAATAGTCAGTAGTATGAAATAGATAGTCGTTCAAATAATATCACATGAAATGTAAAATCATATCAGGTGATGTTATGAAGATAGAACGAGATGAAAGACGCTTTGATTTTCACGATATAGGGCTCGCCATCAAGCGGGCAAGAGAAGCCAGCGGCATGACACAGGAGCAACTGGCCTATATTGTTGACCGCGCTCCGCGTACCATTATGTATAATGAAAATGATGGTCAGCATCCAAGCTTCAACACCTTTTATCAGATGGTCACAATGTTTGATATATCGGTGGATCAATACTTTTACCCGTCCCAGAATAGCGGGAGCGAGTGCAGGAAGCGGATTGATGCCATGTTGAACGCCTTGGACGAAAGAGAATTGAAAATCGTTGAAGCTACAATCCAAGCGATGAAAGCATCGAAAGAAACGGAGGAAACGTAAAAGAAAGCGTAACCTCCGTTTTTTTGCGCCATGTTGCGGGTTGCGCGTTTTGGCAAGCAATTCGGGTGTGGCCACACTCCGAAATTTTTGCAGGGCGCAGGGCCCGCAAAAATGCTTGTTGGGGAGCTCCCCAAACCCGCTGTACTTCGGGACAAATTGTCCCAAAGTCCCGGTGCGCTGCACCGTAGTCTGCGGCCCGTCACTATCGTTCCTGTGCCTTATTCTCACGCTCGTCCGTCACGCCGAGCAGATGATCAATGTTCGCTTTGATTGCCACAGCCTGCCGCATATCCGCCTGGGCCTTGCGATATTCCGCATAAAGCTCTTTCTTTTGTCCCGCCAGCTCACGGCGGGATTTTTTTAGTGCTTCAATCTTAGGGAGCTTTGCGCCGTTCAGTATGGTGTTCATGGTATCCTTTGCCGCCCGGTAAGTGGCAAGCTCTGCTTCATGCTGGGCCAGATACTTTTTGCTGTACCGCGCAGCCTTGTACCCATCAAACACCGGGCGGGTCTTGGCATAGTCCACCGTGGCAGCCATCAGCTCCGAGGTTTTGGAAAGAGCCTCCTCCGTTGTGCGGAGCTCGTCAGACAGCTTGTGAAAGTGATCCGCCGCAGCCTCGGTGCTGGCCGTCAGCGCCGCATAGTCTGTCAGATGATGCTCCTGCAAATACTGGAGTGCAGCCGCCATCTGCTTTAAGTTGTAGACCTTGGCCCATCGTTCATAGGCTGGGCCTTTGCCCTGGGCCATACGCTCTTGAATGTCGATGATGAGATTGACTCGCCGTGGCGGAACCGTGGGCTCCTCTGGCAGTTCAGGGAGCGGACGTTCCCCGGCAATTACCGCCTTGATGTCCTCCGGGTCAAATCCGGCTCCAAGTGTAGAAGCCCGGAGCCGGGTCGGTTTTTCCTGCCCGGGCGCAAGGAATGAGATGACACCGCCCCGCCCATGTTTCACCGCAAAGCCGGACTCCTCCATGAGACGAAGAAAGTCGGCAAAGTCCGTGGGCTTTTTCTCCAAAGCGGCGAGAACAGCCAGCCGTACCCGCTGCTTGGCAGAGGGCGGCTTTTCACCGATCCACTGGCCGTAGTGGAGAAAACGGCCCTTGCTGTGCTGGCGCGGATTTTGAATGACAGACAATTCATGTTCGATGCACACGCGGTCAGAGAGCCGCCGCAGGGCAAAGGACGAACCAATGAAATTATGAAATTTCCGGGAGCGATCAAAGGCCGTCGCATTGAAATAAATGTGATTGTGGATATGGGCCTTGTCGGTATGCGTACAGACGAAGAACTGATACTTTCCCTTTGTCCAGCGCATCGCCGTTTCATAACCAATACGGTTTGCTTCTTCCGCTGTAACCTCCCCGGGCAGGAACGCCTGCCGGATCTGAAAGAACAGGGCCCCGCGAGATACGGCCCGGCCTGTCTCTGCAAGGTATTGACTTTTTACCAGAAGAAACTCGGCGGGAGCCGTGTTCGGGTCGCAGAGATAGGAAGATACGGCTCCCAGCTTTTCCGGGTTCATGCCATAGGTGAAACGATCCTCCATCGTTTGAATTGCACTTTTTCCCGCCGCTGTTTTATAAGGGCGGATGTAGGTGGTCGCCGTAGAAATCCCTCCTTCCGGCAAATAGTATTTTTACTTTGGGACACTTTGTCCCGAAGTAGAAAAAGCCGGGGAGCGGTATCAACCACTCCCCGGACGGATCAAAGCTCTACCAGCGCGGAGAGCTGTTTCAAAAGATCAGACAGCGGCCCCCACAACGCGGCATAGTCCCGCTGTAAGGCTGCGAGTTCTTCGGGATAAATTGCGCCGTAGGTGTTGGCTTGAATTGCCACTTGGTTCAGATTGTTGGAGCATCGCCGCTGGAGCGAAACCAGCTCACGAACAGGCGAAAGGTCAACATGAAGCACATACCCACTCAGGGCCATTTTCCGCATATAGGCTCCCATGTTACGGATGCCAGCCTCCGCCATACGTTCTTGAATCAGGGCCTGCTCCGCCTCCGACACCATCACATGAAGATGGATCGGACGGCGGCGTTTCTTTGTCATCGTTCCTCACGCTCCCGGCTGCGGCAGGCGCGGGGCGGCTCCTTTACTTTATCCAGCGGCTTTTCCTGTTCGTCTACCGGAACAGGGCGCGGCAAATGAAATTCACGGTGCAGGCGCAGCACCTCCAGTACAGACAATTCCTGTTCACGTTTCTTTTCCATATACGCACGTATAATCCAATTATCCTCTTTTGAGGGTAATGGATTATTCCCCTTTCTCCCAATCTCTTGGGCTTTATTGAATACTCCATTATAATAATTACAGCACTGTGGATCTGTACCTATTTCATTACGGCTTTGACTGTTCCGAGGTGACTCAGACCACAGCTTTTCGTCTACTACTGGTAATTAGTTTGTTAACGCATGACGTTTGTATTTACGTGATTACGCAGCCGAATTCTCTGTGGAAGACAGCAGTGCTAAATATCTTATAAGGAGGCTTATTTCTATGACCATGTACTTTGTTGGAATCGATATTTCCAAGTACAAGCACGACTGTTGCATCATATCAGCAGCCAACCAGAAAGTTGTTTCAAAGTTTACTTTCAAAAATGATAAGTCCGGTTTTGAACAACTAAATCTTATCTTAAATTCACTCTCCACTCCTGAGGATATAAAAATAGGGTTTGAATCAACTGCCCATTATGCCCTCAATCTTGAACTCTTCCTTGAAAATGCCAACCACAGCTTCATGGAAATTAATCCAGTTTTAATCAAGGATTTCAAGAAGTCTCAGACTCTCCGACGCACCAAAACCGATTCTATCGACTGCGAGTTAATAGCCCGTTGGTTAATGACTGTTGAATACAAACCCCATTCAAAAGGATTTTACCACGCTTATTCCTTAAAGTCATTAACTCGTTTACGGGACAGGCTGGTTCGCCAGCGTTCTTTTTATCTTGTTAAAATTACAAACGTTCTTGACCACACCTTTCCAGAGTTCAAACCGTTCTTCCATGAGCGTTTATCTAAAACTGCCTTATACCTCCTTGAAAACTACGGCTCCGCTGAAAAGATAGCAAGAATGAATTCCGCATCCTATGAGAAACTTCGATCCATTTCCAGAGGAAAATTTTCTCCCCAGCAGTTTATTCGCTTGAAAGAACTTGCCGCTAATACAGTCGGTGTAAACAACTCTATCTTCGATGTAGAACTTAATAGTCTGCTGACCTTATACAAGTCCCTTGTAGATGAAATCAAAACATTAGAAAGCGAAATCAACAGACTGGTAGATGAAGTGCATCCACACTATATGTCCATTCCAGGTATCGGTCCTATATCCGCTGCTATCATTTACGCTGAATATGGTGATATTTCAAACTTCTCCAGTCCTAACCAGATGCTTGCTTTTGCCGGAATAGAACCCAGCGTACATGAGTCAGGAACTGAAGCATATAATGGCAAGATGGTAAAACACGGTTCCTCACAGCTACGATATGTGCTTATCAACTGCTGTCTGCCGTTGATACGGTTTGATGTGACATTTGCTACATACTATGCCAGAAAACGTTCAGAGAACAAGCCTCACCGGGTTGCTATCACTCATGTAGCTAAGAAGCTTGTCAGAGTCATCTATGCATTGGAGAGTCAAGATATCGA
Organism: Oscillospiraceae bacterium NTUH-002-81; assembly: GCA_032620915.1. Lineage (NCBI taxonomy): Bacteria > Bacillati > Bacillota > Clostridia > Eubacteriales > Oscillospiraceae > Oscillospiraceae bacterium NTUH-002-81. Next base: position 3,435,651 of record CP136052.1, read on the forward strand.
CTTTGACCCAAAGAAACTTCGATGAGCTCATGTTCATAAGTTAACACCCTCCATCTGAAATACGCTATTTTCAGATGGTTTATTAAGGTTACCCTTTTTTATAAACCATAAAATTCCAAAAAAACACTTGACTGTTTATAGTTTGTCACCTCCTTATCTATCGCCACGGTCAGGCTGCCTGCGCTGGGGAGCCGGAGCCTCCGAGCCGCGATCTGCCTCCGCCAACTTTGCCGCGTTTTTCATCTGCTCGGCAATCGGACGGGGCCTGTCGGGATTATCAGGCGCAGGACGCAGCTCATAGTCGGATGCCTGTTTTTCTGTCAGGGGGCGGGTATAGGTAAGATAACCCCAAGCCAAGAACGAGCCATTTTCCACCAGGACGCGCTGATCGTAATTGAAAATTTCATCCGGCTTGTTATAGGGCGGCTTCGGGAATGTCCCGATGTCCACAGGCCGCTGGGTCGAATAATACTTGTAAAGACCGGGAGCCTCGGTCTGCCTGATCCCCACGTTATAAATACGCTGATAGTCCTGCACCCGGTCTGCAAAATCCTGCTCCATCGCGGCACGGTCATTTCCATAGTGACCCCATTCGTACTGCCGCTGGCCGTCCTTGTCATCATAGCAGGCCCATGTGACATAGCGGGATGGCGCGGTGGGATGTTCGCCCAATGCAAATCCTCGTCCATTTTCCAGCATGACCGCCTTCAAAATGGAGTAGCCTTGATTTTTGTCCATAGTACACCTCCCATCATCGAGACATTTCTTTGTTTTCTCTTTTCACAAACGGCTGGAGCTGATAGGGGCTTGTACCGTCCTCGGGCCGCAGAAAGTCTATCCGGGCCGCAGCACGGATGGCGTTCTGGTTGAGCTGCCGCTGCCATGCCCCTTGGCTGGGAGCCCACTTAAAGCCGTTGTTTTTCAGTTCCTGCCGCTGATCGGCATCGGGCTTTTCCTCGAAAATAAGCTGCAAACGGTTTTCAGCCTCGTTGATTTTGGCCTCACCTCCGGGGAATGTCCAGCCAGCAAACTCGGAGCGGCTGCTCAGTTCCTCAATGCGCTGGCGTACACGGCGGATGTTGGCGTTGTTGTTGGAAAGCAGATAGGCGGGGTACGGCTTGCTTTTGTCCAAGTGCCATGACTGCGCCATATCTGCTTTGAGCTTTTCTGTCTGCTCCGGTGTAAGCTCCGGGCAGCCGTCCAGTGTTTTGTGTTTCCGAAAATACGCATTGACCGCCTTCATGGTGGCTTGCTGGGACTCCAGCCCCTCCAGCTTTTTTGTCAGTTTTTCCACGGCCAGATCATCGTCTGCGCTGATCCCACCCATACCAACAGAGCGGATTTTATCAAGCAGCTTTGAAATCTCCGCATACTCTCCATAGTTGCGATCCCGGGCGGCGTTCTGCTTGTGCTTTTTTGTCACAGGGAAATTGCCGCCCCCGGAGATCAGAATAGAGGGCACCCGGGCATCAATCACATTGCGTTCATTCAGATTTTTCGCAAGTTTCCGGGCATAGCGATCCACCAGCGCGTCAATCTTATCATGGTACATTGGATCGACACGGGCTTTCTGGCGTTCCGCCGCTGCATACGCTTCATCGACCATTGCCCGGTAGCCCGCCGTAGCGGAGCCCGGCTGATAGTCGGAAAAGCTGTTCATATCTTTTGCCCGCTTTGCGGCTTCTTCGTTGATCGGATAATATTTCGGCATAGTATCTCCTTCCACAAAAGCCAGAACTTTGGGACAAATTGTCCCAAAGCCCCGGCAGTTAAAATGTTGACAGCATCTCACGGAAACAGGGCCAGACGTAGAAACATACGCCTCCCGCAGAAAAGGGCCTTAAAAAGCCTTGTCACAAGCGGGTTTTGGGTGTCCTAATTGTCAACACATCAGCCCCGCTTTTTTCGCATATATTCCCGCTGCTGTCTGCGGTGTGCCACCTTTGCACAGGCCGCCGAACAATAGGTTTGCCGTCCATCAGGAGCCACGGCTCTGCCACATACCGGGCAAGTCTTGAAATCCGGCCTTGGCCCCTCTGTCAGCAGCGCAGCCTCCAGCGCCGGATCAAGGGGCAGAACTGCCTCGCGGAAGTAGCGGCAATAAGCCCCCGTCCAGCATTTCCCAAACATATAGCACTCGCAATCCAGCGGCAGGCAGCCGCAGTCCCGGTCATAGTTGGCACACCATTTTGACACCAGCCTGCGGATTGCCGCTTTTTCTGTCCGGGTCAGTTCTCGGCCCACAGCATCACCTCCCGTTGCCCGGTGGTTTGAGCTGCTCCCGGTAGCAGAACACGCAGCCAATCCCGCGCCAGTAAGGGCAGCCGTCACAACGGGAGCCCTTCGGCGGCAGGCTTGGCGGCACACCCTTGAAGTAGCTTTTTTCTTTCATAAATCCCTCATAGGGGTTATTTGTAAATCTCATTCATTATCCTCGCTTTCGGTATCGTCCTCGCCCCAAGGCGGCCCATCGTCCTCGGGATCGTCATAATCAGCCAGTTCCTCACTGTAATCCTCTTCGGGTACAGCAGCTTTTTCATGCTTCGGGCGGTAGATTTTGAAGTACCAGCCTGCACCGCCGCCCAGAACAGCCACTGCCAAAATCAGCAGAAGCGTCCCGGTATTACTTTTCTGCTGGGGCTCGGGTTCCGGCTCCTCCGCAGGTTCCGTCACCGGAGCGGGTTTGGGAGCTGTGCCAGCACACTCGGTCATGTTGACCGCGCAGACCTCGCAATCCGTATGGATGGCTCCGGGCGCACATTTTTCTGTGCAGGAGCAGGCCGGAAGTTCTCCGCCAGCGGCCTCCAGTGCCGCCAGCAGATCGGCTTCATCTACCATGTTCAAAAAGTAGGTGTGATACTGTTCGCCGTCCTCGTCCACAGGCTTGTCATAGTCAATGACAATGTAAAAGGTGTTGCCGCCGCTGGTTTCCACCGTGATGAACTGTTTGTTGGTTGCGGCATCGTAGAGCAGATCGCGGGTCACAAGGTTTCCATCCTCCGAAAAGCCCTCGCCCGGGGTAATGGTAGGCGCTGGCTCCGGGGCCGGAGTTTCTTCCACAACAGGCGGTTCCTCATTCCCGCCGTCCGAATAGGCATAGGCCGGGATTGCAAAGCCGCATAAAAGAACGGCGGAGCAAAGCCCCGCCGCCAACATACGAAAATGTTTCATATTCAGTTTTCCTCCTTCTTTTCTTCTTCGGACTTCGGGACACTTTGTCCCAAAGTGCCGCCGTCCTTCAGCTTCTCAAACAGCAGCGGGAGCTCCGTAAGGGAAATGCTCATGCCGCGCACAATGTCCACGATCTCGCTGTTTTCTGCCTCCAGCTTTTTCTGTTCCAGTTCCTTGAGCCGGGCCTGCTGTTCACTGATTTTAGCCTTGACCTTATCAATCTCGGCCTGAATTTTCATGCTTTTGGTAGTTGCCATTTCAAAACCTCCTGTCACGGTAAACGCCCGTAGGCGTAAAAATGAGATTGCCAGTAGCTTGTATTCAAGTTTGCGTAGCCGATGGGATCTCCGCAATGCAGCATTTTCCCGTCACCGACATAAATCCCGCAATGGCTCACACCCGGCGTGTCATAGGTGCCTTTGAAGAACACCAGATCACCGGGTTTTGGAGAACTGGTCGGCGTACAGATGTTATAGAGTCCCTGGGCTCCCAGCCTGCCCACATTCCAGCCGGAGTGATTGATAACCCACGAAACGTACCCCGAGCAATCAAAGGAAGTGGCGGGAGAACTGCCGCCCCACACATAGGGATAGCCGATATATTTCTGCGCCTCGGCAAGCATCGCGGCAAAGGTTTCATCGTCCAGATATTCTCCGGGCACTTCGTAATCACCGGGTTTCCCGGTAATGTACTTGTTCACATAGGGAGAATCCGGAAACAGGTCAGGACGGTTTCCCAGCGTTGCCATATAGATGGCATACCGGGAAAGCTGATCCTCGCCCATAACGTACACAGGTACATGGGACAAATCAAAGTTTTCCAACGTGACCGTACAGATGTAATAATCGTAAGGCACCTGATAGGTGTCCGTATGGGAGTTGCCGTCCTCGTCCGTCCATGTGTCGGTTTCCGTGCGATACCGGGTTTCCACCACCACATCCTCGGTCAAAATGTACTGGCGGTCAAAGAGCATTTGCAGCGTTCCCTGTACCTCGCCTATTGTCCATTGTCCCTCATGGAGCGCACACAAAAGAGAAAGCAGCACATAGGGATCATGTTCGATTTCGTCCAGATCGAAGTGGTATTCGTCATAGTCATGGGTGCTTTCATAGGTGTCCAGATAATGCTGTAAATCATCTTCCAACGCACAATAGGCGGCTTCGGCGGCCAGCATATCACGATCCTCGCAAGGATAGGTGCTGGCTCCTAATGCACTGGCCCCGGCGTTCCCCAGCATAAGCATGGTAGAGGAACAGGACTGCATAGCAAACAGGAGTAACACACAGAGCACCGCAATCACGGCACCTGCGGGATGACTTTTGACAAATTCCACTGCCCGGGCAGTCAGGCGTTCTGTGGCTGTGGCAGTTTTCCCAGCCGCAGCCGCGCTCTGCTTTGCAGCCTCCTTTGCCTGCTTGCGGTATTGCCTGCGGAGCCGTTGCTTCTGCCAGTAGCGGGTAAGGGCATTTTTCGTCAGCTCCGGGTGCTCCTGTGCGGCGGTGTGAAAATGGTAGTCCGCCGTGTACTTGGTATAGCGGGCCTCCGCCTTGCGTACCACTTTTGCCGGATGTTCCCGGACTTTACGGCGCACAAAGCGAGAGCTATGCCGTAGCGCGGTTTCTCCCACAAGCTCAGAACGGTGTGCGCCTTCCGTGCCGACATTTTCCTGTTCCACTTCAAAAATCTTGCCATGCACGAAGCTGTGAACGGAACCGCTGGCAACACGGCCTATGCGTTTTACCGGGCCGGCCTTTTTCGGCGGCTTTTGCTTTGCCAGCTTCTCCCGGGCCTGTTCCAGTTTTTCGCCTTGGGACTCCATGTGGAGCTTTGCCGCCGCAGCCTGTTCCTGCTGGCTCTTTTTGCGGAACTTGGACTTCGGGACACTTTGTCCCGAAGTGTCGGAAGCCTCCGGCCCGGGCTGTTCCCCGTCAGGGGCGTGGGCGGTCTGCGACCAAGCCCCCTCCTTGGTCTTATTCGTTTTTCGTTTCATTCTTCATATCCTCCGGGCGGGTAGTCAGCAGGTCATAGATTTCTCCGCGAGGGAACCGATCCACAAACGGGATGGTCACATTTCCATAGAACAACAGGCCCTCGCCGGAATTGCTGTGTGTGATATAGGAAAGCTGGTGCTCGGAAATACCGAGCTGTTTTGCCAGAATGGTACGGTCACTCTGCGCCTGCGAAAGCAGGATCATAAAATCCGTGTTATCCAGAATGTTCTCGATTTCCCGGCTGGCCAAAAGGTCGTAGGGTAGGGTAAAGGCGCCTTGCCGCCGTTGGCGGTAGGTTTCCTACACCCTCCCTCGGAACCGGACTTACTCCTCTCGAAGTATCCGGCTCCCCATTAGTAATTAACGTATTGATTAGTGTCTGTGTATTCTTTCATGGCACTTGCTACAAACAACAAGCGTTTTCCGCCGCTTCTTTTTCATCACGGTTTCCCAATCAGAATTACCCAATTCGTTTAAGTTCCGTATAACGTGAACCTCATACAAATCGGCTTCTTTACACCCACATAGTTCACAAACTCTGGCATTGAGCCGTTGTCTAATAGTGGTTTTCCAGCTGAATTTCTTTCTCTGATAAATGATGTCACTCGCTTCGCCACGCTTACAATCTGCGATTTTAACAGGGCGAACACGTTTTGTTCCTGCTTTAGTTTCATAAGGGACAGACCATGTTTTCCCGTCTTTATACTGGCGAATGATTTTGCGGATACTGGTTTTGTGCTTATTAGCAATCGTCTTTAAGCAACTGTACTCCATAAGATAGCAGAAGTAGTCCAGCGTGTGATAATCACAAGCCAGATTGTAATAGTTGCATAATCCTCTTGCTTCGGCATTGTACTGTTCCACAATCTCATAATCCGCAAGGTTGAGAAGTCCGGCTCGGTGTATCGGCTGAAACTCCCCGTTTTCCTTTTGGCGAATGACTTTCTTTGCAAACATGAATTTCTCAATCTTTTCCGTATGGGGAACAGACAGGGCAACTTTCATGTGCAGGGTACGGGATTTTCTCCACGTTCCGTTTTTCATTCTGTGACCTTTGACTTCCTGATTTCTGCGGACGCAAATATCATATCCAATGAAACGGACTTTTTCGGAGCTGTGCGTTATCAGCGTCTTTTCCTCGCTTAGAGTTAATTTCAGCTCTGTGCTTAGAAATTCAGCGATTTCGGCTTTCAAGTCCTCACATTCCGCTTTTGTGCCGCACACACCTGCCAGCCAATCGTCCGCATAACGGACAAAAGTGAACTTCTTGTTGTCGGCAGGTTTGCAGGGCAGATTTCTCATAGCTTCCTTCTGTGCCCTATGCTGGTCAATCAGTTCTTGTCTTGCCGCTTCATCAGCGGTATGGTCAATCCAATAAGACAGTCTTTTTAATTCTTTGCTTGCCGCATGATATTCCGGTGTCTGATATGCAGACCTCGGCTTATCAAAGCGTTCTGCGATTTCCCGAAACTTTTTGTCCAGCTCATTCAGATAGATATTTGCAAGTATTGGAGAACAGATACCACCCTGCGGGGAACCGCTGTAAGTGGCGTTGTATTTCCAATTCTCGATATACCCAGCTTTCAAAAACTGGCGAATGATGTTCAGAAAACGACTGTCCTTGATTTTCCTGCTCAAAATCTCAATCAATTTTTCGTGATTGATGTTATCAAAACAACCTTGTATATCGCCCTCGATAAACCAGACCACGCCTGTGAAGTCAGAAGAAATCTGACGGAGTGCGGTATGACAGCTTTTACCCGGTCTGAAACCGTGGGAGTGGCTGTCAAAGACAGGTTCATAGATAGCTTCTAAAATCATTCTGACAACTTCTTGCAGGAGCTTGTCACGGAAAGACGGGATACCCAGCGGACGGAGCTTTCCGTTTTTCTTTGGAATATACTCACGCCTTACAGGATTGGCTTTGTAGGTTCCGTCCTTTAGTGACTGGATTAACTCTTTTACATAGAAGTCACTGAAACCGTCTGCGGTATCGTTGTCGATACCCTGTGCTGTTGCACCTTTGTTTGCATAAAGTTTCTGATAGGCGGCGTAGTAAATATCTTCACGAAGTAAGTATCTGTAAAGTCTTGTGAATACGCCGTCTTTGTGTTCGCTGGAACACTTTTCAATACGCTCTAAAATTTCAGATGTTGGTTTCATTGAGGTTTCTCCTCCCTTTCATTCTTACATTTTAGATGTTACTAACTGGCTCCCTTCGCCATGTAAGGGTCGTTATCCCTCTCGGACTACTATGGAGCCTCCGTTACCATATCCGGCAAATGAGCCAGACTTAGGCAATCCCCAGTTAGCACTGTGCATAGGTTAGTGAAGATTGTCGGATATGCTTTCGGTTCGTTGTGACGTGTTCTCACGCCTGTTTCATAACGTGTTGGCAGTTGTCCCGCCGTGAAAGATGACGTGACAGCGTTATGACATGGGTTTCAGGACTTTTCCCACACCTGCAAAAAACAGGAACTGGAACCTTACATTCGATAAACCCAATCTTATCCTCATATCTTCTTAACATTAGAAAACAGTCGCACCTAAGTCCTTTGGTGACTATTCCTTTTTCTGCCATGCGCTGTTCCCGTAAAGGATTTCTCCTTAGTCGGTAAGGCAGATTGTTTCGCACACTGCCGTGTGCGGCAGTACCTTAGACTGCTTTGCACAGCGCCCTATCTGGGCGCACTTTGACGTTCTGCGTCAAAGCAGACGGCACACATCCTTTTTTACGCAGCATTTTCCAGACCGCTACAAAGTAGCTGGCCGTCAGCGGATCGCGGAGCAGAATATGAAACTCGTCAAAGTAGCACCAAGTCGCCGCGCCCTCGTGGAAGTTCTGATCCACCGCCTGCGAAACGAACTCATTTGTGATGTGCATTGCAATCTTTCTAAGGTTTTCGCCCATGTTTTTCAGAACGATGCACACCACACGGCTGTCCGTTTTGACGTTGGTAGGATGGTTAAAAAGATTGAGGGAGCCTGTGCAATAAAGCTCTAAGGCAGTTGCCACGCGCCGGGCCTCGGGCTCTGGCTGGCGTAAAAGCTCCTCATACAAATCCTGCAACAGTGGTGTTTTTGCAGTTTCCAATCCGAGCGCCTGTTCCCGGTACACCAAACGCACACAGCGGTCAATGACCGTCTTTTCAATGGGCTGCAAGCCTTCCTTGCCGCCGACCACCAGCTCGCATAGGGACAAAAGAAAATCCGCCTTCATGGAAAGCGGGCTTTCTCCGGCGGCCATATTGAGCTCCACATCCATCGGATTGAGGTGGTGCGGGCTGTCCGGGGCAATCTCGATCACCTGGCCGCCCAGCCTTCGCACCAGTGGAGCGTATTCGCCCATCGGGTCAACCACGATGATCCGATCCTGCGGGATGGTGAGAAACACATTCAAGAGCTCGCGCTTTGCGGCAAAGCTCTTGCCGGAGCCCGTAGAGCCCAAATACATCCCGTTTGCTGATTTCAGCTTTTTGCGGTCAGCCATGATGACATTGTGGGAAAGTGCGTTCATGCCATAGTAGAGGGCCTGCCCCGCCATGCGGAGCTCCCTTGTCATAAAGGGGATAAAGATGGCTGTGGAGCTGGTGGTCATACCGCGCTGGATTTCCACCTCGTTGTAACCAAGGGCCAGCGAAGAAACAAAACCCTGCTCCTGTTGCCAGTCCAGACGGCGCAGAGCGCAGTTGTATTTCTGTGCGATGCCGCCCACGGTAAACACATCGTTTTCCAGCCGCTGGCGGGTAGGAGCAAGGTTTACCACTGTAAAGGTCAGCAGAAACATTCGCTCATTGCGGGTTTGCAAATCAGCCAAAAGCTCCGCTGCGTCCTTGCTGAATGTGATCAGGTCAGGGGGAAGAATGTCCGGGTCATAGCCGGAGCGCACAGCCTTTCTCTGTTCCTCTACTTTCATTTTTCCGATGTCCGAGATTTTCCCCTTGATGGTCTTGATTGCCTTGAGCTGATCCACGGTCTGAATGTGCATGGTCACAGTCATTTCTGCATCCAGCTCCAAGATTTCCGCCAGCAGCTTATCCGAAAGCTCTGATGCCATAATCTGCAAGTAGGACACCGCGCCCCAATACTGGCCGATACGGAATGTTCGGGACTGGCGGAAGTCGAGACTGTCCGGGGCAATAAAGTCTTTTGTGCCGAGCCCGGTCTGCGGGATGTCTTTCCACGAAAAGCGGAACGCCTCGCGGCTCCCCGGATGCATCTGGCTATGAAGCAGCGCAAGGCGGGCCCGCCCGTCCATAGGCTCCGAGGGAACGCCCAGCCGCTTAAAGTTTCCCATGACATCAGCCTCCACACGCTCCAGACGGGGCCGTGCCTCCGCAATCCCCTCGGCAGGTATGCCAAAGGTGATGTATTTTGAGCGTTCAATGCCGTTATTGCTTTTGGCAATCTGATTTTTCAGCATCCCGGTAAACTCGTCCCGGACGCTGTTATAGTTGTCATCCGCTTTCGGGATATTGACCTGATAGCGGCTGCGGGAATGAGAACGGCGGTTGATAAAGGAAAGCTGGAACGGCAGCGAACTGTCAAAGTAGTTGAGGAATGAGCTCCATCCGCTGAATATGGCGGTCTGATCCTCGGTGGATGCCACGGAGTAATTGATGTCCTCATATTCCACGGTTTTTGTATAGAGCCCGCCCGGGAGCTTGCACACACCGTCCGGGTGCATGGACAGATACGGGATTGTCTGCTGAGCAGACAGAGTCGCCCGGCCTTTACCCTTGGCGGCGGCTCCGTTTTTCTTCTTTGTGTTTTTCAATCACATCCTCCTTTCCAGCGCCCAGCCAGGCAAAGGGCGCATAAATGTTTTCGGTTCGGTAGGCCCTGATCCCCGGCCTTAGAAACTTGGCCCGGATGATGTTTCGCACAACCTTTTCAAAGGGCAAGCCGTCCTTTTCATACATCGCCAGCAGGAACGCCGGGAGCATAATTCCCAGCATGAGAAACATCGCCCCGGTATTGCCGAGGGTGCCACGGGTCAGCAGATAGGCCGGAATCCCCACTGCGCCCGCGCTGCCGAAGCAGACAAGCTGGCGTTTGGTGAGGTTGAAAGCCATCTTTGTTTTGATTTTGGATAAATCGTTTGGTACGTTTACATAGGGCATAGATCACACTCCTTTCTGTACTTCGGGACAATGTGTCCCAAAGTCCGGGATGGTTGGTGTTACTTCATTTCCCCATACAGCCCAACCGGGCGGGGTCTGCCTGGCAAAGAGCTCCACGCGGGGCAGATCGCCCATCAGGGAAATGATTTTGGCGCGGGCCTCGTCCGGCTTTTTGCTATGGGCTTCAATCGGGGAAATGATGAATTGATGAATGTTGGCAGCCTGCCGCTTTGGATGTCCCTTGGTTGCCAGCAGGCAGATTTCCGCGTTGCCCCTTGTCCAGAAGCCAAGGCCGTAAAACCAGCTATCCGCCTTCTTGTTCTTTTTCAGCCAGACGAAAGCAACGGATTTATAGGTGAAGCCCCAAGCCTCGATCAGCCGGAGCGCCTCCGGGAGCTGCGGGAAAGTGGCCCATAAAAAGAGTGCACTGTCCGGGGCTGCAAGATCAGCCACAGGCAACGCACATAACTCCTCAATGCTCATAGTGGGATAATGGTTTTCCGCCGCGCCCTGTACTTTCTTAGCCGAGTAGCGCCACGGCGGGTCAGCGTAAATGATAGAATACTGCTGGATAATTACACTCCTTTCTCGCCGGAGCTTTTTACTGCCTGCGCCGCACGGATGCGCTCACTGGCGGCGGCATAAAAGGACGGGGCCGTTTCAAAGCATACAAAGCGGCGTTCTGTGTTGATGGCTGCAATCGCGGTTGTGCCGGAGCCCGCGCAAATGTCCGCGACCAATTCGCCGGGGCGGGTATAGGTGCGGATCAGATACTCACAAAGCTCCACGGGCTTCTGTGTGGGATGGATGCCGCCGGACACCGTAGGCACAAAAAGTACATTTCCGGGATAGCGGCGGCCATCGTTGGACTCCGATCCCTTCCGTTCAAATTTCCCATAGTTGGAGCTTGTACCGCTTCGGGAATGTACGCGGGCATAAGGCTTGCCATAAGTAAACTGTGGATTGTAGACCGGGGACTTCTGGTAAAACACCAAGATATTCTCGGACTTCTTCAGTGGAGCCCGGTTTGCATTGAGAAAGCCCGTTCCGCGCTCTTTGTACCAAATCCACTCATAGCGGAGCATGGCGAGGTTGGATGCGCCCAGCACCTTGTCAAAGGGGCACTGTGCGAAAAACAGCACTGCGCCATTCGGCTTGACCGCCCATTTCACCGCCTCCCACAGCTCCGGGAGCGGCAGGGGCACATCCCAATAATTCCGGGTTGTGCCGTAAGGCGGATCAGTCAACAGCATATCCACGCTATGTTTTGGCAAAGAACGCAGGCCCTCGATGCCATCCATGAGAAACAAGCCCTCCTTCGGGACACTTTGTCCCAAAGTGCGGCTATCGGTCATTACGGGCCTCCTTTGCCTTGGCAGACGCAGGCCGGGCGGCGTTTTCTTTTCCAGCTTGTTTCGCGGCCTCGGCCATCTGCTCCTTGATCGGGGCAGGCCGTACCGCCTGGGCCCGTGCAACAAGCTGTTCCACCGCCGCATGATACGCCTCCACACCAGCCGCATTGATCCGTTCCTGTGTGGCTCGGTCAGGAATCCGAACCGTAGCCCGGTATCCCGTCCGGCTGGCAGGATCAGGTTTAGAGGGAGCGCCGAGGAAAATCCCGTTTTTCCCGTCCACAACCTTAAAATCGTCGATGACCACACCGCCAAAATTGACGCTGGCGAAACCGATCAGTTTTCCCTGCGGCTCAATCGGGCGGACAGATACCGTGATCGGAACAACCGCCTCCTGCAAGACGGCATCTGTCCGCATTTTTACCGCCTCATCAATGCTAACGCCCTTGACTTCTGCAAGCTCCGCGATGGGAGCATCAAACAGCCAGCGCCGTTCCTCCGCAGCAATCTGCTCCGGGGTCAGCAATACATCGTCTTTCTTACTCAGATAAAATTCCTCCTTTCCGCTTGCCGGAGCAGGCTGGGCGGGGTCGTCCATCAACTCTTTTTCTTTGCAGGACGGCCTCTGTTTCCGCCATAAAGCGGTAAGCGTCTGCCTCAGTAAACTCCTCCGGCGTTTTTCCATTCCATAAGCGCGTTCCGTCTGCCCCGTATCTTCTCGGCATAAGCACCACCTCCTGTTAATGAGCGCCAAAGATACGCTGGGCAATGCTCCCGGTCTTAAAGAGCATGAAGCAAAGCAGAACCGTGTAGCCCACAGTTCCCCAAATCGCCCCAATGGGATCGCCGCCTGTTGCGATGCCTTGAATGAGCACTGCGTAAATTGCAACACATACAAGGATCAGCAGCCCTTGAAAGCCCACGGCAAACAGGGACTTGATGTAGTTCTGCCCGGTGCCACCAAGCTCCCGGTTGGAAAGCGTAGCAACGGGGATGGGGGCCAGACTGGTCAGCAGTAGGGTAAGAACCCGGCGCCTTACCATATCACTATGGCAGGTTTCCGAGAACTCCCCTCCGAACCGGACTTACACCTCTCGATGTATCCGGCTCTCCAGATGTCAGTCTAACTTTCCTGCGTGTAACTTATCGTGACAGTCAATGCAGAGTGCCATTGTCTTGCGCTTACGCCCAATCATGGCGATTTCCCATTGTTTTCTGCCACTTAAATCTTTGAGTTTTCGTATATGGTGTATTTCAAGCGGCACATTCTCTGCGCCACACCACTCACACCTGTTTGCTTGCAGTCTTTTTATAAGGCTATTACGCCCATAATTCTCAAAAATTCTTGCTACTATATCAGGATTTCCGCTTTCTACTTTAGTGTCCCGGCGGAACCCATTATTGTAAAACAATACCTTTCCGACCTTGCCGTTTTTCTTCGGATATTCCACAACAAAATCTTTTCCTTGACGGTACTTGCGGATAATTCTGCTGATTCGTGTCCGATATTTTCCAGCAAAGGTTTTGAGCATACTGTATCTCATTACATAGTAGAAGTTATTGAGTACAGACACGTTGTTTGCAAGTCGGTAGTAGTTATACAATCCACGGATTTCTGCGTTGTATTGGTTTAGGATTTCCAAATCGTCCAAGTGCAACAGGCGAGTGCGCCGGACAGGCTCCCAAACCTCTTTGTTTCCATTTTGTTTGTCATATTTAATCTTGAGGGCATTGTAGGAGAACAATCGTTTTACCCACTTATCATGGGGAACATAAAGTAAGACTTTTCCATTGTTTACCCGTCTGGTAGCCCCGGTTTTGGTCTTTTTGTTGTGTTCGCCTTTGGCGATTGTGACCTCATATCCCAAGAACTTCGCAGCGTCGTGTCCATGAGTAATCAATGTCTTTTTCCTCGGACATTTCCAGATGGAGTTTGTCCCGGATAAAGTAGCCTACATCTTGTTTAATCTGTTCTGCGTCCTCTTTGCTGCCGATAACTCCGATTAAGAAATCATCGGCGTATCGGATATAGCAAAGCCGTTTATAGCTATCGTCCATCTGGTCGCTATACGGTATAGATTTCAGACTACGCCGAAGTTCCCGGATTTCTGCAATTAAGCCCTCTTTTTCTTCCACGCTCATTTTAGAGATATTTCTTTTAAGCCTTTGTTCTTTTCCTCGGCAGACATCCAATTTCTTCTTGAACGCAGGATTGATTTTACGGCGGTTTCCGCCGTTGAATTTCTCTGCATACTCTGCCATATAACTGTCCAGTTCGTTCATGTAGATGTTTGCCAGGATAGGGCTGATGATGGAGCCTTGCGGAGTTCCGGAATAAGTATTGTGGTAATTCCAATCCTCCATATATCCAGCTTTCAAGAACTTCCAGAGCAGACCGATGAAATATTCATCTGCAATCCGCTTTCGCAAAATAGCAATCAACACATGATGGTCTACGTTGTCAAAACAGCCCTTTATATCCCCCTCAACGAACCACTTTGTCCCCGTAAAATATTTCTGCACATATTTGAGTGCCGTATGACAGCTTCTGTTTATACGGAAACCGTGGGAATAGTCGCTAAAGGTTGGCTCATAAATACTCTCCAAGATGAGCCGCACCACCTCCTGTATCAGTTTATCGTCGAATGACGGTATCCCCAGAGGACGCATTTTCCCATTGGATTTCGGGATATACGTTCTCCTTGCCGGGTTAGGCTGATAACTAAAATCCCGCATCTTTTCAATGAGGGCGTTTATCCTTGCCATTCCCATTCCGTCAATGGTTTTGCCGTCTGTTCCGGCTGTCATGTTGCCTGGTTTCGCCTGTATCCGCTGATATGCCAGCAGATAGAATTGTGGATTGTACAGGTTGCGGTATAACCGCTCGTACTTGTAACTCTTGTTACACGCCTTGGATTTTAGGCTTTCCAACACATTTTCAGGACTTCTCATAATGCCTCACGCACCTTTCCTTTTTATGAATTGGTTGACATCCTGCCTCCCTTCGCCATGTAGACGGCTTTCCCGCCCTCGGACTACTACGGAGGCTCCGTTGCCATGCCGGATATTCAGCGTCATCTTTCTTGGGTTTTTACCCCTTGAAATTTATCGCCTTGCGGCATTACGCATAGCCGGATAGTTCCGGCGTTCCGGTTTAGGCAATCTCCAGTTAGACACTTTGGGATAAGCGTATTGTGATGTCGGTAGTGGGTTTTCGTCCTTTTCCGCTTACTGCGGCTGGCTGTCATAAGTATCGTGCGGTCTGTGTTTACCTGTCACATTCCGCTATGACATACGGCGAATACAACCATCCTGCGCCGCCGGGTCGAGTATCCCGCCTCGGACTACCCTTAAAGCAGTTTAGCCTTGCTCCTCATTCACAATGTTGCGTCTTGCCGCTCAGTCGTGGGTAGATGGTTTTCCCAACTCGCGATTTTTCCGATACGCTATTGTCCCCCTTGTGGTTTCCCTCCGGGGTAAATCGGATGACGCTAAAGTGACGCGTTTCACGTCTTTGATACTTTTCTTTACCGGCTTGCTAAAGCCGGATTCCCAAAATGTCCGCGCACCGCCTTTGGATGAAAAGCGGCGCTTCTGGACGCGCGATAGATTTCCAGCATCCTGCCATACACCAAAACGAAAATGATAATTCCCATCGCCTTCATCGTGAAGCCAATGAGCGCAGACTGCAGCCACAGCCCCAAAAGCGGCCCCAAGTCCATCGCCTCCAGCGAGGTTTCCAGTTCAGCAAGCATATCCGCCGAAACATCGGTAGAGCCTTGAATGAGCCCGCCTGCCTGCGCGATGACGCTCTGCGAGACATCGAACACGGCCATGACGATATTGAATGTGTTTGACAGGATCAGGATTGCACAGGCTGTTTTGAACATCCATTTATAGAGGTTCGCAACGTCAACCTCGTGCATATTGTTCTTTTCCAAAAGCATCTGTATGAGCTCATAAGTGGCAACAAAGGTCAGCACCATTCCGGCAATCGGCAGGATCACCGTTTCGGAAAGCTGTCGGATCAGGGAGAAAACCCCGGCGTGCCACGCCGCCGGGGTAGTCCCTACCTGTGCCGCAATCTCTCCGACTTGGGTATTGACAGTATCAAAAAGCCCTTCGAGGTTTCCCATGATCCCGCCAATCAGAAGCTCTTTGAGCCAGTTTGTGAGCCAGTCGGTGAGAAAATCCATAAGCGCCTACCTTAAAACAGGCCAGACAGCAGAGGGATCAGTGTGGTGCCAATGACGATGATGCCGCCGCCCGCCATGAGCTGTTTCATCCCCAATTAGGTGTAAAAACTCTGCTCGATGGCGGGCGGCGGCGTACAAAAAATCTATATGGTGTTGTTAAGAGAACCGTCCCGGCGGGACAGGTCAGGCAGTGACCTGTTCCACCTCCGGGATGGGTTTGAGATTAAAATGAATTTCGATAGAAATGTGTCTTGTTTTATCTTCGTCAATGCGCTCATGCACAACGATTTCTTTGATTAAGCGGTTGAGGGTGGCTGCGTCCAGCTCTGTGATGTTGGCGTATTCCTGAATGGCTTCCACCCATTGTTTTGCATCATTGGCAAGCTGGACTTCATCGGACAGCCGCTTTCTGCCCTCGGACACTTTTGTTTTAAGCTCCGTCTGCTCGGTCTGTGTCTTTTCCAGCATGGTGTTGAAATTCTGCTCACTGATACGCCCTGCAATCATATCCTCATAAAGCCGCATGACCATTTTGTCCAGAACCTCAATCCGTTCCTCGTCCCTTGTAAGGGAGCGTTCCATTGCTTCCCGCTGTTCCCGCTGCTCGGCTTCACAGGTATTGGTCAGGCGGTCGGCAACCGCTTCCCCGTCCATCAGGGCAGCTCTGGCACATTCCCGGATTTTCCGCAGCACATGGCTGTAAAGGGTGTCATAATCAATCCGGTGCTGGGTGCAGTGGTTCTTTCCAAAGGCATTGTAGGTCTTGCAGGAGTAAATCCGCTGGGGATGTTTAGCGTTTGTGTAGCGTACCGTCAGCGACTTCCCACACTCGCCGCATTTTAACAGTCCGGCAAACAGGCTGATTTCATTGGTCTGCCCCGGACGCTGGCGGGATTTCAGCTTGTTCTGCACAATGTCAAAGCTCATGCTGTCAATCAGCGGTTCATGCTGTCCCTCCACCACAATCCAGTCCTCCGGCTTCTTTTCCCCAATCGTGCCGATTTTGAAGCGGTAGTCCTTTTTCTGGGAAGCAATCGCCCCGGTGTAGACGGGATTCATCAAAAGGTCTTTGATAACGGAGAAGTCCCACATATACCGCCCGTTTTCTGGGTCTTTCTTTTCCCATTTGGTGCGGGTATTGCGAAGCCCCCGTTCCCGGTTCCACCATGTAGGGCAGGGGATTTTTTTCTTTCTCCAGCCGTCTGCGGATATAGTTCGGACCATGACCGTTCAGGGCATATCCGAAAATCAGCCGCACAATCGGGGCGGTTTCCTCGTCAATGAGCAGATGGTTTTTGTCCTCCGGGTCTTTCCGATACCCAAACGGGGCAAGACACCCGGTAAACTGTCCTTTCTGCGCTTTCAGAAGATAAGAGGAATGGACTTTCTTGGAAATATCCTTGCTGTACATCTCGTTCAGGATATTCTTGAACGGGGCAATGTCGTTGTTATCCCGCAGGGTGTCGATGCCGTCATTCATGGCGATATAGCGGACACCGTTTCTTGGGAAAAAGTCCTCAATCAAATGCCCGGTTTGCAGATAATTACGCCCCAGTCGGCTGAGGTCTTTCGTGATGACAAGGTTGATCTGCCTGCGCTCAATGGCTCTCAACATTCTCTGTAGGTCAGGACGCTCCATGTTAAGACCTGTGAAGCCATCGTCCTGATAGACTGCCACAACCTCCCATCCCTGCTTTTCGCAGTATTTTTCCAGCATATCACGCTGGTTTGCGATACTGGCACTTTCGCCTTGCAGGTCATCGTCCTTTGACAGCCTGCAATAGACCGCCGCACGATAACCCCCGGCAAGTGCCGAACCGATTGTTCTGTATTCCATTTCGTTCATCATAGCCATTTACCCACACAATCCAGACGGTATCTGGCTCTTTTGAACCTCATCTTCATTATAGCCTATATCTTTCTTTTTAGCAAGATATTCTTTTGCATTTGTCTTTCCGTATTTCTGGGAAATCAGGCTGACGAACACATCAGTGGCGTCAAGCTCCCCGTCAAATACAGTGGTCACATGAATCTCTGTTTTGTTTTTTGCCATAGGCAGTTATCCTCCATACATGAAAATAGCCAGACAGAGGGTGTCGGCAACGAAGTCCGGCAACGGACTTCAAAAGACCTTGCAAACAATCTCAATCTGGCGATGGTTACTATTTATACTTTTCTTTTATTTTTTTGTTGTTTTGGTTGTTATAAGGGAGAAAAGCCCGGAAATAAGGGGTTTTTCCCGGCAACCGGCTCGGCAACGGGATAACAACAGGGGGTGCAACGGGCTGTCCTTTTCAGAATGGAAGCTCCATCTGTTCTGTGACCTCCACAAAACCGTCCATCGTTTTTTCAGACGGGTTGCCGGAGTCCGTTGCCGGGTTTTCACGCTCCCAGCCCTTTTGTCTGCCATATTCGGAAAACATTCTTGGGTTTGGGAAGTACCGCCAGCTGGAAATGCACTGGTTCATAATCTCGTTGATTTCCCGGATTTCCCATTGCTTCGGCTCGTCAAAAGCATGGTTCAAGGCTTCCTTATAGAGCTGCTTGGAGCAGACCATGCTCCCGGTGTATTTATCAAGATACGCCTGTATCATCCCGGCTTTGGTGTCCTCCGGCATAAAATCCCGCTGGTGTTCTTTGAGATACCGCTGCATGGCGGGGCTGAAAGCCAGCTTGAACCTGCCGCTTTTATAAATCTCCATCGCTTCCGCCCACATCTGCCCGATATAGGCTCTGGAAGCGGCTTCATCCTCCAAAATGTGAACTTCCGCCTGCTCCGGGTACACCATGACCGGGATAAAGCGGCGGTTGCCGGAACGGTCAAGGGGCAGGAAGTCAAGGGCATTGGAAGTGCCGCCAAACACGCACTGACGGGGGCGGTCTGCCGGGTGGGTTTCATAAGGTATCTTGTAGACCTCTTTCTGCCGGCTTAAAAATGACTTGATTTCCTCAATGCTCTTGGCGTTGGCGGTTGCCATCATTTCCGACATTTCAATAATCCAGTGACCTTGCAGCTTGCGGTACACATTGTCATCGTCCAGCTTCCGCAAATCATCGGAGAACCACTCG
The DNA here is from genome assembly GCA_032620915.1 of Oscillospiraceae bacterium NTUH-002-81. NCBI lineage: Bacteria > Bacillati > Bacillota > Clostridia > Eubacteriales > Oscillospiraceae > Oscillospiraceae bacterium NTUH-002-81. Next base: position 3,454,553 of record CP136052.1, read on the forward strand.
TCCCGGACTGCCAGCAGCCGGAAGAAGGTGGACTTTCCAGCCCCCTGACCGCCTACCAGACAGAGCATGATTTCAAACTTGCACCCCGGCTGAAAGGCTCGTGAGATTGCACCCAGCAGGAACAGCTTCAACGCTTCATAGGTGTAATCGTCTGCGTCAGCCCCCAGAAAGTGCCGCAGGCAGAAGCGGATTCGCTCTGTCCCGTCCCACACAAGGGTATTGAGATAGTCCCGGATGGGATGGTACTTGTTTTCATTCGCCACAATCCCGATGGCGTTATCAATCTTTTTCTCATTGGTAAGCCCGTAGGTTTCTTCCAGATAAAGAAGCAGATACTTCATGTCCGTATCGTTCAGGGCGGTGCTTTCTCTGTGAAAACCGATGGGCTTTATGATGTCCTTGCGGTCAGTCAGGATGTTGTATGCGATAGCCCCTGAAAGCAGAGGGTCACGTTGGAATACGGTCAGGCAGTTCCGTATGCTCTGACGGACACCGCCTTTCTCGGTGGTTTCCAGCCCCGCCTTGATTTCCTCAACGCTCTGGGGCGGCTGCATGGCGTTCATAGTGTTTTTTAGTTCTTGCTGCGTCTGCGGCTGCAAGTTCTGCCATTCGCTGTTCAAGCTGTATCACATCCTTTCCGTAGTCCGTAATCAAATCCGCTTTTTCCTCTGTTTCCCCGAACAGCAGCACATCCAGCAGATATTCCACTTGGGCTTGCTTCTGTAAGGCTTCCACAAACCGGGGATGAAAGGCTTCCTCCGGGGAGTGCGGGGCGTAGTCCGTTCTCCATGCCATCAGCAGATGGAGATAATCGGCAAGAATACGGAAGCAGCGATTCTTTGCTTCCTGAAACTGTTCCTCCGGGGATTTCTGCCGGGTCTTGGGCTTTTTTACCTTTCCCGGCGGTTTCCAGTCCTCATAGGAAAGCCCGAAGTCCTGTGCCAGCTGTACGGCGGCTTCTTTCTTTCCCAGCCCATACAGGGCGGCGGCAAAATCAATCACATCCCCATCCGCACCGCAGCCGAAGCAATGGTAACGCCGATCCAGCTTCATGCTTGGGGTTTTATCGTTATGGAACGGGCAGCAAGCCATCCCGTTCCGACCTACATGGATTCCATAATACTCCGCAGCCTGTCTTGTTGTGACGGACTGCTTCACAGCTTCGAATACATTCAAATCTATCCCTCCTTGAAAATAAGAAAAGCACCTGACATTCTCTAATTGAAAATGGCAAGTGCCTGTTAAAGTTCCATATCCTGTTGTCTGTGTTTCTCCTGTGCCGGGGCGGTTCTTTGTGCTTTTTTCTCGTCAGTCTTATCCTGCAAGACTTCTTTGATGGGCTGCTTCTTGGGCGGCTCTTTGCTTTCCTCTGTGCCGGGTGTGGCTTTCCGTACCCAGTAGCGGATGTCCCGCAGCTTCTTCAAATCCTCCTGTACCTCGGTCAGTGGTACTTTCAGCTCTGCGATTTCGCTGAGAAGCGTTTCCTGCTCCTGTTGCAACTCATTTTTCGTTTTATCCTTATCGTCCGGGTGCTTGGCAAGGTAGTCAGCGGCTTTCTCATACCGGGCAACCTCCGGGTGTTCCTGTTTGAATTTCCCCTTTATTTTCTTAAAAAATATCTTCTGGTACTTCTCATAGACAGCCTTACATTCCTTGCAGTCTGTCCGGCTGGCAAGAATCCCGTCAATCACTTTGCTCCGGGCTTCCTTTGGCTTCATCTGATTGCGGTAATCTGCGGCTGATTTCCCGGAAGATTCCAGAAACGCTTCTAAGTCCTCCACAGTGGAAAGCCCCTTTTGCCGGAGATAGGACAGGGCTTCGCTGACTGCCTTTAAGTCCTGTGAAGTTCCCCGGTTCTGTCCAGCCCTTGTCCAGTCCTTCCGTTCTTCCTTTCGTATCTCCATATACTTCATCAGCAGATTGGGAAGAAGTGTCGCTTCCTCCGCCGCCTTTTGTGCAAGCAGCTCCTTCCGTTTTTCTCCCAGCTCGGTAATCCAGCCTTTGAGGTTTTGGATAAGCTGCCGGATGGACTTCATCAGGCGGTTGGCGGCTCTGATTTCCCGGTTCAGGTTGCCGATATTCGTCTGGATACCTCGCTTTTCCATCTGCCGGACAGCAGTCCCCTCATGGACAGTGGGGACTATATCAAGCCCCTGTCTGGCATAGGAACGCAAGTCCACACGCTCCGGGCGGTCATTGGCGTCCAGATAGCGGTTCTGGATAACCTCCCATTCATGCCGCCAGATTTCACAATACTTCTGGTCGTTCCAGTCCACCGTATCCTCCTTGTGGCTTTTCCATCTGCCGGACGGAAGTTTGATCCGTTCCCCATTCTCGTCAAGGTCATAAACCTTGCGGCTCTTGGGAAGCCATTTCCCATGTTCGTCCATTGCCCTCATAGTGAGCAGGACATGGGCGTGGGGATTGTGTCCCGGCGGATGGGGGTCATGGATGGCAAAGTCAACAATCATTCCTTTGGAAACAAACTGCTGCTCACAAAACTCCCGTACAAGGACAGCGTACTGGTCGGGCGGTATCTCTCTGGGAATGGTAAGCACCCACCGCCTTGCAAGCTGGGAGTTCCATTGCTTTTCCACCGCTTCGGCGGCATTCCATAAAGTATTGCGGTCTGCATATTCCTGTGGAGCATTTGCCGGGAGCAGGATTTCATTGTGGACGATACCACGCTTTTCCGGGTAGTGCTTTACTTGCTGGTCGTATTCACAGAACAGCTTTTCGCCGCTTTGGTAAGCAGCGGCGGCAACCGCAGACTGCCGCTGGCTGCGCTGAACAATCGTGATTTCGTTGTGTGGACAAGGCATTTCGTGTCCCTCCTTTCGCTAATTGGTGGATGGGGTGGCGTTTTACCACCTCATTTTGGGCAGAAAAAAAGCAGGAGACCTTTTTCAGATTTCCTGCTCGGTGTGCCACTGTGTGAGCGGCGGGTATTTAGTTGTAAAAGTTCGGGACAAGTTGACCCGATGTAAAGCTAACAAACTGGAATTGCACCAAAACAATCTAAGACAACAACGCTGCCCTACTTGCGATTTTTTCTTGTACTGCGGAAACAGTTTCTTGAATGGAATAAGTGGTCGTATCTATAACATTCGATTCATATATTCCCAGATTGCAAAATTGCTCCCACATGGTTTCTACCAATTCGATATTTGTCTTTCGGTCTAACTTTGAGCGTTCAACAGCTCGCTTCAAGGTTTCTTCCTTACTTGCCCTTAAAATAATATAATGCACCTCATAATGTTCCCGAACAAGACTTTGCCACGGCTTTAAAAACCACGGTCCGATAATACCGTCAACAATTACATCATATCCACCACGAGCATATCGCTTCGCAGCTTCTAAAAACGCTTCAATGACAATCAAATTTTGCTCATTTGATTCTGGCAAATGCGGTGGTATTGCCCCTTTACTCAAATAATGATAAAAGTCATCTGTGTGCATATGCACAGACTTTTCCAAATCTGATTCTTTTGCAACAGCAGATGCCGTTGTAGTTTTTCCTGTCCCCGGCGCACCTGTGATTACAATAATTCTACCTTGATTCATCTATATTTTACCTCCACAAATTACGATTTTCTTAATTCTACAAACTGGAATTTGAGTCTCTGTAAAGCTGGAATTAACCCATACAATTATTTTAATTTAGAGGTTCTTACGCAATTATCCGTATTTTGTAATTTTTCAATACTGGAATGCCAGTGTAAATCAGCATTCTCCATTTTTATTAAAGCGAAAAACGTAAAATTGCGGAAGAACCAATTTAGATATTCACAATTTTACTTGCCACAGTATCTCGAAAAACACTGTCATGTTCTACCAGGAGCATGGTCGGGGCAAACTCCGTTATGAGTTGTTCAATCTGCATACGTGAGTACACATCAATAAAGTTGAGCGGTTCATCCCATACATACAAGTGTGCCTTTTCACAAAGGCTTTTCGCAATTAGGACTTTCTTCTTTTGCCCGCCAGAAAAGTCTTTAATATCCTTTTCAAACTGTACACGCTCAAAGTCCATTTTCCTAAGAATTGCCTTGAACAAACTTTCATCAAGGTTGTTTTCTTCTGCAAACTCGGAAAGGGTTCCACATAAATACGATGTATCCTGTGGCACATAAGAAATTACAAGCCCAGAGCCAAGTGTTACTGTACCCGTATAATCTATGGACTGCCCGACTACCAACTTTAACAGGCTACTTTTGCCACTGCCGTTCTTTCCATCAAGCACAATGCGTTCTCCCTGTCTTATTTCAAACGAAACGGGTTCACAAACTGAAATGCCATCATAATAAACTACTACATTCGATAATGATGCAAGCAAATCTGTATGGTAATTAAGCGGTTGTATCTTGAGGGCTTCTGCGGTTTCCATATTTTTCAGCAATGCTGATTTTTGTTCGATTGTCTGTTGTTGTCTCGCTTCTATAGATTTTGAACGCTTCATCATTTTGGCGGCTTTATGACCGACATAACCTTTATCTGCTGCCCCAATTTTGGAAGCTTCTACACGTTCAGACCATACTGCAGCGCGTTTTGCCGACTGCTGTAATCGTCTGATGTCCTTTTGCAAACGTTCGTTCTGAGCCAGTTCAAATTCTTGCTGTCGCTCAAAATTTGACATCCATGATGAAAAGTTTCCTCTTTGCACTTCGATATTCGCTCGGTTAATCGATAGAATATAGTCAACACAATCGTCAAGAAAGCGACGATCGTGAGAAACTAAGATGAATCCCTTTTTCTTTTTCAGATATGCCGCCACACTTTTTCTCGCTTTGGCATCCAAATGGTTGGTAGGTTCATCAATCAGTAGGAAATGCCCTTCATTAAGAAAAAGAGCGGCAATCAAAACCTTTGTCTGCTCTCCGTTGGAAAGTGTTTCAAAAGGTCGCCAAAGCACATCGACATCAACATCAAGATAAGAAAGTTCTCGCATAAGTTCCCATTCTTCCGCAAGTGGGCAAATCTCCTGCAATATATCCTCTGTAATACGATTCTTATCTGAAACGGGATAAGGAAAATAATCAAACTGTACGGATGATAGGATTTTTCCACTATACTCATATTTCCCAAGCAGAAGATTCAGAAAGGTTGTTTTACCTCGTCCGTTTCTGCCCACAAAACCAAGCTTCCAATCGGTATCAACCTGGAAACTGACATTTTCAAAAACATTATCATAACTTGTCGGATATGAAAACGTAAGGTTTTCAATTTTAATCATTGACATAAATATTATCCTCCTTTGCATGTCATACGATACAAAGTCGGTTCGGTGAATGTTTACTACGTATAGATTTCACCAAAAGGAACCGACACTATACGGAGTGAATCATGTGTAACTATCTGTTCTGCACTATTCATAAAGCACCTCCAAAACAAAATAAGAGCCACAAGAAAGTTTATCCTTGCAGCTCGTCATAGCATAAAATAACACCA